>NZ_PSRR01000082.1 GCF_004296405.1 Bradyrhizobium sp. Leo170
CAGCCAGAACGCGATCTCTCGGGGTGTCGGTCCTCTGACGGCGCCGGGAGGTTCGGATGGGGCAACCATCGCAGGCGCAACTCATCGTTTTCTGGCGTGACACGCTTGACAGCGATTGCCCAGGCGACCGCCGTTGTTGCCTGCAACGCGGTAAGCGATGAGGCGAAGCCTTCCTGTCCGGTGTAGACAGCGTTTTTCATGCAAGGTTGATCAATCTTACAGCGGCTCCGGTTCGATGCTCTTAGCCAATTGGCTACGGCAAGCGGCGATTCGAAAGGAATATCGATTAGAATCCATCCGACGACCTACAATGGAGTCGAAGCTTCCTTGTATTGTCGGTAACATCGGCCACCGGTTTTCTTGAACTGAGCGACATATCCAGCATTGAGCGGTACCCCTCGATCAGTACACGCGCTCTTTTGGCGGGATTGACTGGACCTCGTTTGAGAGAGGCTGCAAATGCACTGGTCTGTAGTCGAGGCGCGCACGGCCATCATCGTCGAGCCAGCACAGGGTGTGTTTCAGCCAGTTTTCGTCATCGCGTTTGGGGAAGTCTTCCCGCGCATGGGCGCCGCGGCTTTCCTTGCGACCGATCGCTGAATGAAGGCTGACGCTCGCCTGCGCAAGCATGTTGTCCAGTTCGAGTGTTTCGGCCAGATCGGTGTTGAATATCATCGTGTGATCGGTCACTCCAACGTCATTCCGCATCGTGGCGATCACGTCGTTAAGCTTTGCCAGTCCTTCGTCCAGCAGAGCGCCGGTACGGAACACGGCGCAGTGGCGTTGCATGGTCTGTTGCATGGCCAGCCTGATGTCGCCGGCGACAGTCTTGCCTTTGGCCCACCTGATGCGATCGAGACGCGCGATGGCACGATCGGTCGCCTCGTCGGGCGCTGGTGCGTGGCCCTCTTGCGGACGCAAGGTCTCTATCACGCGGTGAGCCGCTGCTCGTCCAAACACGATGATGTCGAGAAGCGAATTGGAGCCAAGGCGGTTCGCGCCATGCACTGAAACGCAAGCCGCTTCCCCGATCGCCATCAGTCCTGGAACGACTGTTTCCGGATCGCCGTGGCGAGACGTGACGGCTTCGCCATGCAGATTGGTCGGAACTCCGCCCATGTTGTAATGGACGGTGGGCAGCACCGGAATTGGCTGGCGTGTGACGTCGACGCCTGCGAAGATTTTCGCGGTCTCGCTGATACCCGGCAGGCGCGTGTGCAGGAGCTCCGGGTCGAGGTGCTCCAGATGTAGTTCGATATAGTCCTTGCGCGGACCGCAGCCGCGCCCTTCGTTGATCTCAATCGTCATGGCGCGGCATACGACGTCGCGTCCGGCAAGATCCTTTGCGCTTGGTGCGTAACGCTCCATGAAGCGCTCGCCTTCGGAGTTGGTGAGATAGCCGCCTTCGCCGCGCGCCCCTTCCGTGATCAGGCAACCGGAGCCGTAGATGCCGCTCGGGTGAAACTGCGTGAATTCCATGTCCTCGAGCGGCAATCCGGCCCTCAGCGCCATTGCGTTGCCGTCGCCGGTAGAGGTATGAGCGGCGGTGCAGGAGAAGTAGACGCGGCCGTAACCACCAGTCGCCAGCACAGTGCGGTGAGCATTGAAGCGGTGGATGGTCCCATCTTCCATGTTCCACGCCAACAGGCCACGACAGGCGCCGTCATCATCCATCAGCAGGTCCAACGCGAAATACTCGATGAAAAACTCCGTGCTGTGAGTCAGGCACTGCTGATAGAGCGTGTGCAGGATGGCATGGCCCGTCCGATCGGCCGCCGCACAGGTGCGCTGGGCCATCTTCTTTCCGTACGCGATGGTCTGGCCGCCAAAGGGACGTTGATAGATCCGACCATCCGCGGTGCGGGAGAAGGGCACGCCATAGTGCTCCAGTTCCAGCACGGCTTCGCGGCACATGTATTCGATCGCGTCCTGATCACCGAGCCAGTCGGAGCCCTTGACCGTGTCGTACATGTGAAAGCGCCAATCGTCGCCATCGCCCATGTTTCCAAGCGATGCGGCCATGCCGCCCTGTGCGGCGACGGTGTGGCTGCGCGTCGGAAAGACCTTTGTGACGCAGGCCGTCTTGAGGCCTGACGATGCCATTCCCAGTGCCGCGCGCAGTCCGGCGCCGCCGGCACCGACGATCACCACATCATAATTGTGGTCGATGATTTCGTACGCCTTAGCCATCCTGCTGTTCTCCCAAGTTTGCGAACTGGTCTTTCTGAGTTCAGCGGTATTCATCGGATCGGCGAACAGAAGGCTTATCGATCTCCGACCGTTCTAGCGACACCACTCAATATGGCATCGAGCAGGCCAAATTCCATCGGCCTGGCTGTGACCATGCCCCATCGCTTCGCGGAGAGATTCCGATATCGTCAAATGAGATGATACGTATCTCATTATTTGAATTTTCAGGACGGAGATCGAACCTATATCTTCCTGCATAAGATATTCATGGGATCCCGATGGCAAACGTCGTCGCGCTTCGCTGTTCGGAGGACTTGTCTCTTCGCGGGTTTCGGTCGCACGTCGGCCAATCGCATTGCCGGAGGTGAGGATATGAAGCTCCCAACCGTTCTATCGGCGGTCGCCGCGCTAGCCGTTGGTCATGGCGCCCGGGCCGCAGCCTTGCCATCGACCTCGGCCACGATCACTTATCATCGCACGCAGGTGGATGGCGTCGGCATCTTCTATCGTGAAGCGGGGCCGAGCGACGCGTCGACGATTGTGCTGTTGCACGGCTTTCCGTCCTCCTCGCGGATGTTCGATACTTTGCTTCCGCTTCTTGCTACGCGCTATCACCTGATCGCACCAGATTATCCGGGGTTCGGCCAGAGCGAGGCTCCGCCGCCCTCACGTTACGCTTACACGTTCGACCATCTCGCCCAGACCACGAACGCCTTGCTCGAGCAGCTCAAGATCAGCCGCTACGTCCTGTACCTGCAGGACTATGGCGGTCCGGTTGGCTACCGCATCATGGTGGCTCATCCCGAGCGGGTGCGCGCGCTTGTGATCCAGAATGCGAACGCCTACAGCGAAGGGCTCGGCGCCAAATGGACCGGCATTGCGCAATATTGGGCCGATCGTGATGCCCAGCCGGAGCAGGTCGACGCTTTCACCTCGCTCGAAGGCGCCAAGGCCCGTCACATCGGCAACAGCCCCAATCTCGAGCGCTACAATCCCGATACATGGACCGACGAATATGCGTTCCTGTCCCGACCTGGGCAGCGAGAAATCCAGGCGGACCTGCTTTACGACTACCGCACGAACGTGGCCTCTTACCCCGCATGGCAAGCGTTTCTGCGCGAGCACAAGCCGCCGACGCTCATCGTGTGGGGACGCTATGATCCATCCTTCATTGCACCGGGCGCGGAGGCGTTCAGGCGTGACCTGCCGGATGCGGAGATTCATCTGCTCGACGCCGGTCACTTCGCGCTAGACGAGAAGGTCGACGACATAGCACGTCTGATGATCGACTTGCTGTCGAAGCAGCCCGAATAGGCCTAAAGCGAACGACACGGGGAGAGAATGTGTCGATGGCCCTTGTGTAGGAGCGAACAGGGCACCCGACGATGTGTCTGTTCTAATTGAAGAAAGTATTTAGGTGAGGCATAACCCTCAGCGATTGAAGCGCTGATTGTCTCCACATCCCTATGACCAGGCCCCGGGTTCCATCCCTTGTTGCGTTGAGAGCTTTTGAAGCTGTTGGCCGCACCGGCAGCATGCGTGCCGCTGGCGATGAGCTGGCGGTGAGCCATACCGTCGTTTCGCGTCACATCCAGAACCTCCAGGAAAGCCTCGGCGTCACGCTCGTCCGCGCCCAGGGGCGCGGCGTCATGCTCACGGAACGAGGTTCGTTTCTCTATGAGCAATTGTCGCAAGCGTTTGAGATCATCGCGCGCGCTACGGTTGCGGTGCGTCCTCCGTCGCGAACCACCCTTAACATCTGGTGTATTCCCGGCATCGCCAACCGTCGTTTGCTGCAGAGGCTTCCCGAACTGACGGGCCCACCAAACCGATGGGAAGTCAACCTGCAGCCAACATTATCGCACCCCGATCTCTCGCGTGGTGAGGCGGATGCCGAGATCGTCTATGCCGATGTGATCACCACGCATCTCGATCTCGCGTCCGAGCCCTTGATCCGGCCGAGGGTCTTCCCGGTGGCCAGCCCGAGCTATCTGGCGCGTCATCCCGCCATCACGAGCCTGACGGATTTGGCGTCGATCGCGTTGATCCACGAAGAATCGACGGAGCAGTGGGAGCGCTGGCCGGGTTGGTCGATTTGCCGCAGCTCGGCGGCCAGCGCCTTTGGCACGCCCACCTCGCCATCGAGGCGGCGCGGCTGGGGCAGGGCGTGGCGATCGCCAACGACGTCCTGATCGAGGACGACCTTCGCACCGGCGCGTTGGTCGAACTCCTCTCCACCTCCGTCTATATGGGAACGTACCAATTGGTCGCTTTGAAAGAGCGCTGGCGCGACCCGGCGATTGTTGCACTGCGGAATTGGCTACAAAATGTGCTGGCCAGCGCACCGAACGGTCCGACCGGTGCATGTGAGTCACCATAGCGCGATAATAAAACTGGTTGTTCGTTCAATCGCGCCAACTACGGTCCCCTCAACTTGGGGAAGTAAGAATGGCGCTAAACTCCGAACTGATGTCACGCAGACAATCTGCGGTGGTCCGTGGTGTTGGTCATGCCACACCGGTTTTCGCTGAGCGGGCACTCAACAGCGAGCTTTGGGACGTCGAGGGGCGACGTTACGTTGATTTTGCCGGTGGCATTGCGGTTCTCAACACCGGTCATCGCCATCCGCGGGTGATCAAGGCGGTTCGCGATCAGTTGGATCGCTTTACGCACACCTGTTTCCAGGTCGCCCCCTATGACTCCTATGTTGAACTCGCCGAGCGTCTCAATGCGCTGGCGCCGATCAGCGGGCCGCTGAAGTCGATACTGCTCACGACCGGCGCCGAGGCTACCGAGAATGCGGTCAAGATCGCTCGTGCGGCAACCGGCCGCACCGGTGTCATCGCGTTCACGGGGGGCTTCCACGGGCGCACCGCCTTTGCGTCGGTGATGACGGGAAAAGTCGTCCCTTACAAGAAGGGTGTTGTTTCCCCTCTGCCCGGCGTGTGGCATGTGCCATTTCCGATCAGTGGCAGCGAAATTAGTGTCGACGACGCGCTGCGCTATATCGGTTTCATTTTCAAGGCCGATATCGATGCATCCCAGGTGGCGGCGATCATCATCGAGCCGGTGCAAGGCGAAGGCGGTTTCCACCAGGCTCCCCCCGAACTCATGCGCGGGCTGCGCCGCATTTGCGACGAGAATGGGATCGTGCTGATCGCGGACGAAGTTCAGACCGGATTCGGTCGGACTGGAAAAATGTTCGCGATGGAGCACTACGACGTCAAGCCGGACCTCATCTGTGTCGCGAAAAGCCTTGCCGGTGGCTTGCCGCTATCGGGCGTGATCGGACGTGCCGCGATCATGGATGCGGCGGAGCCGGGTGGCCTCGGAGGCACATATGCAGGTCATCCGCTGGCATGCGCGGCGGCGCTTGCGGTCCTCGATGTGTTCGAGCAAGAGAACCTTCTTGCGCGCGCCAATGAGATCGGCGCGCGCTTGCGCGATGCGATCGATCGTTTCGCGCAGGCCAATCATCTGCTGCCGATTTCCCGGGCTCGCGGATTGGGCGCGATGATCGCCTTTGATGTGCTCAAGCAACGGGGGAGCAACGAGCCGGACGCTGAAGCCACCAGTCAGGTCACCAGGCTCGCGCACCAGAACGGCCTGATCCTGCTGTCCTGCGGCACGACTGCGAACACGATTCGGATCTTGGTCCCGCTCACGGCGTCGGACGAGATCGTGGACGAGGGACTTTCGATCCTCGAATCCTGCCTCGTCGCCTGAACTCCACGACCGGCGAAAATCGACCAGACCAACAATGGGCATTCGG
This sequence comes from Bradyrhizobium sp. Leo170, assembly GCF_004296405.1. Lineage (GTDB taxonomy): Bacteria > Pseudomonadota > Alphaproteobacteria > Rhizobiales > Xanthobacteraceae > Bradyrhizobium. Next base: position 5,963 of record NZ_PSRR01000082.1, read on the forward strand.
TGAAATGACCCTTGCGCACAGGAGACGACCTTGGAAACTGAGCTGACCAAGACCAACAGTCTTGCCGAAGAATTGCGGGCTGCTGTCGATCGCAACTTTGACGACCAGGTCGCCTTCCTCGAGCGTCTGGTGCAATTCCGCAGTCTGCGCGGCCAGGAGGCTCCGCTCCAAGCCTGGATGGCCGAGCGCCTGGCCGAGCGCGGCTACAAGGTCGATGCCTTCAGTCTCGCCGATGTCGACCTGATGAGCCATCCGAAGGCGGCCCCGATGGACGGGATCGATCTTGCCGGCTCGAGGCAAGTCGTGGCGACCCATGACGGCGACGGGAAGGGACGTAGCCTGATCATGCAGGGCCACATCGACGTGGTGCCGGAAGGCCCGCTCGATTTCTGGGATTTTCCGCCGTTTGACGGTGTGGTGCGCGACGGCTGGATGCACGGCCGCGGCGCTCAGGACATGAAGGCCGGCGTCTCGGCGATGATCTACGCGCTCGATGCGATCCGGGCCGCGGGCTATGCGCCGCAGGGCCGCATCCACCTGCAGACCGTCACCGAGGAAGAAAGCACCGGCAACGGCGCACTGTCGACGTTGATGCGCGGCTATCGCGCCGACGCGTGCCTGATTCCCGAGCCGATCGGCCACAAGCTCTTGCGCGCGCAGGTCGGCGCGATCTGGTTCAGGGTGCGGGTGCGGGGCACGCCGGCACATGTCGCCTATTCAGAGAATGGCACCAGCGCCATTTTGTCCGGCATGCACGTGATCCGTGCGTTCCAGGACTACACCAAGCGGCTCAACGAACAGGCCGTGGATCATCCGTGGTTCAAGACTGTCAAATCGCCGATCAAGTTCAACGTCGGCATCATCAAGGGCGGCGACTGGGCGAGCTCCACGGCGGCCTGGTGCGAGTTCGATTGCCGGCTCGGCCTGCTTCCCGGCACGACTCCGCAGGAGGCGATGCGTGGCATCGAGAAGTGCCTGGCCGACGCACAAGCCACCGACAGCTTCCTGTCGAGCAATCCGGCTGAACTGATCTGGAGCGGTTTCCAGGCTGATCCGTCGGTCTTGGAGCCTGGAAGCGAAGCCGAGCAGGTGCTCGCTTCGGTGCATCAAGTGGTTTTCAACGAGCCGATGCAATTGCAGATCGGCACCGCCGTTACCGATACGCGCTACTACAAAGTGGATTATGGAATTCCGGCGCTGTGCTACGGCCATTTCGGCATCGGGCCGCATGCGTTCAATGAACGCGTTGATCTCGAAAGCGTCCGCAAGATCACACTGAGCATCGCGCTCTTCGTCGCCAACTGGTGCGGGCTGAAGAAGCTGTGATGGTCGCCGCCGCATCTGCGGCCGGCGCGTCTCGTCCAGAGAGCCATGTAAACAGGAAGGGGGGATGTCATGGGAATGAATAGACGTGAATTCGGCAAGTTGGGACTGGCCGCGGGAATGGCCAGCGTCGCGGGAATCCCGCTCGGCTTGCACCGTGCCGCGGGGCAGACGCGCGGCGGCACGCTCAGCACCATTACCCATCCGGAACCGGCCATGCTGGTGTCCGCGATCAGTCAGCTCCAGTCGACACTGACGGTCGGCGGCAAGATCTACGAGAGCTTGCTGCGCTACGATTTTGACCTGAAGCCGATCCCGGGATTGGCGCAGTCCTGGAGCGTCTCGCCCGACGGGTTGACCTATACGTTCAAGCTGTTCCCGAACATCACCTTCCACGATGGCAAGCCGCTGACGGCCGACGACGTCATCTTCTCGATGACCAAGATCCTGCCCGAGACCCACGCGCGGGCCCGGCCGATCTTCACCCGCATTGAAAGCGCGGAAGCTCCCGATCCGCTGACCGTTGTGTTCAAGCTCAAGTCGCCGTTTTCCCCGTTCCTGGGAGCGTTCGATTGCACCACGGCGCCGATCTTGCCGAAGCACATCTACGAAGGCACCGACTTCAAGACCAACCCCGCGAACGACAAGGCAATCGGTTGCGGTCCATTCAAGCTGAAGGAATGGGTGCGAGGGTCGCACATTCACCTGATCAAGCATGAGGGCTATTACCGCGCCGGTGAACCCCATATCGACGAGATCATCTACCGGGTCATTCCGGACGCAGCGGCGCGTTCGGTCGCGTTAGAGCAGGGAACCGTCAAGCTGACGCAGTGGAGCGACATCGAGCAGTACGACGTCGCTCGCCTTACGAAGCTGCCCCATCTCGACATGACGACGAAGGGATATGAATACTTCGCGCCGCATCTGTGGCTCGAACTGAACAACCGGATTGCGCCGATGAACGACAAGCGCTTCCGTCAGGCGGTGATGTACGCGATCGACCGGAAAGCCCTGCTCCAGCGTGTCTACTTCGGTCTGGGCAAGATTGCGACCGGTCCGATCTCGTCGAAGACCCGCTTCTACGAGAAGAACGTAAAGCAGTACGAATACTCGCCGGACAAGGCAAAGGCTCTTCTCGACGAGATGGGATTGAAGCCGGGCGCGGACGGCAAGCGGATCACCGTTCCGTTCCTGGTCACGCCATCGGGCGAACTGTATCGTCGTGTCGCTGAGTTCTTGCGCCAGTCGCTGCTGCGAGTCGGCATCGACATCCAGTTTGAAGGTACCGATGTCGCGGGCTGGATCCAGAAGGTCAGCAACTGGGAGTACTCGATGACGACGAATCTCGTCTATCAGCTCGGGGATCCCGCCATCGGCGTGTCACGAACCTACATTTCGTCGAACATCCGCAAAGGCATCATGTTTTCCAACACGGCCGGATATGCCAATCCGGAAGCCGATCGCCTTTTCGAGGAAGCGGCGACCGCCACGTCGGACGAGAAGCGGCAAGAGCTCTATAGCGCGGTGCAGAAGATCGTGGTCGAAGATGTGCCGATCGTATGGCTGTTGGAACAGGACTTTCCGACGTTCACCGACAAGAAGCTCAAGAATGTGACGACGACTGCCATCGGCGTTCACGAGACCTTCGGCGCGGTCCGGTTCGAATGAGCGTCGTCGCCATCACCAAGCTAGCCAGTTGCACCAGGTACGGCTGATCGAGTGCTGCTCGAGCGGCTGCCCGCGACCTTGCTGCTCACTGGTACGGCATTCATCTTGTCGCTCGTCTGCGGCACGGCGCTTGGGACCATAGCCGGCACGCGCGCGGGAAAATGGTCCGACACGTTCTTTACCATCGTCTCACTGCTGCTTTATGCCTTGCCGGTGTTCTGGCTCGGCCTGATGCTCGTGCTGCTGTTTTCCGTGCAGCTCAATTGGCTTCCCCCATTCGGCTACGCGACGATCGGCGTCGAGATGACGACGTGGCAGCGCATCGCGGATATTGCCCAGCACATGGTCCTGCCGACCTTGTCGCTGGCCGCTGTCTATCTCGCGATCTACGCCCGGCTGATGCGTTCCTCGATCATCGAGGTCAAGCAGCAGGATTTCATCAAGACGGCGCGCGCCAAGGGCGTGACCGAGTCCCAGATCGTGATGCGCCATCTGCTTCGCAACGCGATCCTGCCCGTTATCACGGTCGCCGGAATGCAGGCCGGCGCCGTGGTTGGTGGCGCGGTTGTCGTCGAGACCGTGTTCGCCTGGCCCGGCTTGGGACGGCTGATCTATGACGCCGTGCTGCAGCGCGACTATCCGGTCATGCAGGGCATCTTCCTGGTCATGTCGGTTGTCGTCATCGGGCTGAATCTGCTCACCGAGGCGGTCTATCGCATGGTGGATCCGCGCATCTCCGTAGGAAGTGTGAAGTGAGGCGAGCCATGAAGACCCTGGCATCCTTTCTTCGGCACCCGGCCGGCGTCATCGGACTGGTCATCCTGACCGGAGTCGTCGTGCTGGCCATCGTGGCGCCGACCCTGTTTCCCGTCGATCCCTGGGATATGGTGGCCGCGCCGTTCCAGCCGCCGTTCGACGGCGAGACGTGGCTCGGCTCCGACATGCTCGGCCGCGACGTCGCCGCCTGTATTGCCTATGGCGCGCGGGTCTCGCTCCTCATTGGCGTGTCGGCGACACTTGCGGCGCTCGCGATCGGCGTCACCGTGGGAGCCGTTGCCGGCTATTTCGGCGGCCGCGTCGACGACATTCTGATGCGCTTTGTCGAATTGTTCCAGACCATCCCGGGCTTCATTCTTGCCATCCTGCTGGTGGCGACGCTCGGGCCTTCACTGAGCAACGTGATCCTCGCGATCGGCGCCGTGAGCTGGCCTCAGCTTGCGCGGCTCACGCGCGCCGAGTTTCTGCGGCTGCGGAGCAGGGAGTTCGTGCAGGCCGCGGTCTGTCAGGGACAGCCGCCGGTGTCGGTGGTGATGCGTCACATCCTGCCGAACGCCGTGTCGCCGATCATCGTGACCGGCTCGCTGATGATCGCCAGCTCGATCCTGATCGAAAGCGCGCTGAGCTTCATGGGGCTCGGTGACCCCAATTTGATGTCCTGGGGATTCATGATCGGCGCGTCCCGGTCGGTGATGCGCCAGGCGTGGTGGATGAGCGTGTTCCCCGGGATAGCCATTTTCCTCACCGTGCTGGCGATCAACCTCGTTGGCGAAGGACTGAACGATACCCTGAACCCGAGACTGTCGCGGAAGGCGCGAGGTGCATGACGGACGAACCGCTGCTTGCAATCGAAAATCTGTCCGTTGCCTTGCCCACGGGTGGCGACCGGCAGTTCGCGGTGGAGAACGTCTCGCTTGCCGTACGTCGCAACGAGATCGTTTGCCTGGTCGGCGAATCCGGTTCGGGTAAGTCGATTACCGCGCACGCCGTGCTCCGGTTGCTGCCGCCGGCTCTTCACGTCGCCGCGGGCGCCATCCGTTTCAATGATACGGACCTCGCGACGGCGAATGAAGGGGCAATGCGGGCGCTGCGGGGCGGCCCGATATCGATGATCTTCCAGGAGCCGCTCAGCGCGCTCAATCCGCTGACGCGCGTCGGTCAGCAGATCGCGGAAGCCATCGTCACGCACGCTGGCGCGAAGCTGCCCCGTTCCGAGGTGGACGCGCAAGTCATCGAATTGATCGCGGCAGTCGGCTTGCCTGATCCACCGGCGCTCGCTCGCAGCTATCCATTCCAGCTCTCCGGCGGTCAGCGCCAACGCATCATGATCGCGATCGCAATGGCCAACGAGCCGGCGCTGCTGCTCGCCGACGAGCCGACGACCGCACTTGACGTCACCACGCAAAAGCAAATCATTGGCTTGATCCGGAAGTTGCAGGCCGAGCGGGGAATGGGCGTCCTGTTCATCACGCATGACTTCGGCGTCGTCGCCGACATCGCTGACCGCGTCGTCGTCATGCGCAACGGCTGTGTGGTCGAGCAGGGCACAGTCGACGAGGTCCTCCGCGCGCCGAAGAACGACTACACCAAGGCACTCATTGCGGCAGTACCGGGCGGCCGGCCCGCCACAAAGCACAACCATGCGCTGGGCAGCGATCCGTTGGTGGAAGCCCGCGGTCTCAACAAGGTGTTCGCGACCCGGCAGGGCGCCTTCAGGCCGGTGCGACGGGTGTCGGCCGTGCAGGACGTCGCTCTCACGCTGCGGCCACGCGAGACCGTCGCCGTCGTCGGGGAGTCCGGATCGGGAAAATCGACGCTCGCGCGCATGATCATGCGGCTGATCGAGCCCGATACCGGTTCGATCGATTTCGATGGGGTCGACTTTCTCAAATTGAAAGGCGCGCAGTTGCGCGCGATGCGCCGCAAGGTGCAGATCGTCTTTCAGGATCCCTTTGCGGCTCTCGATCCTCGACAAAAGGTTGGCGAGGCCATCGCGCGCGGACCGATGACCTATGGAACGCCGCCGGCCGAAGCCGTTGCAGACGCAAAGCGACTGTTGGCACGAGTCGGGCTGAAAGAGAGCGCATATGAACGCTATCCTCATGAGTTCTCCGGAGGGCAACGCCAGCGCATTTGTATCGCGCGCGCGATCGCGTTGAAGCCGCTGGTGCTGGTCGCGGACGAGGCCGTTTCGGCGCTCGACGTTTCGGTGCAACAGCACATCCTGGAATTGCTGGCGGAGCTGCGCGAGGAAATGAACCTGGCAATGCTGTTCATCACGCACGACCTCCGCGTCGCATCGGAGATCGCCGACAGGATCGTGGTCATGCGGCGCGGTGAAATCGTCGAGCAGGGGGAGACGCAATCGGTATTCGGCGCGCCGCAGCATGCTTACACCCGCGAGCTGCTCGAGGCCATTCCTGGGCGTTCGTTGTTCGGTCGGCCTCACGAGCCGTCGGCCAACGTCTGTTTCGCCTAAAGCGTGATCCGGAAAAGTGGATACCGGTTTTCCGAAAAGATCATGCTCAAACAAAGAGCTAAAGCGGGATGACGATTCGAAGAAAAGTCATCACGCTTTAGGCGCTCGCGAACGGAAACACGGGGCGGAATGACATGAAAACTGGTGCGGATCATCTCTGCGACGCGCTGCTCGCGCTTGGCGTCGACACCTGCTTTGCCAATCCGGGCACATCGGAGATGCACTTTGTCGCCGCGCTCGATCGTCGGCTGGACATGCGCTGCGTTCTTGGGCTGTTCGAGGGCGTCGTCACCGGAGCTGCCGATGGCTACGGCCGGATGACGGACCGGCCCGCGGCCACGCTTTTGCACCTCGGGCCGGGCCTCGCGAACGGGCTCGCCAACCTCCACAACGCTAGGCGCGCCGGCACGCCGATCATCAACATCGTCGGCGAGCATTCGACCGCGCACCTTCCGCTCGACGCGCCGTTGACGAGCGACATCGAAACGCTCGCCCGGCCGATGTCCGCGTTCGTGCGCCGGATCGGCAGTGCCGCCTCGATCGAGCGGGATGTCACTGAGGCCTGGGACGCGAGCCTGGCGAACGGCATCGCGACGCTGATCTTGCCGGCGGACATGGCCTGGTCGGAACGGTCAGCCGGGGCTCCGCTCGCCAGGCGTTCGCCGCCGCCGAGGCGCGAAGTCGATCCGGATAAGTTCAAGACGGTCGTCGATCGGTTGCGCAGCGGTTGCAAGGCGGCGCTGATTCTGTCGGGGCAGGCGCTGCGTGCTGATGCGCTTGCCGATGCCGAGAGGATTTGCGCCAAGACCGGCGCGCGGCTGTTTGCGCAGGGCGTCAACGGGCGCATCGAGCGCGGGCGCGGTCGGGCACCGATCGAGAAGATATCCTTTGCCTGGGAGCCGGGTCGCGCCGCATTGGCGAGCCTCGACATGGTCGTGTTGATCGGTGCCAAGGAGCCGGTCACATTCTTTGGCTACCCAACACAGTCGGGTCGTCTCGCGCCTGAGGGGTGCAGCGTGGTCGAACTCGGCGGGCTCGGTCACGATCTGAAGGGAATTCTCGCCCATCTTGCGGAAGCTGTCGGCGCCAAGTCGGCAGCAGGTTTGCAGACAAGTCACCGGCCGCCAGCCGAGATGTCGCTCCAAGCCGACGGTCCCCTGACCGCCGAAATGATCAATCGCGTGGTCGCTGCGAAGCTGCCGGAGAACGCGATCGTGTGCGACGAGGCGATCACTTCCGCCGGTTTCTACGAGCTGTCCTACAATGCGCCGGCACACGATTATCTGCAGATCACGGGCGGTGCCATCGGGATCGGAGTGCCGATGGCGGCGGGGGCCGCGATCGCCTGTCCCGGGCGCAAGGTCGTGTCGCTTCAGGCTGATGGCAGCGGCCTCTACACGCTTCAGGGGCTCTGGACGCAAGCGCGCGAGAAGCTCGATATCGTGACCATCATCTTTGCCAACCGTGGCTACGCAATCCTCCACGGCGAAATGCGCAAGGTTGGTGTCGCCAGCCCCGGCCAAAATGCCCGCCGCATGCTCGACATCGAGGATCCCGAGATCGATTGGGTCAAGCTCGCGGGTGGCATGGGCGTAGCAGCAGAACGCGTGACGACCGTCCAGCGTTTCGCAGAAGTGTTCGATGCCGCGCTTCGGCAGCGCGGGTCGTTCGTCATCGAGGCGTCGTTGCCGTAACTTCTGAGAGGCGACATTCCATAGACGGGCAACCGCATGACACATTCCAACGCGACCGATCGTGACGGGGCCTTTGCGACGCACAGCGCGCATTGGGGAGCGTTTTCGGCGCGCTGGGACGGTCAGGATGTCTCGATCCTGCCCTACGCCGGCGATCCGGCGCCATCGCCGATCCTCGCCAATTTCAAAGGTGCCCTGCGCCACAAGGCGCGTATCCTCAAGCCGATGGTCCGCCGCAACTGGCTCGAGCATGGGCCTGGCCCGCAGCGGCGCGAAATCGGCGATGATTTTGTCGAATGCGGATGGGACACCGCGCTCGATCTGCTCGCCGGTGAACTCGCGCGCGTTCGCGACAATTTCGGCTCGCGGGCAATCTATGGAGGCTCGTACGGCTGGGCCAGCGCGGGACGTTTTCATCATGCGCAGAGCCAGATCCACCGCTTTCTCAATTTGGTTTGCGGCGGCTATGTGCGTTCGGTCAACAGCTACAGCGCGGGGGCCTCGTCAGTGATTCTGCCGCATGTGATGGGGCCGTTCGAGGCGCTTTCGCGGCGTAATGTCACCTGGGACCAAGTGCGCACCCACACCGATGTCGTGCTCGCGTTCGGCGGCATGCCGATCAAGAACTCGATGATCGCCAGCGGCGGGCTGAGCCGTCATGTCGAGCCCGACGCCATGCGCGAGGCGGTCAAGCGAGGCACGCGGTTCATCTCGATCAGCCCATTGCGCGACGATTTCCCGGCTGAGGCCAAGGCCGAGTGGATTCCGATTCGTCCGGGCACCGACGTTGCCGTGATGCTCGCGATGGCGCATACCTTGCTCGCCGAAAATCTTTGTGACCGCGCGTTTGTCGACCGCTACACAACGGGCTTTGGCGTGTTCGAGCGCTATCTTCGCGGCGACAGCGACGCACAGCCCAAGCATGCCGATTGGGCGGCTGCGATCAGCGGAATTGCGGCCGACAGGATCAGGGACATCGCCCGCTTGCTCGTCCGGAATCGCGGCCTCATCGCCGTGGCCCACGCGTTGCAGCGCGCGCAGTATGGCGAGCAGCCGGTGTGGGCCGCCGCGGTACTTGCCGCAATGGTAGGTCAGATCGGTCTGCCCGGCGGCGGTTACAATTATGCGCTCGGCGCGATGGGGCACACCGGCCGCCGGGTCAACGCCGTGCCAATTCCGACGATGTCGCAGGGCACCAATCCGGTTCGCGAATTCATTCCGGTGGCGCGGATTTCCGACATGCTGCTGAATCCGGGCGCGCCATTCGCGTATAACGGCCGCGAGCTGCAGTATCCCGACATCAAGCTCGTCTATTGGGCGGGCGGCAATCCGTTCCATCATCATCAGGACATTCATCGTCTGGGTCAGGCATTCGCGCGCCCTGACACGATCGTGGTCCATGAACTCGCCTGGACCGCGATGGCACGGTCCGCTGACATTGTGCTGCCTGCGACGATGACGCTGGAGCGCGACGATATCGGCGCGGCGGCGACCGATCCGCGATTGATCGCGATGCGCCAGGTCGCGCCGCCCATCGGTGAAGCGCGTGACGACTTCGCAATTCTCTGCGATCTCGCCGACCGGCTTGGCGCCGCAAGCGTCTTTGCCGAAGGACGCGATGCCGCGCAGTGGATGCGTCATCTCTATGAGCCGACGCGGTGCGCCTTGGCCGAGCGCGGCTGGGAGGCGCCTGATTTCGAGGAGTTCTGGGAACGTGGCGAATTGGCGCTTCCGTCGGAACCGGACGACGGAGGCATCTTGCGTCGCTTCCGAACGAAGCCAGAAGAGAATCCGCTGCCGACGCCCAGCGGCAAGATCGAGATATTCTCGGAGACGATTGCCGGCTACGGCTATGACGATTGCCCGGGCCATCCCACCTGGCTCGCCTCCACCGAGCAGCCGGACACGACGGCTCCATTGTGGCTGGTTGCCAATCAGCCGGCGACGCGGCTTCATGGCCAGCTCGATTTCGGTGGGTACAGCCAGTCCCGCAAGATCGAGGGCAGGGAAGTCGCGCGGATGCATCCGGACGATGCCGCGCCGCGCGGGATCGTCGACGGCGATGTCATCAGGATCTTCAACGCACGCGGCGCCTGCCTCGCGGCGGCGGAGGTGACCGACGACGTCATGCGGGGCATCGTCAATTTGCCGACTGGCGCCTGGTACGATCCCGCCTCGGGTGACACAGAGAATCCGCTTTGCCTCCATGGCAATCCCAATGTACTGACGCGCGACGTCGGCACGTCACGACTGGCTCAAGGCTGCTGCGGGCAAATCACGGTCGTCGATTGCGAGAAGTTCGTCGGAACGGCTCCGGCGGTCCGAGCCTATGAGCCGCCGATCCCCGTGAAATCTCTCTGAGCCATTCCGACGTCCCGCACTGGACGGAACTCAACCGTGTCCTCCGAGAAAGGCGTCCGAGACAGCGGGATCTTCGATCAACTTCTGTGCCGGGCCCGATGTTACCACGCGGCCAGTCTCGAGCAGATACGCCCGATCCGCTACCTTCAAGGTTTGACGCGCCTTTTGCTCGACCAACAGCACGGACAATCCTTCGGCGCGGGTCTCGGCAATGACGCCAAAGAGGTAGGCCGTGGCCTGGGGAGCAAGGCCGAGCGATGGTTCATCCAGGAGCAGCAGGCGCGGTTTCGATAGCAGCGCGCGTGCCGTCGCCAGCAATTGCTGCTCGCCGCCGCTGAGCAGGCTCGCCGCGTTGTGACGCCGCTGGCCCAGAATCGGAAAGCGCTCCTGCATGCGCTTGAGGTCCGCGATCGCCTGGCTCTTGTCCGCGCGGGTGTAGATCCCCATCGCCAGATTTTCCTCGACCGTCATGCGTCCGAGAATGCCGCGCCCTTCGGGCACCAGCACGATGCCGCGGCGAACGTTGCGTTCGGCGTCATTCGGCCTGAGCTTTTGGTCTTTGTAGACGATCTCGCCCTGGAACGGTAAGAGGCCGGCGATCGCCCGGGCAATCGTGCTCTTGCCTGCGCCATTGGCGCCGAGCAACGCGACGATCTCGCCTTCAGCGACGTCGATATCCACGCCGCGCACCGCGGTGATGGCGCCATACCGAACCTGCAGCCCCCGAGCCGAGAGTATCATTCGTCCTTACCGAGATAGGCGTCGAGGACGCGAGGATTCGTCCGGACTTCGCTTGGCGCGCCTTCCGCGATCAGCACGCCGAAATCGAGCACATAGAGATAATCGCACAGCCGCATCACGAAGTTCATGTCGTGCTCGATGAGAAGGATCGTCAATCCGGTTGCGCGAAGCTTCAGCATCAGTTGCCGGACCTCTTCGGCCTCGTCATGGTTCATGCCGGCCACGGGTTCGTCGAGCAGCAACAGTTTTGGCCGCGCGGTGAGGGCACGCGCCATCTCCACCCGGCGCTGCATTCCATAAGGCAGCGATTTGGCGGGGCGGTCGCGCAAGTCCGTCAGGCCGAAGAACTCCATCACCTCGACCGCGCGCACCTGCGCGGCGGGGTCGCCCCAGCCGACCGGCAGCAATCGGCGCCACCAGGACTCGCGGTGCGGCTGCGCAACAAGCAGATGCTCCCAGACCGTCATGCTGGGGAAGAGGCGGATATTCTGGAAGGTTCGCGCAATGCCTTCGCGCGCGATTTGGTGGGGAGGCAGGCCGTTCAGCGCCGTGCCATTCAGGCGGACGACGCCGGAATCGGCGCGATAGGCCCCGGTGATGACGTTGAACAGCGTTGTCTTTCCAGCTCCGTTGGGACCGATGATGCCGACGATCTTGCCCTCAGGCACTCCGCTGGTCACGGCGGACAGCGCGTGGATGCCGCCGAAGCTTTTGGTGACCTCGCTAAGTTGAAGAAGCGGCGCGCTCATGATGCCGCCTTCCTGAACGTGAGCCCACGCAGCAGCGTGCGGTCGACGATACCCTGGCGACGCACCAGGAGCACCAGGATCAGCAGCGTGCCGAAGGCGGCGAGGCGCCAGTCGGCGATCGGCCGCAGGAATTCGGGCAGGAAGACGAGCAATATTGCGCCGATCAGCGAGCCCAGCCCGAGCGTGGAGCCGCCGAGGATGGTCGCGAGCACGAAGTCGATCGAGCGCTCGAAGCCGAAATTGGCGGGTTCGATATAGACGTGATGATGCGCGAACAGCCCTCCGGAGATCGCAGCAACAGCCGCGCCGATCCCGAATGCGCCAACCTTGATCGCCACGGTGTTTAGCCCGACCAGCCCCGCCGCGGTCTCGTCGTCGTGCACGGCCTGCATCTCGAGCCACACGCGCGAGCGCTCGACGAGGATCAGGACCACGAGGATCCCGCCGGCCCATGCCCAGATATACCCGACCGAAATGTGCGCCATGCCGTGAAAGCCGCCGGACCCGCCCATCGCAGGGAAGTTGATGAAGAAGCTGCGGATCATCTCACCGAAGCCGAGCGTGGCCATCGCAAGATAGATGCCCTTCAGTCGAAGCGCAGGGAAACCCACGATCACGCCGATGGTGCCAGCCGCGATCGCCGAGACGATCAGCGCCGGCGTGATCGGCATGCCGAGTTCGACCGTGAGGTAGGAACTCAGATAGGCCCCAATCGCCATGAAAGCCGCGTTGCCGAGCGACAATTGGCCGGTCGCGAGAATGATGTAAACGCTGAGCGCGCCGAGCAGCAGGATGCCGGCTTCAGCAAACAGGCTGGCATAATAGGTCGACATCACACGCGCTGGCCCTGGTCGGAACGCGCGCCGCCGAGCAGACCTTGTGGGCGCAGCAAGAGGATCAGAATCATGAAGCCGTACACGACGAAGTCGCGGACCTGCGAGCCGCCATAGGCCACCGTGAGCACCTCGACCACGCCGATCAGGGGACCCGCGAGCAGCGCGCCCCAGATGTTGGTGGTGCCCCCGATGACCATCACGGCGACCGCCTTCAGCCCGATTTCGACGCCGAGATATGGCGTGATGGCGCCATAATGCAGCGCGATCAGGACACCGGCCACGCCGGCGAGCGCGCCTGACAAGGCGAAGGCGAACAAGGTCAGCCGATCCGCCGAGACGCCGAGCAGGCGCGACACCTCGCGGTTTTCGGCGACCGCCCGCAGCGCACGGCCGATGGTCGTTCGCTGCACGGTGTAGGCGATCAGCGTCACCAGCACGATGGTGGCGCCGACGACGATCAACTGCATCTGGCCGATATTGACCGGGCCGAGCGTATACTGCCGCCCCAGATATTCGTCAGGCATTTGCAACGGGTCGGAGCCCCAGAGATTTGTCGCGACGTTCTGCAGGATGATCGAGAAGCCGAGCGTGCTCAGCATCGGCGTTACAACAGGGGTGCCCCGCAATGGCTGATAGCCAATCCTCTCGATCACCATGGCGGCAATGGCAGCGCCCGCCATGCCGCCGAGCACGGCGACAGGAAGGGGAAAGTTTGCGGCGATCAGCGTGAATCCGAAATAGCCGCCGATCATGAAGAGTTCGGCGATCGCCAGATTGAGGATGCCGAGAATTCCCATCACGATGGAGAACGACAGCGCCAGCAGCGTGTAGATCGCTCCGAGCGTGAGGCCGTTCACGAGTTGCTGCCACAGCATGAAGTTTTCAGTCGGTCGGATGTTAAAGAGAGTGGCCGGGCAAACCCGGCCACCGAATAGCTGCGGCGTCGATCAGCAGCCGGCGTGGTTGGGTGCGGAGCTGCAGCCGCGGACCTTGGTGTCCCAGGCGCCGTTCTGACCCTGCAGCACGTAGAACGCCTTGATCGCGTCGCCGTCGTCGTTGAAGCCGATCGGGCCGCCGAGACCCTGGAAGCCTTCCAGCTTGGCTAGATGGTCGCGGATCTTGGCGCGGTCGGCCTCGACGTCTGCAGGCTTGCCGGTCACGCCGGACTTCTTGATCGCATCGATATACATGCTGACGATCTCATAGATGTTGGCGTCATACATGCTCGGTTCGATCTCGGCCGGCAAACCGCTCTCCTTGCGCAGCAGCGGCTGCAGATTGGCGACGAACTTCTCGGCCGCTTCGCCTTTCATGGTGGCGAAGAAGGTCGCCGGCGCAATGATCGGAATTTCCGGCGCGGCCTTGAGGATCGCCGACGAAATAAGCTGGGTGGCGCCGACCACCGGCTTGATCAGGCCCTGGCGCTTCATCTCGCGCAGTACCGTGATGGCCTGGCTATAGTCCGCGCTGACGACCACACCGTCCGGGTTCAGCGACTTCAGCTTGGTGATCTGGGCGCTGACGTCGAGATCGCCGGTGTTGAAGGACAGCGGGTCGGATTCGTTGACGATGGCGATCTCGTTCGCCTTTAGCACGGCGGGCATGATCGCCTTGCCGACGGTCGACGCGGTGGCATCCTTGGCATCGAAGATAATGCCGACGGTCTTGATGTTGAACGCCTTCTTGAAATACGGCACGGTCGTCTTGGCGAGCACGCCTTCATCGATCGTGTTGCGGAAGGCCCAGGGACGATTCAGCTTGGCCACTCCCGGTTTCGAGGAGGCCTGCGAGGTTGCGACCACCTTCATCTCATTGGCGACCGGAAACGTCACTTCGGCGGCGCTGCTGGTCAGCGGGCCTGCGACTGCGAGAACCTTTTCGTCGCCCGCCAGTTTGCGCAGCGAGCTCGCCGCCTGGGCCGGCTTGGCGCCGTCGTCGAGAATGGTGATCTTCAGCTTGGCGCCGTTGATGCCGCCGGCATCGTTGGTCTGCTTCTCCAGCATCCGCAGCGTGACGCTGTTGCTGCGGCCCCATTCGGCGAACGGGCCACTGCTCGGCACGATCGCACCAAGCGCGATCTCCGGAGTTTGCGCCAACGCGCTGCCCACGCTCAGCGAGATCACGGCGAGGGTGCCTAGCAGCCGCGACGGGTTCAATATGACCTTCAACATCGACTTCTTTCCGTTGCTGTTAACCATGGCTGCCTACAGCAGCCGATCTCGGAAGCCTGCAATGCACGCGGCGTGCCAGTGGCCCCGCGGCGTTCCCAATGCTCCAATAGATTTGGCTCTTTGACAAACGAAAATTTCGCAGCTTTGTAGATTAGTTCTCTTTAGAAGCTATTTTTTCGGCAACCGCGGTGAAGTTTGCGGCAACCTGTCACGCCTTGCCGGTCTTCCGCGGCTTCGACGCGGGTTTGCGCGACGGCGGGGCGATCGGCTGGATATTGGTTTCGGCCAGGTATCGCTGCAGTGCGATAGCGCGGTCGCTCGACTCGACCAGGCGCTGCACCAGGTCGAGCAGCAGCTCGAACTCACGCGCGCTCAGGCAGCCGAATTCTGCGTCGTTGACCTGCATTTGCGTCGGCGCCAGCCGCTCGAGCAATTCGACGCCCCGCGACGTGACGCTGAGCGAGAGCCGTCGGCGGTCGCCCTGATGCGCCGCCTTTTCGATCAAGCCCTTGCTTTCCAGCTTGTTGGTCACGGTGGTGACGAAGGCACCACTGAGATGGAGGTGGTCGGCGACGGTCTTGACGTGGACGTCGCCTTGCGCCGCCAGATGCCGGATCGCGATCAGCGTGGTGTATTCGATTCCGGGAAGACCGATGACGGCGGCATGGCCGTCGCGCAGGGTCTGATGCCGGGCCAGGAATCCGAACAGGCTGTGCACCAGTTTGCGAAACTGCTGGTCGGAGCCGTCTACGAGCAGTTCAGGGCGGGAGGTCGTGAGCGCAGTGCGATGGGTGATGCGTCCGGCGCCGGGCTTGGTGGTGATGGCGCGCGCTGCTGTCTTGGCCAAGGGATCATCTCATTGATTGGGTTCGTCGGAAGATTGAACGCTCCCAATGGCAATTGCAATGCTTGTAATTGCAATGCTTGTGCCCGGATGGGCACAGCGTTTAATGCCGCCTTGACATTCAGTCCATAATAGCTTCGGATATTAGCTATCTAATCCTGCATCGGGCTGGCACGAGGTGCCATTTGTTCGATGTTCTTTTTTGGGGATCGCGATGGACGAGGCATCATCCGGGGCGGCTGCGGGCGGTTTGGTCAAGAACGGCGCCGAGCACGTCGCAAGCGTGCGGGACGGTAGGGCGGTCTTTCTCGACGGCGAGCGCGTCGCCGATGTATCGACGCATCCTGCCTACCGTCATGCCGTCGAGTCGGCCGGTGTGCTGTACGATTATCAGGCGCATCCCGACAATCTGGAGCGGATGACTTTTGACGTCGGCGGCGGCCGGCGCATCAGCCGCGCCTGGCAGCTCCCGAGGAGCTATGAGGATCTGGTCGAGCGTCGAAAGGCGCTGGTGGAGTGGGCCGAATTGTCATGCGGCTATCTCGGCCGGTCACCGGACCACGTCGCGTCTTCGATGTCCGGCATGATGATGGGCATCGAGGTTTTCGAAAATTATGACCCGAAGCGCGCTCAGGCGTTTCGCGACTGGTTCGACTACGCCCGCAAGAGCGACCTGTTTATGACTTACGTCATCAACAACGTGCAGGGCGACCGCTCCAAGGCGTTTGGCAGTCAGGGCAAGGGCGCCGAGGACATGGTGGCCCGTATCGTCGACGAGGACGCTTCCGGCATCACCATTCGCGGCGCCAAGCTGTTTGCCACCAGTGCGATCATGGCGAATGAGCTGTTTGTGGGCTCCGGCCAGCCGCTCCGGCCGGGTGAGGAGCATCTGGCATTTTCCTGTGCGCTGCCGATGGGCACCAAGGGATTGAAAATGCTGTCGCGAAAGTCGTTCGAGGCGCACGCGGTCAGCGAATACGACAATCCGCTGGCCTATCGCTACGACGAGAACGATGCCCTGGTGTTCTTCGACGACGTCAAGGTGCCGTGGGAACGCGTCTTCCTGCTGCGCAACACCGACATGTGCCGGGCGCAGCTCCACGATACGCCGGCGCACATCTATCAGAACTATCAGGCGCAGATCCGGCTTTCGGTCAAGCTGCGGTTTCTGGTCGGCCTGGCGCGCGGCATTGCGCAGACCATCGGCACCATCAATTTCCCGCCGGTGGTCGATACGCTCGGCAAGCTCGCGTCGCAGGCCGCGCTGATCGAGGGCATGGTGTTCGGCATGGAAGCCGGCGGCGCCATGCGCGGCGAATATTTCCTGCCCAACAAGCATCTGCTTTATGCGGCGCAGGTCCAGTCGCAGGAAATGTATCCGCAGATCATCAGCACTATCCGTGAATTGGCCGGTGGGGCGCTGTTGATGCTGCCGTCATCGGTGCGGGATTTCGCCAATCCGGAATTGGCCGACATCATCTCGCTCACTCAGATCTCGCCGGCGATGAGCGGCGAGCAGCGGGTCAAGATGCTGAAAATGACCTGGGATGCGGTCGGCTCGGAATTCGCCTCGCGCCATCTGCAATACGAGATGTTCTACGCCGGTGCGCAGTTCGTCACCCGCGGCCACAGCTATCGCACCTATGACTGGGATCGCGCCTCTGGCCTCGCCGACCGATTGGCGAGCAAGTACCGGTTGCCGGATTTCGAGAATTAATGCGCGGCGCCTGAGAAGTCGCGGGGCAGGCGGTTTTCCGCGACGCGCACATTGCGGATGCCCGCCGGCGTGTTGCGGCTGCGACCCACAAAACGCGGAACGCCCGCCGTCAACACGGCTGATACCGCGGGGACGTCGCCGTTACGCAATGCCGACAAGGCGTCATCCTGCGAGCCGCCGGCGCAGGCATCGATGAGGAGCACGTCGGCGTCCTTGCCGGGCTGCAGCAGGCCGGTGTTGAGCCGATAGACGCGCGCGTTGTTGCCGGTGGCCGCGGCGATCGCCTGTTCCGGCGGCATGCCGCCGAGGCTTGCGAGGTGGCTGATCGTGTAGAACATGCCGAGCGGCATGATGCCGCTTCCGGTCGGTGTATCGGTGGCAATCAACAGCCGCTCCGGCTGCCCCGCATCATCGAGCAGTTTGGCCGTCAGCAGCGCGGTGCGCAGATTGCCCGCGGTGCAAAGCTGCAAGGCAATGGTGCTCTCGTTGACCAGCCGGGCGAAGCCCGCCTCCGGCATCGCCACCGGACCGCCATTGACGTGAAAGGACACGGTGGGATTGGACGCCAGCACATGCTCGGCCCAGATGCCTGACGAGCCGGGGATTGACGAGCCGCCGGTGTGCATGGTGGTCACCATGCCCAATCGTCGCGCCGCCAGCATCAACGGTGCATAGTCGAATGGCGTGGCAAATGCGCCGAACCCAGCCTTGGCGAGCCAGATGCCGGCACCTGCGAGTTCCTCGAGATCACCTTCAGTGAGGCCAGGCTCGAGAATGACCGAGCCGGCATGAACCCGCACGCCGCCGGGACGATAATCCAGGAAGCAGGCCCGCGCCGCCAGCGCCAGCGCCTTGACGCCGGCCGCATCCTTCGGCCGGCCCGGCACATGCACCTCCGATGCGGTGATCGCCGTCGTCGTGCCGCCGTGCAGATAGCTTTCGAGATAGCCGACGATGCGCTGGCGCGGGGTGTAATCGCCGAACGTGATGTGCACGTGGCTGTCGATCAGTCCGGGCATCGCCGTCGTTCCCGCGGCATCAATCACCACGTCGCAAGCTGCGACCGCGTCAGCAGAAAGCGTTCCGATCTCGACGATCTTGCCGTCGTTGATCAGGATGCCGTCGCCCTTCGCGAAGGGAATGGCGCGGTCGCCCGTAACGATAGTGCCGATATTGACGATCGCGGTGCGCATGGAGTGTTTCCGTCTCGCTAGGGTCAGTGCAGTCCGTCCTCGCCGACGATGGCGTCGGCGGATAGGCCTCCAACGCGCGCGCTGAGGCGGCCGCGATTGGCGAGGCAGACGATCAGCGCGATTTCGTCGGCGGCCGGCGCGTCCGGCGGCAGCGTCACCGAGACGCCGTCGTAGTGTGAGCGGACGTAAAGGGCGTCCTTATGGGCCAATGGAACATCGATCAGGCACCCAGGCGCCGCGAGTTTCGTGAAGGAGGGGATCCAGGCCTTGGCGCCGCCGACGGCCTCCCGTAGCGGCGTCGCAAAGGTCGTGGTCAGCAAGGCGTTGGCATGCTCGAGTTCGCCGCCGAGGCCGACGACGCCGCCCTTGCCATAGCTTTCAGCCTTGTGCGGCCCGAGCGCCTCGATCGCCAGCTTGGCCAGCACTGCTCCAATCTCCGCGCTGGCAGCCGTCCCTTCGGACAAGTCTTCGACGTAGCGGCCGGCATAGGGATTCTGGATGATCGCGACCGCGGCAACGCGGCGCAGCGGCCTGGCGTGGCGCTGGCCAGCCTCGACCTCCTTGTGATCGGTGAAACAAAGCAGGCGTCTGACATCGAGTTTCATTTTAAATGGTCTCTCCCAAAACTGCCGCCACAAATCCTGCCGCATCAAATATGTTTGGGCAATAGCTTAGTTACGAAGCGAGAGCATGGCAGGGTGCAACCCGATGTGGATGACGGGCCGCAAGGGGTTGGGGTAGTAGCCCAGTCAGGAAGCCTCACGATCCCACAGCGCGCGTTGGCGGCCACGCAATGTATTCTCGATCAGGTGTGCGGCCTCGTCCGCGGCATCGACCATGCCGGTCATCAGCTTGCGCATTTTTCGGAAGTCGGTTGCCGACAACCCGCGAAACAGCATGTCGTTGACCGGACGCTGTACCGCCGCCAACTCGCTGAGCAGGGTTCGGCCCTTCGGGCTTACCGCGAGGATGACCCGTCGCCGATCCTCCGAGTCGGCGTCCTTGTGGACAAGGCCCCTGGCGACGAGCTTGTTGATCTCGATTGTGGCGAACGCGCCGCTGAAATGCAGATGTTCGGCGACCTGGTTCACTCCAATCTTCCTGTCCTCGCCGCTCAGATGTGCGACCGCAATCAGCACCGTATACTGCGTTCCGGACAGACCGATCACTGCGCCGAGCTGACTCCGTACCGCCTGCAACCTTGTAAAAACGGCGAGCGCATCGTGAATGAAGTGTCGGAAGGCCCGGTCGGACCCATCAACCATCAAATGCGGGATCGAGATCGTTGGCTCAATTCCAGGCTTTTGTGCCTTCCGATTGGTTTTGGCCGTCCGTGATCGTGCCTTCCTCGGCATGAATTCCTCGCTGTTGCGCCGCGATACAACGCACAAGCGCGAACAGCTTGCGTTGCGCTGCCGCAAAGTTCGGCATCGGCTTGCTTGACAGCGGTCTTTTTGCCTCGATAATATAGCTTTGTTATAAAGCTAATTAAGGCTCATGATCTCCTGATGACTGCAACCACAGATATCGATGCGCGTGCCTTCCGCCGGGCGTTGGGGCAGTTTGCCACTGGGGTTGCCGTCATCACCGCGCAGGCCGGCGACGGAAGCGCAATCGGGTTGACCATGAGCTCGTTCAATTCCGTCTCGGTCGATCCTCCACTGATTCTGTTCTCGATCGACCGCAAGGCATTCAGCCTGGCCGCGATGACGGAGGCTAAGGGTTACGCCGTGAACATCCTGGGCCACGATCAGGAGCATCTGTCGAACCAGTTCGCCCGGGCGCTCGGCGACAAATGGACCGCGGTGGAGCACACGATCGGCCATATGTCGGCGCCGCTGCTCGCCGGAGCGCTGGCGCATTTCGAATGCGTGCCTTATGCGCAGTATGACGGAGGTGACCATGTGATCTTCGTAGGGAGGGTCATGCGGTTTTCCGCCCATCCTCCCAAAGAACCGCTTATATTCTTTGGTGGGGCCTATCGCAGCCTTGCCGGAACCGAAAGCAGCCCGGAATGGCCGCTTCCAATGCACTACTGAATCCATCCATGGAATCTCGAGGCCTTCATGATCAAGACTGGCGCACAGCACATTGCGAGCCTACGCGACGGACGCGAAGTTTATCTTGATGGCGAACTGGTGACCGATGTTACCACGCACCCGGCGTTCCGCGGCGCGGTGGCCTCGGTCGGTCGGATGTTCGACTTCCAGAGCGCGCCGGAAAATCGCGATCTGATGACGTTCGAGACCGATACCGGCACGCGCGCCAATCGCATCTGGGAGTTGCCCGGCAGCTACGACGCGCTGGTCCGGCGCCGGCGCGGCCTGGAGGCCTGGACCGAGCTGCATGCCGGCTTCATGGGCCGCGCGCCGGACCACGTCGCCTCATGCATCGCGGGCATGTATATGGGGCTCGAGGTCTTCGAAGCCTATGACAAGGAGCGCGCCAAGGCGCTTGCGGACTATTATCGCTACGCTCGCGACAATGATCTCTATCTGACTTACGTCATCATCAATCCACAGGCAGACCGCTCGAAGAGCGCCGCCGGGCAGGCCGATCCGTACCTGACCGCGGGCATCGTGTCGCGCGACGACGACGGCATCACTATCCGCGGCGCTAAGATGCTGGCGACCGGCGGGATCATGGCCAACGAGGTGTTCGTCACCTGCATCCAGCCGTTGCAGCCGGGCGATGAAAAATATGCGATTTCCTTTGCGATCCCGATGAACACCGAGGGGTTGAAGATTCTCTCGCGCAAATCCTACGAGGCGGCGGCGGGGGCAGTGTTCGACAGCCCGCTGGCGAGCCGCTTCGATGAGAACGATGCGGTTCTGTATTTCGACGACGTCAAGGTGCCCTGGAACCGGGTGTTCATCGTCGATGACATCGCGATGTGCCAGAAGCAGTTCCATGTCACGCCGGCGCATGTCTACCAGAACTATCAGGCCATGATCCGGCTTTCGATCAAGTTGCGCTTCCTTGCGGGAATCGCGCACCGTATCGCGGAAACCAATGGCATCATCGGTTTTCCGCAGGTGAAGGAGACGCTCGGCCAGCTCGCGGCCGAAGTCAGCATGGTGGAAGCGTTCATGGTCGCGATGGAGACCAAGGGCCAGCAGCGCGGCGCCTATTTCGTGCCGGATCGGCAGATGCTCTACGGGGCGCAGACCATGACGCAGCAGCTCTATGCCAAGATCATCAACGCGCTGCGCGAGCTTGCCGGCGGAGGCATGATCATGCTGCCGTCCTCCGTGAAGGATTTCGACAATCCGGATCTGGCCAAGCTGATCGGCAAAACCCAGCAGTCGCCGGCGGCCGGCGCCGTGGACAAGGTGAAGTTCTACAAGCTCGCCTGGGATGCGGTTGGATCGGAATTCGCCTCGCGGCACGCGCAATACGAAATGTTCTATGCCGGTGCGACCTTCGTCACCAAGGGGCATGCCTTCCGCACCTACGACTGGCAGAAGTCGGCGGCATTGCTCGACAAGATGCTGTCGAGCTACGATCTCGCGGACGAATTGACCAACGACCAAAAACCGGCTTCATCGTCCCGGGCGGTCGCCTAAACTTCAGGAAAGTCGAAAATGGCAATCAACAAGCTTCACGACGAATTCCGCGCCATTGATATGTCCAGCGGGTGGGAGACGCCCCCGGGCTATCCGGCCGGCATCCAGCAGAAGATCCTCTCGGGCGCCTGGATGAGGTGAACAGGCGCGGCAGCCGCACCCGCCTGCTTCGGTTCG
>NZ_PSRR01000083.1 GCF_004296405.1 Bradyrhizobium sp. Leo170
GCGCAGCGGCCGGCTTGGCGGCAGCACCTGCGGCGCCATCATTGATCTGGCCGAGCAGCGCGCCGACCGCGACGGTCTCGCCGTCCTTGGCGATGATCTCGCCGAGCGTGCCGGCGGAAGGCGCCGGCACCTCGATCGTGACCTTGTCGGTCTCGAGCTCGACCAAGGGTTCATCGACGGCAACGGCATCGCCGGCCTTCTTGAACCAGCGGCCGATGGTGGCCTCGGTCACGGATTCGCCTAGCGTCGGAACGCGGATTTCAGTCATGGTCTCGTTTCCTTAAAACAACCTGTGCGGTCATAAACTCTAGCTGTCATCCTCCGCCTTGTGCGCCATGGCGCACCGGGGCGGAGGAGCCGGTAGCCCGCGGCGGCTGCAATCAAGCAGCGGCGGCGCCGACTACTGGATGCCCCGCTTTCGCGGGGCACGACGGATTGAATGTTAGTTCAGCGCCTCGTCCAGGAACGCCTTGAGCTGCGCAAGATGCTTCGACATCAAGCCCGTGGCGGTCGCCGCGGCGGCCGCGCGGCCGGCGTAGCGCGGACGCCTGTTCGGCGCGTGGATCTGGTTCAGCACCCACTCGAGATAAGGCTCGATGAAGTGCCAAGCACCCATGTTGCGCGGCTCTTCCTGGCACCACACCACCTCGGCGCCCTTGAAGCGGCTGAGCTCCTGCACCAGCGCCTTCAGCGGCACCGGATAGAGCTGCTCGATCCGCAGCAGATAGATGTCGTCGATGCCACGCTTCTCGCGCTCTTCGTAGAGGTCGTAATAGACCTTGCCCGAGCACAGGATGACGCGGCGGATCTTGGCATCCGGCTGCAGCTTGATCTTCTCGTCAGCCTGCATCTGGGCGTCGTCGTAGAGGATGCGGTGGAAGGTCGTACCCTTGGCCAGCTCCTCGAGCCGCGAGACGGCGCGCTTGTGCCGCAGCAGCGACTTAGGCGTCATCATGATCAGCGGCTTGCGGATCTCGCGGTGCAACTGCCGCCGCAGCACATGGAAATGGTTGGCCGGCGTGGTCGGGTAGACCACCTGCATGTTGTCCTCGGCGCACATCTGCAGATAGCGCTCGAGACGGGCCGAGGAATGTTCCGGTCCCTGGCCTTCATAACCATGCGGCAGCATACAGACGAGGCCGGACATGCGCAGCCATTTGCGCTCACCCGACGAGATGAACTGGTCGAACACCACCTGGGCGCCGTTGGCGAAATCGCCGAACTGCGCTTCCCAGACCGCCAGCGCATTCGGCTCGGCGAGCGAATAGCCGTATTCGAAGCCGAGCACCGCTTCTTCCGACAACAGCGAGTTGATGACCTCGTAGTGGCCCTGGTCGACGCCGAGATGGTTGAACGGCGTGTAGCGGCTCTCATCCTCCTGGTCGATCAAGACCGAGTGGCGCTGCGAGAAGGTGCCGCGCTCCGAATCCTGGCCGGACAGGCGAACGTGATGGCCTTCCTCCAGCAGCGAGCAGAACGCCAGCGCCTCGCCGGTCGCCCAGTCGATGCCGACACCGCTGTCGATTGCTTTCGCACGGTTATCGAGGAAGCGCTGGATGGTCCGGTGGACGCGGAAACCATCCGGCACCTTGGTGATCTTGCGGCCGATGTCCTTGAGCACGGCGACGTCGACGCCGGTGACGCCGCGGCGCGCATCCTCTTCCTGGTCCGCGATCTTGAAGCCGGCCCATTTGCCGTCGAGCCAGTCGGCCTTGTTCGGCTTATAGCTGGCACCGGCCTCGAACTCGGCATCGAGCCGGGCGCGCCAGTCGGCCTTGGCCTTCTCGACCTCGCCCTCGGTGACGACGCCTTCGGCGATCAGCCGCTTGGCATAGATTTCCAGCGTAGACGGATGCGAAGCGATCTTCTTGTACATCACCGGCTGGGTGAAAGCCGGCTCGTCGCCCTCGTTGTGGCCATGCCTGCGGTAGCAGAACATGTCGATGACCACGGGCTTGTGGAACTTCTGGCGGAACTCGATCGCGACTTTGGCCGCGAACACCACCGCTTCCGGATCGTCGCCGTTCACATGGAAGATCGGCGCGTCGATCATCTTCGCCACGTCGGACGGATAGGGCGAGGAGCGCGAGTAGCGCGGATAGGTGGTGAAGCCGATCTGGTTGTTGACGATGAAGTGCAGCGAGCCGCCGGTGCGATAACCCTTCAGGTCCGACAGGCTGAAGCATTCCGCCACCACGCCCTGGCCGGCAAACGCCGCGTCGCCATGCATCAACAGCGGCAACACCGAAATGCGCATGTCCGGCGGATCGCCATGCTGGTCCTGCTTGGCGCGCACCTTGCCGAGCACCACGGGGTCGACGATCTCGAGATGCGAGGGGTTTGCAGTCAGCGACAGATGGATGCTGTTGCCGTCGAATTCGCGGTCGGACGACGCGCCCAGATGATACTTGACGTCACCGGAGCCTTCGACCGCGTCCGGATTGGCCGAACCGCCCTTGAATTCGTGGAACAGCGCGCGGTGCGGCTTGCCCATCACCTGGGTCAGCACGTTGAGGCGGCCGCGATGCGGCATGCCGACCACGATCTCCTTCACGCCGAGATTGCCGCCGCGCTTGATGATCTGCTCCAGCGCCGGGATCAGCGACTCGCCGCCATCGAGGCCGAAGCGCTTGGTGCCGGTGAATTTGACATCGCAGAACTTCTCGAAGCCTTCGGTCTCGATCAGCTTGTTCAGGATCGCACGGCGCCCCTCAGGGGTGAAGCTGATCTCCTTGTCCGGACCCTCGATGCGCTCCTGGATCCATGCCTTCTGCGCAGCATTGGAGATATGCATGAACTCGACGCCGAGCGTCTGGCAGTAGGTGCGCTCGCAGATCGCGACGATCTCGCGCAAGTTGCCGTATTCGAGCCCGAGCACGTGATCGAGGAAGATCTTGCGGTCGAAATCGGCTTCCGTGAACCCGTAGGTGCGCGGATCGAGCTCTTCGCGGTCGCGCGGCGCCTCGATGCCGAGCGGATCGAGCTTGGCGTGGAAATGGCCGCGCATGCGGTAGGCGCGGATCAGCATCAATGCCCGCACCGAATCGCGCGTCGCCTGGTTGACGTCGGCGGCCGAGAGCTCGGCGCCCTTGGCCTGCGCCTTGGCGGCGATCTTGTTGCCGACGGCCTTCTCGACCTGTGCCCAGTTGCCGTCCAGCGCCGAGGTCAGGTCGTCGCGCGGCGTCGCCGGCCAGTTGGGACGGCTCCAGGACGGGCCTTCCGCGTTCTTCTGGACGTCCGCGGGGGTGTCCTTCAGGCTCTTAAAGAAATCCTGCCAGTCCGTGTCGACCGATGCCGGGTCCTGCTCGTAGCGGGCGTAGAGATCGTCGATGTAGGTGGCGTTGGTACCCTGCAAAAAGGAGGAAAGGGCAAAAGCGGCGTTCGCGTCCTGGCGAGACATGATAGCGTCCTGGTGATTTTCGGTTCGCGCGCAAGTGACGGCGCAAGCAGCCGGCCTGGAAGGGCCGGCTGGCTGAGATAGGATGGTTTACCCTATTTAATCCTAAACTTCGCGCCGAAAAGAACCAAGGACTGAATCAGGACTTCAATTTTGCGGCAAGGGTATGTCCAAGCCGTGCAGGCGACGGGGAAACGGTGATTCCAGCCGATTCCATGGCCGCGGCCTTGGAACCGGCGTCGCCCTTGCCGCCGGAGATGATCGCGCCGGCATGACCCATGCGGCGGCCGGGAGGGGCGGTGACCCCGGCGATGAAGCCGACCATCGGCTTCTTGCGGCCCCGCTTGGCTTCGTCCTTGATGAACTGGGCGGCGTCCTCCTCGGCCGAGCCGCCGATCTCGCCGATCATGATGATCGACTTGGTAGCCTCGTCCTTCAGGAACATTTCCAGTACATCGATAAACTCGGTGCCCTTGACCGGGTCGCCGCCGATGCCGACGGCCGTGGTCTGCCCAAGCCCCTCCTGCGAGGTCTGGAACACGGCCTCGTAGGTCAACGTGCCCGAGCGGGAAACGATCCCGACACTGCCGGGCCGGAAGATGTTGGCCGGCATGATACCGATCTTGCATTCGCCGGCGGTCATGACCCCCGGGCAGTTCGGCCCGATCAATCGCGACTTCGAGCCTGACAGCGAGCGCTTGACGCGCACCATGTCGAGCACCGGGATGCCTTCGGTGATGCAGACGATCAGCGGGATCTCCGCATCGATCGCCTCGCAGATCGCGTCCGCCGCGCCCGGCGGCGGCACATAGATCACCGACGCATCGGCGCCGGTCTTCTCGCGCGCCTCGCGCACCGTGTCGAACACCGGCAGGCCGAGATGGGTCGAGCCGCCTTTGCCGGGCGAAGTGCCGCCGACCATCTTGGTCCCGTAAGCGATCGCCGCTTCCGAATGGAAGGTGCCGTTCTTGCCGGTGAAACCCTGGCAGATGACCTTGGTGTTGTTGTCGATCAGGATGGACATGTCTTCAGATGCTTTCGCGAAACGCCGGTGACAGGTTTAACTTGGTTTGAGCCGGATCAGGCTTAGTGGACACGCCGATACACGCCGGTGAGCACGTCGGCCCATCCTTCCGCGTCGGGCGAGAACTGGATCTTCATGGTGTAGCTGTTGTCGTCGACGACCTCGTAGAGGTGACGCGCGTTGCCGCGCAGCGAGCCGCGCACGAGGGTCAGCGTCTTGCCGACCCAACTCCCGGACGCCGGCGACGGCGGGTAGTAGCCGAGCGAATCGTGCCAGAACAATTTGTAGAGCCGGTCGTCGCGGTCATAGGTGAACAGGGCGTGGGTGGCGAATATCTCCAGGCCGTCGCGCGTCTGGCGCGTGTCCTGGATCAGATAAAAGCCGTTGAGATCGATGCGTGCCACCACATGCGAGGTGGCGGGACCGCCCGCGTTCCAGCGCGACGGATAGACCACCTCCTCGCCGGCCCATTCACCCGCAAATACCCCGAGCTTCTTGTGCTCCGGAAGCGGTGACGGTGCGGCGAGATGGTCCTGAGCCATTGCTAGCCTCCCTTGACGGCATTCACGATTTTCTGCGCGGCGTCATCGAGATTATCAGCGGGCAGGACATTGAGACCGCTATTGTTGATGATCTTCTTGCCCTGCTCGACATTGGTGCCCTCGAGCCGCACCACCAGCGGCACCTTCAGGCCAACCTGCTTGACCGCAGCGACGACACCCTCGGCGATCACGTCGCACTTCATGATGCCGCCGAAGATGTTGACCAGGATGCCCTTCACGTTGGGATCCGCGGTGATGATCTTGAACGCCGCGGCCACCTTGTCGACACTAGCACCGCCGCCGACGTCGAGGAAGTTCGCGGGCTCCATGCCATAGAGCTTGATGATGTCCATGGTCGCCATGGCAAGCCCGGCGCCGTTGACCATGCAGCCGATGGTGCCGTCGAGCGCCACATAATTGAGGTCGTATTTCGAGGCCTCGATCTCCTTGGCGTCCTCCTCGGTCTCGTCGCGCAGGGCCGCGACCTCGGGATGGCGGAACATGGCGTTGTCGTCGAACGCCACCTTGGCATCGAGCACGCGCAGTTGTCCCTGCTTGGTGACGACGAGCGGATTGATCTCCAGCATCGCCATGTCCTTGGCGGTGAACGCGGCGTAAAGCTGGCTCACGAGCTTTTCCGCCTGCTTGGCGAGATCGCCGGAAAGGTTCAGCGCCTTCGCGACGGTGCGGCCGTGGTGCGGCATGATGCCGGTGGCCGGATCGACCGAGAAGGTGATGATCTTCTCCGGGGTCGAGTGCGCGACGTCCTCGATGTTGACGCCGCCTTCGGTCGAGACCACGAACGAGACTTCGCTGGTCTCGCGGTTGACCAGGATCGAGAGATAGAACTCCTTGTCGATCTCGGAGCCTTCCTCGATGTAGAGGCGATTGACCTGCTTGCCATGCGCCCCGGTCTGCACGGTCACGAGCGTCGCGCCGAGCATCTGCTTGGCGAACGCGGCAACCTCGGCCACCGACTTGGCGATGCGAACGCCACCCTTGTCGCCGGCGGAGGCCTCCTTGAACTTGCCTTTGCCGCGGCCGCCGGCGTGGATCTGGCTCTTCACCACCCAGATCGGGCCGGGAAGCGTCTTGGCCGCCACCTCGGCATCCTCAGGCTTCAGCACGGGTACGCCGCGCGAGATCGGCACGCCGAAGTCGTGCAGCAATGCCTTGGCCTGATATTCATGGATATTCATCGGGACGCTCCCCAAAACCCTCTACGGCGAGTTCTACAGTTCACCTTGGTAGTTGGCATACCACATACCAAAAGAACTGCAACCCAGAAACGCTTTCGGCCCCGATCGGGGCCGAAAACTGAACGAAATCAATGACCGAGCAGATCGGGCGCGATCTTCTTGCAGGCGTCGACGAGACCCTGCACCGCGCCGACCGATTTGTCGAACGCCTCGCGGTCCTTGCCGGCCAGCTCGATCTCGACCACGCGCTCGACGCCCTTGGAGCCGATCACCACGGGCACGCCGACATACATATCCTTCACGCCGTATTCCCCGTTGAGATAGGCGGCGCAGGGCATCACGCGCTTCTTGTCCTTCAGATAGCTCTCGGCCATCGCGATCGCGGACGCCGCCGGCGCGTAGAAGGCCGAGCCGGTCTTCAGGAGGTTGACGATCTCGGCGCCGCCATTGCGGGTGCGGTCGACGATCTCGTCGATGCGCGCCTGCGAGGTCCAGCCCATCTTGACCAGATCGGGCAGCGGGATGCCCGCGACGGTGGAATAGCGCACCAGCGGCACCATGGTGTCGCCATGGCCGCCAAGCACGAAGGCGGTGACGTCCTCGACCGAGACGTTGAATTCGTCCGCGAGGAAATAGCGTAAGCGTGCGGAGTCGAGCACGCCCGCCATGCCGACAACCTTCTTGCTCGGCATGCCCGAGGCCTTCTGCAGCGCCCAGACCATGGCGTCGAGCGGGTTGGTGATGCAGATGACGAAGGCATCGGGGGCATACTTCTTGATGCCCGCGCCGACCTGCTCCATCACTTTCAGGTTGATGCTCAGGAGATCATCGCGGCTCATGCCAGGCTTGCGCGGCACGCCGGCGGTGACGATGCAGACCTTGGCGCCATCGAGCGCCTCGTAGGAATTGGCGCCGACCAGATTGGAATCGAAGCCGTCGACCGGCGAGGACTGCGCGATATCAAGCGCCTTGCCCTGCGGCACGCCCTCGGCGATGTCGAACAGCACGACGTCGCCAAGCTCTTTCAGGCCGATGATGTGAGCCAGCGTTCCGCCGATCTGGCCGGAGCCAATCAAAGCAATCTTGTCGCGCGCCATGGGAAATCTGTCCTTTGAGCACAAAGAGGAGGATGGATAGCAGACTGGATCGCTGGTTATCCCTTTCGAATGATCCATTCAAGTCGCGGCCATGCCCAATTGTCGGGCCGGCTGCACATCCTGATCAGAGGCATACCAGCACGTCCGTCATTCCGGGGCATCGCGCAGCGATGAACCCGGAATCTCGCACCACGATCTCCAGATTCCGGGTTCGCGCTGGCGCGCGCCCCGGAATGACTGCGTGTGGCACTTAAGTCTCCACCAGCCCCGTGCTCGAGCCGCTGGCCGTGGAATCCTTTCGCTTCCCGTGCGGAAGCGCCAGATAGGAGGCCGAGCTCATTTCGATCAGGCGCGAGGACGTGCGCTTGAATTCGTTGGCCTCAACACCTTCGGTCGCGAGGTAAAGCGACACCGGGTTCGCTTGGGCAGAGGCCATCAGTTTCACGGCATTGTCATAGAGCGTATCAATCAGTGAGATGAAGCGCTTGGCGGCATTCCGATCGGTCAGATCCATCACCGGGATCCGGTCGATCAGAATGGTGTGATAATCGTGCGCGAGCCTCAGATAGTCGGAGGCCGCCAGCGGCTTTTGGCAAATCTCGGCAAAACTGAAACGCGCCACGCCATGCGACGAGCAGGGCACCTGCAGGATGCGCCCCTTGATCGGAATATCGCGCGGCTTGCAGGGCGCATTGCCGGTCATCCGGACCCAGGCCGTATTCAGCGCGGCCTCCGCCTCCTCGTCGGCCGGCACCAGCCACATCTTCCCGCCGGCAAGTTTTTCCAGACGGAAATCGGTGCGCGCATCGAGCCGCAGCACGTCCATGTGCTCGGAGATCTGCGCGATGAAGGGCAGGAACAGCGCGCGGTTGAGGCCGCCTTTGTAGAGATCTTCTGGCGCAACGTTGGAGGTCGCGACCACGACGGTGCCGAGCTCGAACAGTTTCGCGAACAGCCGCCCCAGGATCATCGCATCAGCGATGTCGGTGACGTGGAATTCGTCGAAGCAGAGCAGCCAGGCTTCATCGAAGATCGACTGCGCGGTGAGCGCGATCACGTCGGCATCGGCGATCTCGCCGCGCGCGATCTGCTGCCGATAACCGTAGATCCGCTCATGCGCTTCGGCCATGAACTCGTGAAAATGGGCGCGGCGCTTGTGCTCGATCGGACACTGCTGGAAGAACAGGTCCATCAGCATGGTCTTGCCGCGGCCGACCTCGCCATGGACGTACAGCCCGCGCGGCGGCTCGTTCTTGTCGCCGCCGAACAGCCGGCCGAACAGGCCCTGCTTGCGCGAGGGCTTGTAGCTTGCCAAGCGGTCCTCGAGCGCACCGAAGGCGTCGGCGACGCGAGCCTGCTCCGGATCGGCTTCAATCGCCCCGGAGTCAATGAGAGCCTGATAATGCGCGCGGAAGGAACTCGGCGAGGTGGAGAGCATGCCTCCTTTCGGCCCTATGGGACGAAAAATTGCAAGCCGCGAATGGGGCCGGGGCTATGACAAATTCTAACGGCGGTCATGCCCCGGTGATTGGCCCCCGGGGCATTCCCACGTCGCCATTGCCGCCCCGACCTCAAGCGGGAGGCGTTCACGCGCTCAGCGCGTAGGAATCCTCGACCACATAGGGTCCGCCGCCGGTGGAGGCGCGCGAGGAGAACAGCACGAAGCGCGAAGCCAGGAAGGTGCGGCTCGGGAAATAGCCGCGCACCGAGAGATAGTCGGCGACGTCCTGGCTCGAAGCGTCATGCAACCGCGCCAGCGTGACATGCGGCGTGAATTTGCGCCCTTCCGGATCGAGCCCGATCCGCTGCATCAACCGCTCAAGCTCGGCCTGCAGGTCGATCAGCGGCTTGCTCGGCTCGACGGAGGCAACGACCGCGCGCGGCTTGCGTCCGCCGAAGCTCGATAGCCCCTTGAGCTTGACCTCGAACGGCTTGCGGTTGATCCGCAGCAGCATCGAGGCGATCTCGTTGGCGGAGACGCCGTCGATATCGCCGATGAAGCGCAAGGTGACGTGGTAATTTTCGGGATCGATCCAGCGTGCGCCGGGAAGGCCGCCACGCAAGCCGGAAAGGGTCTGGCCAATCTCGGCCGGGATTTCCAGTCCAGTGAACAGACGCGGCATCGCAAGATCCTCGATGCAGAGCGTGAGCTCGAAGAGCCCTCGCTGAGAATAGCCCGGCAGCGAATCACCGGTGATTATTTCTAGCCGACTTATATGACTCTGCGAAGCATGCGACATTAACAGCTCGTAAACCTACGGAAAAACCGCAAGCCAGGCTTGTCCACTGCCTGCTTTTCAACTCCGCTGCCCAGAGATCGTGCCAACAAATGCCTCCACCGTGGGCAGCATATTTTTTACGATGATGTCGATGCCATCGGCGGTGGGATGCATGCCGTCGGCCTGGTTGAGCTTGGCGTCGGCCGCGACACCCTCAAGAAAGAACGGGTAAAGCGGCACGCCGAAGGATTTCGAAAGCTCCGGATAGATCGCATTGAAGCGCGCCGCATAGTCGCTTCCGTAGTTGGGCGGCGCAACCATGCCGCAGATAAGCACCGCTACTCCGCGCGCCTTCAGCCGCGACAGAATGTCGGAGAGAGCGGCACGGGTCACCGCGGGATCGGTGCCGCGCAGCCCGTCGTTGGCGCCGAGTTCGAGGATAACGGCGTCGGTTCCCTCGGGCACCGACCAATCGAGCCGCTCGCGGCCGCCGGAGGCGGTGTCGCCGGACACCCCGGCGTTGGTCATATCAACCTTTATCCCCTTGGCTTCCAAGGCTTTTTGCAGCTTCGCGGGGAACGCGGCATTGGCGGGAAGACCGAGGCCGGCGCTCAAGGAATCGCCCAGCACGACCATCTTGACCGCTTTGGCCGCCCCGGCCGATTGTCCCTGTGCAGTTGCCGTAGCCACCGTCATCAAGGTCACAATCAACACAAGTATGTGCACGAGGGTCGCAATCCGGCCCTCGACCCGCGCAGCGGAAGTGCCATATGACCGAGCCATGGACAGTCTCATAGAATCCTCTTCGCTCTCCGGCGTCGCGCCGGACACCATTTCCATTTCCAACGTCAACCTCTCGCTCGGCACCGGTGCGGCCCGGGTTCATATCCTGAAAGATATCAGCCTTCGTGTGGCATCGGGTGAAGCGATCGGACTGATCGGGCCGTCAGGCTCGGGCAAGTCGACGCTGTTGATGGTGATGGCGGGATTGGAACGTCCTGACAGCGGCGAGGTAGTGGTCAGCGGCACGCCGTTCAATACGCTGGACGAGGACGCGCTGGCGCGTTTCCGCGGGCGCCAGGTCGGCATCGTCTTTCAGTCGTTCCACCTGATCCCCACCATGACGGCGCTGGAAAATGTCGCGGTGCCGCTCGAACTCGCCGGCAATCCCGACGCCGCCGAGCGCGCCGCCGCGGAACTGACATCGGTCGGCCTCGGCCACCGGCTGCACCACTATCCGACGCAGCTCTCCGGCGGCGAGCAGCAGCGCGTCGCGCTCGCGCGTGCGCTGGCGCCCGATCCTGCGATCCTGGTCGCGGACGAGCCGACCGGCAATCTCGATGAGGCAACGGGCAAGCAGATTGTCGACCTCCTGTTCACCAAACATGCCGAGCGCGGCATGACGCTGGTGCTCGTCACCCATGACTCTTCGCTGGCACAGCGCTGCGACCGCGTGGTGCGGCTGCGCTCGGGACGAATCGACGGACAGTCCGCAACATGAGCATTGCTGTCGAGGCTGCCACGACGAGCCGCGCCCCGTCGCTAGCGCTCCGCTATGCGCTGCGCGAGTTGCGCGGCGGCCTGCGCGGCTTCTATGTCTTCATCGCCTGCATCGCGCTCGGCGTGATGGCCATCGCCGGCGTCGGCTCAGTGGCGGCAAGCCTGAGCGAAGGGCTTACGCGCGAGGGCCGGACGCTGCTTGGCGGCGACGTCAGCTTTTCCCTGATGCAGCGCGAGGCCAAGCCGGCCGAAATCGCGTTCCTGCGCACACATGGCGACCTCTCAGTCGGGGCAACGCTGCGCGCGATGGCGCGCAATCCGGCGGGCACGCTGGCGCTGGTCGAGCTCAAGGCCGTCGACGGATCCTATCCGCTGCTCGGCGAACTGACGCTCAATCCGAAGATGCCGGTCCCCGACCTCTTCGCCGAACGCAATGGCGTGTTCGGCGCCGGTGTCGATTCGACCTTGCTGGCGCGGCTTGACCTGAAGCTCGGTGACGACGTCACCATCGGTGGCGCGACGTTCCAGATCCGCAGCGTGATCGAGGCCGAGCCGGACAAGCTCGTCGGCGGCGTGGGCCTTGGGCCCCGCTTCCTCGTCAGCGAGGCGGGACTGCGTGCAACCGGGTTGCTGCAGCCCGGCAGCCTGGTGCGCTGGGTCTATCGCGTGAAGCTGCCGGCCAATGCCAATGACGAGCGCGCGACCGGCACATTCATCGATAGCGCGCGCAATGCGCTGCCCGAAGCCGGTTGGGAGATCCGCAGCCGCGACAACGCCTCGCCGCAGCTCGAGCGCAACATCCATCGCTTCACCCAGTTCCTGACCCTGGTCGGCCTCGCCGCGCTGTTGGTCGGCGGCGTCGGCGTCGCCAACGCCGTCAAAAGTCATATCGATCGCCGGCGCGACGTCATCGCGTCCTTCAAGGCGCTCGGCGCCACCGGCCGCGACGTCTTCACGATCTATCTGACGCAGGTGATCGTGCTCGCCACCATCGGCTCGGTGATCGGGCTTGCGCTTGGCGCGGCCCTGCCCTTCGTCATCGTCGGCGTGTTCGGGAAGCTGCTGCCGCTGCCGGTGATCCCGGCGCTGCATCCCGATGAACTCGCATTGTCGTTCGTCTACGGCCTCCTGACCGCGCTGGCGTTCGGGCTGTGGCCACTCGGCCGGGTGCACGACGTGCCGGTGGCGGCGCTGTTCCGCGATACGGTCGCGAGCGAATGGCACCGGCCGCGCTGGAGCTATCTCGCACTGATGGGCGCAGTGATCGCGCTGCTGATCGCGGTTGCGATCGGACTTTCCTACGACAAGCGCATCGCCGCGGTGTTCGTCGCCTCCTCCATCGCGGTCTTCGTGCTGCTCCGTTTGATCGCTGCCGGCCTGATGGCGCTGGCGCGGCGGCTGCCGCGTAGCCGCATCACCATGGTGCGGCTGGCGGTCGCCAACATCCACCGGCCCGGCGCGCTGACGCCATCGGTGGTGCTTTCGCTCGGCCTCGGGCTCGCCGTGCTCGTCACCATCACCCAGATCGACGGTAATCTGCGCCGCCAGTTCCTCGCCGCCCTGCCCGACCGCGCCCCCTCGTTCTTTTTCATTGATATTCCCTCCACCGAGGCCGACCGGTTCAGCGCTTTTCTAAAGCAGACCACGCCGGACGGGACGGTCGAGGATGTGCCGATGCTGCGCGGGCGCATCGTCGCCGCCCGCGGCGTCAAGGCGGACGAGCTGAAGCCATCGGTCGACGCCGAATGGGTGCTGCAGAGCGACCGCGGCCTGACCTACACCGGGGAGGTTCCCAAAGGCTCGAAGATCGTCGAGGGCGAATGGTGGGGCGCCGACTATCACGGCCCGCCGCTGGTCTCGATGGAGAAGAAGATCGCAGACGGGCTGAGGCTCAAGATCGGCGACGAGATCGTCGTCAACGTGCTCGGCCGCGACATTTCGGCGAAGATCGCCAATCTCCGCAACATCGACTGGCAGGGGCTCGGCATCAATTTCGTGCTGGTGTTTTCGCCGAACGCCTTCAAGGGCGCCCCGCACAGCCATGTCGCGACCTTGACGGAGGCGCATCCGTCCCCTTCCGACGACGCCCGTATCATCAAGCGGGTCGCCGACGCTTTCCCGATGGTGACGAGCGTCCGGGTCCGCGAGGCGCTGGAGACCATCGGCAGCGTCGTCACCAATCTGGTGCTGGCGATCCGCGGCGCCAGCGCGGTGACGCTGATCTCGGCCATCCTGGTGCTGGGCGGCGCACTCGCCGCCGGCCACCGCCACCGCGTCTATGACGCGGTGATCCTGAAGACGCTCGGCGCCACCCGCGCCCGCCTGCTGGGCGCCTATGCGCTCGAATATTTGATGATCGGCTTCGCCACCGCGCTGTTCGGCGTGCTCGCCGGCTCGATCGCCGCCTGGCTGATCGTCACCCGGCTGATGACGCTGAGTTTCGTCTGGGAGGCCGGCAGCGCCGCGGCGGTGGTGGTTGCAGCCCTGATCGTCACGGTCGGGCTCGGGCTGGCCGGCACGCTTTTGGCGTTGAATCAGAAGCCAGCCGCCGTGTTGCGGAATTTGTGACAATATGAAGCGGGGAACGAGCTCGATTAATACCGGTTTTGCCTTGAAGTAAGGGCCAGAGCGACATTCAGCCGCGCGTGGAAGCTTGCGGCGGTTGTGTTAGTTTCCCACATACGCTTCGGGTCGGATGGGCGGTTTGATGACATGGATTTTAATGTCCGCAGGCCGCGCTATCTGAGATAGATTACACCCGGTCCCGCAAATCCCTTGCGACCGGAACAACCACGGGAATTCGACCATGTCGGACCTAGACCGTAACTATGCTTCTCCCTTCGGCCGGGCCGCCGGTCGCATTGACACTGCGACGGTCGACGCCGGTCTGCGCGCCTACATGCTGCGCATCTACAACTACATGTCCATCGGCCTCGCGATCACGGGCCTCGCCGCGCTCGGCGTCTATATGGCGGCGGTGACGGCGGATCCGTCCGCAGCCGTGGCGAAGTTCGGCAGCGCCTACCTGACGCAGTTCGGCTACGCGATGTTCGTCAGCCCGCTGAAGTGGCTGTTCATCCTCGCGCCGTTGGTGATGGTGTTCGTGATCTCGGCCGGCATCAACCGGCTGCAGCCCGCGACTGCCCAGCTCCTGTTCTGGGTGTTCTCGGCGCTGATGGGCCTCTCGCTGTCGTCGATCTTCCTGGTGTATACGCACACCTCGATCGTACGGGTGTTCTTCATCACCGCGGCGACCTTCGGTGCGCTCAGCCTTTACGGCTACACCACGAAGCGTGACATGAGCGGCATGGGCTCGTTCCTGTTCATGGGCCTGATCGGCATCATCATCGCCAGCCTGGTCAACCTGTTCCTGGCGAGCTCGGCGCTGCAGTTCATCGTTTCGGTGGTCGGCGTGCTGGTGTTCGCGGGCCTCACCGCCTGGGATACGCAGCGGCTGAAGAACGACTACATCTACGGCTACGCCTCGCAGGGTGGCGCGATTGCCGAGCGTGCGGCGATCACCGGCGCACTCTCGCTCTACCTGAACTTCATCAACCTGTTCACGCTGCTCCTGCAGCTCCTCGGACAGCGCGACTAAGCGCCTCCGGCATAACCAACGATCGAAGCCCCGGCCTCACCGCCGGGGCTTTTCGTTTGCGCGCTCAGTCCGCCATGCCGGGGCTCGTCCCCGGGCATCCACGTCCTTTGTGACCATGGGCGAGAAAGGCGTGGATGGCCCGGTCAAGCCCGGCCATGACGGACAACGAGAGCGTTGCTCCCCGGAAACCTGCTGCTATCTTGCCGCCATGTCCGCCGCCGAGATCAGGCCCGCCACTGAGGCCGACCTTCCCTCCGTCACTGCGATTTACGAGCACGCCGTGCGCTTCGGCACCGCGACGTTCGAGCTGGTCCCGCCGGACCTTTCGGAGATGACGCGCCGCTTCAGGGCGCTGACAGATGGCGGCTTTCCCTATTTCATCGCCGTCCTTGACGGACGCGTGGTCGGCTATGCCTATGCCGCCGCCTACCGCCCGCGTCCGGCCTATCGCTTCACGGTGGAGAATTCGATTTATCTGGATCCCTCGATCCACCGCCGCGGCGTCGGCCTGCAACTGCTGCAGCGGCTGATCAGCGAATGCGAGGCGCGCGGCTACCGGCAGATGATCGCGGTGATCGGGGACTCCGCCAACGCCGGCTCGATCGGCGTTCACCTCAAGACCGGCTTCACGCTGATCGGAACCCACCCGAGCGTCGGCTTGAAGTTCGGCCGCTGGCTCGACACGGTGATGATGCAGCGCGCGCTCGGCGCCGGCGCGACCACGGTGCCCTCAGAGGATCCGGGACGGCGTTAGCTCTCCGTCATTCCGGGGCGCGCGTAAGCGCGAACCCGGAATCCAGAGGTTGGTGAGAGCTCAATTTGCCGCACGAGATTCCGGGTTCGCTTCGCGCCCCGGAATGACGGACGCGGCGGCCTTAAACGACCGCCAGCTTGCGGTCGATCACGAGCAGCACGCGCTCCAGCTCATGGCCGCGGCGCAGGATCAGGCCGGTCGCCGAGATCACGCTGTACATGCCCTGCTTGCGGGCGAGCCGCGGGTCCTTCTCGATTCGATAGATCGGGACTTCGGAGGAGCGGCGGAACACCGAGAATACGGCGCGCTCCTTCAGGAAGTCGATGGCGTAATCGCGCCACTCGCCATCGGCGACCATGCGGCCATAGAGATTGAGGATCCGATTGAGTTCGAGGCGATTGAACGTGACGCGGTTCTGTAGCGGGCTGGTGGCGGCGGGCCGCGCCGCCGCGCGAAGCCCGCTTGGATCGGTGTCCTCCGATATCAATATCATCAAGCGCCTCCTGTCATCCGGCTGACATGATTGCGCTAACCGGCCAGCGCCGCAAGGGTTCGCAGCCGGCCGCGCGACATATGGGAAAATTTTCCAGGGGTCACAGTATCGTTAGAAAGAATCATATTGCTGCCCCACTTCCGCCCATCGCCCGCCCCGCTACCCTGCGACAAGGAAATCCTGCGTTGGCCCGGTTCTTTCGGTTCCGGATTCCTCAGCCCCCAGCCCCCCGGGGCCGTCGGAGCCGGGCCTGTTCGCAGGGGAGTTAACTCCCTTTTGACTGGGCCAACGAGAGTTGGTCCTTTTCTTTTTTGGGGTTCCCTCGCGATACGTCATTCCGGGGCGCGCGCCAGCGTGAACCTGGAATCTGGAAGTGATGCGCGAGATTCCGGGTTCGCGCGATGCGTGCGCCGGAATGACAAAGTGTGGTGGGCTTGATCCTAGGCCTTACCGCAGCGGCGTCATGGCCGCGCCGAGCATCGGGCCGGGCTTGTCGCGATTGCCGTCCTGGACATAGACAACGGCGGCATCCACACCTTCACGCGTGATGTTCTCGATCGGCACGGTCCAGCTTCCCGCGCTGCCGTTCCAGTCGCCGACCTTCAGGAGATTGCGCACCACGTTGTGGTAGGTGATCTCTTGGCCGCGATTCTCGCCGCGCCCGATCGAGATCGGCACCGCCTTGGAGATCGAGCAGATCCAGACTTCGCCATGCTTGACGCGCGGCCCGTTGCTCGCAGCCACCGAGACATTGATCTGCTTGCCGGACAGCGACATCGTCACCGGCACCGACATCACGCCCTCAGTCGCGGTATCCTTGATCGCAGTCTCGATGCCGACGCGATCGCTGCCGATCACCTTCGCTGAGCCGTTAACGATAACTTGCGGCGTGTAGACGTCGCGGTCGCCGCGCACATGCGAATAGGCTTTCTGGCGCGCACTGAAGCGCGAATCGGCCAGCGTGTCCTTCCACCCTAGATAGTCCCAGTAGTCGATCGGCATGCTGAGCGCGATGACATCAGGGTCCTTGGCGAGTTCGCCGATGATCTTGTCGGCGGGCGGACAGGACGAACAACCTTGCGAGGTGAAGAGCTCGACGACCGCACGCGGATCGGCGTGAGCAGGTCGGATGATCGCGATAATGGCGCAAACACTGAGCGCACCGGACCAAAGCGAAAGACGATTATAGGCCATCATCGCTGTCATAGTGAGAACCGATCGTGATGATTTCCATCCGTACTTGTACGGGGCATGAGAGACGACCCTGAAGAGTGTGTATGCCCCTGACGTGCGAAAGCGGCCTTTTTCATAGGCCGCCCGCATTTTCCTAGCCATTCACGTAGCAGTGAGGCACCGATCACAAATCCGCGTTAGGCCGCGAGCTTGCGCAGCACATAGTGCAGGATGCCGCCGTTGCGATAGTAATCGAGCTCATCGAGCGTATCGATGCGACAAAGCAGCGGGACATGCTGCACCGAGCCATCGCTGGAGGTGACGTCCGCCGTCAGCATCTGACGCGGCTTCAGATCGCCCTGCAAGCCACGAATCGTGACCTTCTCGTCGCCCTTGATGCCCAGCGACTGCCACGACGTGCCCGGCTCGAAGGTGAGTGGCAGCACACCCATGCCGACCAGGTTGGAGCGATGGATGCGCTCAAAGCTCTGGCAGATCACTGCGCGAACACCGAGCAGGCGGGTGCCCTTGGCAGCCCAGTCGCGCGAGGAGCCGTTGCCGTACTCGGCGCCGGCGAACACAACGAGCGGCACGCCTTCCGCCTGGTACTTCATCGCGGCATCGTAGATCGACATCTGCTCGCCGTCGGGCCAGTGCTTGGTATTTCCGCCTTCCGGAATGTTGCCGTCGGCGCCCTTGAGCATGAAGTTCTTGATGCGGATATTGGCAAAGGTGCCGCGCATCATGACCTCATGGTTGCCGCGCCGCGTGCCGTACTGGTTGAAGTCGGCGGGCCGCACCTGATGCTCGCTCAAGAATTTACCGGCGGGCGAAGTCAGCTTGATCGAACCGGCCGGCGAGATGTGGTCGGTCGTGATCTTGTCGCCGAACATGGCGAGGATCCGCGCCTCGACGATGTCGGTGATCGGCTCGGGCTCCTTCTTCATGCCCTCGAAATAAGGCGGGTTTTGCACATAGGTCGAGCTCATGTTCCAGCGATAGGTCTCGCTCTCGACCGTCTTGATCTTGCGCCAGTTGGTGTCGCCCTTGAACACGTCGGCGTATTTCTTCTTGAAGATCGACGCGGTGACGAACTTCTTCATGAAGGCGTTGATTTCCTTCGCGGTCGGCCAAATGTCCTTCAGGTAGACCGGCTTGCCGTCCTTGCCCTCGCCGATCGGCTCGACCGCGAGATCCCTGGTGACGGTGCCCGCCAGCGCGTGCGCCACGACCAGCGGCGGCGAGGCGAGATAATTCGCCTGCACATCGGGGCTGACGCGGCCCTCGAAGTTGCGGTTGCCCGACAACACGGCAGCAGCAACGATGCCATTGTCGTTGATCGACTTCGAAATCTCTTCCGGCAGCGGGCCGGAATTGCCGATGCAGGTGGTGCAGCCGAAGCCGACCAGGTTGAAGCCGACCTTGTCGAGATCGGCCTGCAGGCCGGAATTGGCGAGATATTCCGCGACAACCTGGCTGCCCGGGGCGAGCGAGGTTTTCACCCAGGGCTTCGCCTTCAGGCCCTTGGCGACCGCATTGCGCGCCAAGAGGCCGGCGCCGATCAGGACGCTGGGATTGGAGGTGTTGGTGCAGGAGGTGATCGCAGCGATCACGACGTCGCCATGGCCGAGATCGAATTTGCGATCTTCGACCGGGTAGCGCTTCGCCGCATCATCGGCCTTCTTGTATTCGCTGGCGAGTGCGGTCGCGAAACCGGAGGCAACCGTCGGCAGGGCGATGCGGCCCTCGGGACGCTTCGGGCCCGCCATCGACGGCACGACGTCCTTGAGATCGAGCGTCAAGGTTTCCGTGAACTTCGGATCAGTCGATTTCGCCGTGCGGAACAGTCCCTGCGCCTTGGCGTAGGCCGAGACCAGCGCGACGCGGTCCGCCTTGCGGCCGGAGGTCTTCAGATAATCGATGGTCGCGGCGTCCACCGGGAAGAAGCCGCAGGTCGCGCCATATTCCGGCGCCATGTTGCCGATCGTCGCCTTGTCCGCGACCGAGAGGTAGTCGAGGCCGGGGCCGAAGAACTCGACGAACTTGCCGACCACGCCCTGCTTGCGCAGCATCTGCGTCACGGTCAGCACCAGGTCGGTCGCGGTGACACCCTCCTTGAGCTGGCCCTTGAGCTTGAAGCCGACCACTTCGGGCAGCAGCATCGACAAGGGCTGGCCGAGCATGCAGGCTTCCGCCTCGATGCCGCCGACGCCCCAGCCGAGCACGGCAAGGCCGTTGACCATGGTGGTGTGCGAATCAGTTCCGACAAGCGAATCGGGATAGGCGACTTCGAAGGTGCCGGTCTTCTTGCCGACCGTCATCTTCTCCTTCTTGGTCCAGACCGTCTGGGCCAGATATTCGAGATTGACCTGGTGGCAGATGCCGGTGCCGGGCGGCACCACCGAGAAGTTCGAGAAGGCCTTCTGGCCCCATTTCAGGAACTCGTAGCGCTCCTGATTCTGCTTGTATTCCTCGACCACGTTCTTGGCAAAAGCCTTGTTGTCGCCGAAGAAGTTGACGATCACGGAGTGGTCGATGACGAGGTCGACCGGCACCAGCGGGTTGATCTTCTCCGCATCGCCGCCGAGATTCTGCATCGCATTGCGCATCGCCGCGAGATCGACCACGGCGGGAACGCCCGTGAAATCCTGCATCAGCACGCGCGCGGGGCGGAACGCAATTTCATGCTCGAGCTTGCGCTTCCTCAGCCATTTGCTGACCGCGACAATGTCTTCCTTCTTGACGGTGCGGCCGTCCTCGTTGCGCAGAAGGTTTTCAAGCAGCACCTTCATCGAGTATGGCAGCTTCGAAATGCCCTTCAGACCGTTCTTCTCTGCCGTAGGCAGGCTGTAATAGACGTAGGTCTTGCCACCGACCTTCAGGGTCTTGCGGCATTTGAAGCTGTCGAGCGATGTCATGCGAGGAAATCCCACTTATTCCGTTATACCCGGCAAGGGTATTTTTATACCGGCAGCGGCGAGGTCGGCTTCCCGCTTGCGGAGACCGATAGTGTGCTGCATCAAGTTCCGGGGCTTATAGAATCTTTCTAGAAGCGCCGCCACACCGACGAGCGCGCCACAGCCTTGCGCCACCCAAAAATTCTCAACGGCTAGCGAAAGATTTCTTTGAGCATGATCCGAAAAAGTGGGGATCGGTTTTCCCCGCGACAAACGCGAACCGTTTGCGCGCAGATTATGCTCGGCCAGATCTAGAGGCTGCGAGGGGATGATGCGGCTCTCGGGACACAACTTGCGATGCGTGCGGGGCGGCCGCGAAGTGTTTTCGGGATTAGACTTTGCGGCGTCATCGGGCGAAGCACTCGCCATCACCGGCCCTAACGGCTCGGGCAAGACCTCGCTGTTGCGCGTGATCGCCGGCCTCCTGATGCCGTCGGACGGCGCGATCACGCTCGATGGCGGCGCGGCTGAACTGACGGTGGCCGAGCAGGCCCACTATCTCGGCCATCGCGACGCGCTGAAGCCGGCGCTGAGCGTGCTCGAAAATCTTTCCTTCTGGCGGGATTTTCTCGGCGGCGAATCTGATGACGCCGGCCGATGCCTCGCCTCCGTCGGCCTCGATCATGCCACGCATCTGCCGGCGGCCTATCTCTCCGCCGGCCAGCGCCGGCGGCTGTCGATCGCGCGGCTACTGGTCGCACGTCGGCCGGTCTGGCTGCTGGACGAACCGACCTCCGCGCTCGACACCAAGGGCCAGGACCTCTTCGTCAATTTGATGCGCGATCATCTCGCAGGCGGCGGCATCTTGATCGCCGCCACCCACACCCCGCTCGGCATCGACGCAAGGGAAATGCGCATGGGGGCCGGGTCATGACCGCGCTCTCGGCACTGATTCGGCGCGACATCCGGATTGCGCTGCGTGTCGGCGGCGGCGCGCTGATCGGCGTGTTGTTCTTCCTCACCGTCACCGTGCTGATGCCGTTCGCGGTGGGGCCGGACTTGGCGCTGCTTTCGCGGCTGGGGCCCGCGATCCTCTGGCTCGGCGCGCTGCTCGCGAGCCTTTTGACCCTCGATCGGCTGTTCACGGCCGACCACGAGGACGGCTCGCTCGATCTCATTGTCATGAGCCGGACGCCGCTGGAACTCGCCTGCGCGGCAAAGGCGCTGGCGCATTGGCTTGCCGCCGGACTGCCGCTGATCGTAGCGACGCCCGTGCTCGGGCTGTTGCTCAATCTCGATGGCACCGCGACGTTGGCGGTGGCGCTGACGCTGCTGGCGGGAACCCCCGCGCTCACCTTTACCGGCATGATCGGGGCGGCGCTCGCCGTCACATTGCACCGCGGCGGGCTGCTCTTGGCCGTGCTGGTGCTGCCATTATCGATTCCCGTGCTGATTTTCGGTGTCGCAGCCTCGCAAGCCGCGATAACGGGCCCGCTGTCGTTTGGAACCCCGTTCTCGATCCTGTGCGCGCTGTCGCTGGTGAGTTTCGTGGTCGGGCCTTTTGCCGCAGCCGCCAGCCTGCGGCATGGGCTGGATTGAGGTCAATCAACTCTTCACGAGAGGTTTTGGGCCAATTGCCTGCGACGCCGGCCGCGATTATCAGAGAAAGCCATGAGCCTGATCGACCTCGCCAACCCCACGAAATTCCTCGCGCTGACCGCGCGGTTGCTGCCGTGGCTTGCCGGCGCAACCGTGATCC
Organism: Bradyrhizobium sp. Leo170; assembly: GCF_004296405.1. GTDB lineage: Bacteria > Pseudomonadota > Alphaproteobacteria > Rhizobiales > Xanthobacteraceae > Bradyrhizobium. Next base: position 21,653 of record NZ_PSRR01000083.1, read on the forward strand.
TGCTCCTGATCGGGCTCTACCAGTCCGCGATGGCGCCGGACGACTACCAGCAGGGCGCGACGGTCAAGATCATGTTCATCCACGTGCCGAACGCGTGGCTGTCGATGTTCGTCTGGGGCATCATGAGCATCGCCTCGCTCGGCACGCTGGTATGGCGACATCCGCTCGCCGACGTCGCGGCCAAGGCCGCGGCCCCGATCGGCGCCGCCTTCACCTTCCTCGCCCTCGTCACCGGCTCGCTATGGGGCCGGCCGATGTGGGGCACCTATTGGGAATGGGACGCGCGGCTTACCTCCGTGCTGATCCTGTTCCTGATGTATCTCGGCCTGATCGCGCTGTGGCGCGCGGTGGAGGATCCCTCGCGCGCGGCGCGCGCCGCCGCCGTGCTCACGCTGGTCGGCGCGATCAACATCCCGATCATCAAATTCTCCGTCGACTGGTGGAACACGCTGCACCAGCCGGCATCCGTGATCCGGATGGGAGGGCCGACGCTGGACAATGCCTTCCTGATTCCGCTGCTGGTGATGGCGATCGCATTCTCGCTGCTGTTCATCACGCTGCACTTAGCGGCGATGCGGAACGAAATCCTGCGCCGCAGGGTGCGCAGCCTGCAGATGATGCAGGCCAATCAAAAGGCAGCGTGATGATGGCAGCGCTCGGCCCCTACGCCTCCTTCATCGCGACATCCTACGGGCTGGTGGCGGCCGTGGTGGTGCTGCTGATCGTCTGGATCACGCTCGACTATCGCCAGCAGACGGCGCGGCTGCGCGAACTCGAGGCCAGCGGCATCGTCAGGCGCTCCGGGCGCGGCGCAGCGGAGATCTAGAGCATGATCCGGAAAAGTGGAAACCGGTTTTCCGAACAGATGCTCAAGCAAAGAGATGGGATCATGAATCCGATTCCATCCAATCGGATCATGATCTCATGAGCGAGCCCCTTGCCGAAACCGCGCCGCGGAGCCGGCGCTGGCTGGTGGCGCTGCCGCTGGTGGTCTTTGCCGCCCTTGCGGCGCTGTTCTTGCTCCGGCTCTATGGCGGCGATCCCTCGAGGATTCCATCGGCGCTGATCGGCCGGCCGGCGCCGCAGACCGCGCTGCCCGCGCTCGAGGGATTGGTCAGGGATGGCACGCAGGTGCCCGGGCTCGATCCCGCCGCCTTCAAGGGCAAGGTCAGCCTCGTCAACGTCTGGGCGTCCTGGTGCGTGCCATGTCATGACGAAGCGCCGCTCCTGACCGAGCTCGCCAAGGACAACCGACTGCAGCTCGTCGGCATCAACTACAAAGATGCACCCGACAACGCCCGCCGCTTCCTCGGCCGCTACGGCAATCCCTTCAGCATCGTCGGCGTCGACGCCAACGGCCGCGCCTCGATCGAATGGGGCGTCTACGGCGTGCCCGAGACCTTCATCGTCGGCCGCGAAGGCACCATCGTCTATAAGATGGTCGGACCGGTGACGCCGCAGAATTTCGACAGCGTGCTCAAGGTCGAGATCGAGAAGGCGCTCAAGGCCGGGACGTAGTTTCCCTCCGTCATTCCGGGGCATCGCGCCGCGATGAACCCGGAATCCATTTCACCACTTGCGCTCGCCGCCCGATGGATTCCGGGCTCACGCTACGCGTGCCCCGGAATGACGGGCGGAGAGATTATCCCTTGCTGACGTCCCCTGCCTCCGCCTCGCTCCGCTCCAGCGAGACCGGCTCGAGCTGATAGCGCTTGATCAGCGGCATCTGGGTGACGGCAAACAGCATCGTCAGCGGCACCATACCGAACACCTTGAAGGTGACCCAGAAATCGGTGCTCTGGGTGCGCCAGACGATCTCGTTCACCACGGCCATCGCCAGGAACCACAAAGCCCAGCGGAAGGTGAGGATGCGCCAGCCATGCGGGGTGAGGTTGAACATCTGGTCGAACATGATCGCTATGAAGGAACGGCCGAACAGCAGGCCGCCGCCGAGGATCGCGGCGAACAGCGTGTAGACGATGGTCGGCTTCATCTTGATGAAGGTCTCGTCGTGCAGGATCAGCGTCAGCGTGCCGAACACGAGGACCACCACGGCCGTGACGATCGCCATCAGCGGCAGGTGCCGCGTCACCACGTAGGCCGCAATGATCGCGACCACCACGGCCACCATGAATACGCCGGTGGCCACGAACAGGTTCGACTTGGCATTGACAAAGAAAAAGATGAGCAGCGGACCAAGCTCGGTCGCGAGCTTGAACAGAGGATGCGGTGCTTTCTTGTCCATTACTACTCGATCCCTGCGATCGCCCTGGCGAAATCGCGCGCGGTGAAGGGGGCAAGATCATCGACGCCTTCGCCGACGCCGATGAAATGCACCGGCAATTTATGCTTCTCCGACAGCGCCACCAGAATGCCGCCTCGCGCGGTGCCATCGAGCTTCGTCATCACGAGGCCGGTGACGCCAGCAGTACGGTGAAAGGCCTCGACCTGCGACAGCGCATTTTGTCCCACCGTGGCGTCAAGCACCAGGAGCACCGCATGCGGCGCCGTGGCATCGACCTTCCGGATCACGCGCACGACCTTTTCGAGCTCGTTCATCAATTCGGATTTGTTCTGCAGCCGGCCGGCGGTATCGATCAAGAGCACATCGAGCTTTTGCTCCTTGGCCGCGCTCAACGCATTGAAGGCGAGGCTTGCGGAATCCGAGCCTTGCGCGCCCGCGACGACGGGCGATTTCGTCCGTTCGCCCCAGATCTTGAGCTGCTCGATCGCGGCGGCACGGAAGGTGTCGCCGGCGGCCAGCATCACCTTGCGGCCTTCCGCTGAAAGCTTGGCCGCGAGCTTGCCGATGGTTGTGGTCTTGCCGGAGCCATTGACCCCGACCACGAGGATGACGAACGGCTTTTTCGCCGCATCGATCTCGAGCGGCTGGGCAACCGGCGCCAGCACCTTCTCGACCTCGGTCGCGACCACGGCCTTGACCTCGTCGGCCGAGATCTCCTTGTCGTAGCGCCCGGTGCCGACGGCTTCCGTGATGCGCACCGCGACGTCGGTCCCGAGATCGGCGCGCAGCAGCACATCCTCGATATCATCGAGCATGGCGCGGTCGAGCTTGCGCTTGGTGACGAGGCCGGCAACGGCAGCGCCGATCGAACTCGAGGTCCGCTTCAGCCCGTTGGAGAGCCGCTTCCACCAGCTCAGTTTGGGTGCAGTGGTATCGTTCATGGCAAGGGTGTGTTAGCCGTTTCGCCCCGCAAACGAAAGTCTCGACGCGTGAACGATGTTCCACAATTGACGCCGGCGGAAATCGAGGCCCGCGTGCTCCATCGCGACGGCCTGATGCTGGTGATCGACAAACCGGCGGGGATTCCGGTGCATCGCGGCCCAAAAGGCGGCCCCAATCTGGAAGCCTCGTTCGACGCGCTGCGTTTCGGCCTGCCGCGACCGCCGGTGCTCGCCCATCGGCTGGACCGGGACACCTCGGGCTGCCTCGTCCTTGGGCGGCACCGCAAGGCGACCGCCTCGCTCGGCCTACTGTTCAAGCACGGCAAGATATCAAAGACATATTGGGCCGTGGTCGAAGGCGGGCCTGCCGAAGAGCAAGGCACGATCGATCTGCCGCTCGGCCGCAAGAACGCCGAACGCGGCTGGTGGCAGAAGCCGGACCCGGAAGGTCAAAAGGCCGTGACGAACTGGAAAATACTCGGCCGCGGCAACGGTCTCGCCTGGGTTGCGATGGAACCGGTCACCGGCCGCACCCATCAATTGCGCGTGCACGCGTCCGCCATGGGCTGGCCGATCGTCGGCGACAACATCTACGGCAACGGCCCGCGCTTCGGCGAACCGCGCCTGCATCTGCACTCGCGCGAACTCATGATTCCGATCTCGAAGAACAAGGACCCGGTGCGCGTGACGGCGCCGGCGCCCGAGCACATGCATGAGCGGCTACGGGCGTGCGGGTGGAATGGGGAGTAGCCACCGCACACGCCACCGTCATCATCCGCGAAGGCGGATGATCCAGTATTCCAGAGACGGTCGCGCTAGCACCGAGAGGCCGGCGCATACTGGATCGCCCGGTCGAGCCGGGCGATGACAGCGGGGGTTAAACCAGCAGCCGGGCCCCATCATCACCGGCGATCGCAAGCGCCTGCACCGCGCCCGGTGTTTCGCCGCTGATCGCGACCGGCAGGAAGTGCTCCGTGCGGCCCTGTTTGTCGCTTTCGATCAGGACCTGACGCGTCGTGCCGATTTCGGCCGCGAGCCGCTTGCGCAACGCTGCGTCCCCCACGGCGCGCAGTCGTCGCGCACGCTCCTTGATCTCGCTGCCGGCCACCTGCGGCATCCTCGCGGCCGGTGTGCCTGGGCGTTTGGAATAAGGAAACACGTGCAGGAAAGTGAGATCGCATTCTGCGACCAAATCCTGCGAGCGCGCAAACATCTCCTCTGTCTCGGTCGGGAAGCCCGCGATGATGTCGGCGCCGAACGTCACGTCTGGCCGTAGTCGCCGCACCTGCGCGCAGAACTCGATCGCGTCCCGCCGCGAATGCCGCCGCTTCATCCGCTTCAGGATCAGATCATCGCCGGACTGCAGTGACAGATGCAGATGCGGCATCAGCCGCGCATCGTCGGCGATGACATCGAGCAGGTCGCGGTCGGCCTCGATGGAATCGATCGAGGAAATGCGGAGCCGCTTCAACTCCGGCACGTGCTTCAGGATCTGCCGGGTCAATGTGCCAAGCTTGGGCGTGCCCGGCAGGTCGGCGCCATAGCTGGTGAGGTCAACGCCGGTCAGCACGATCTCGACATGGCCGCGCTCGACCAGCGCGCGGACCTGGTCGACCACCGCGCCCATCGGCACCGAACGCGAATTGCCGCGGCCGAACGGGATGATGCAGAAGGTGCAGCGATGATCGCAGCCGTTCTGCACCTGCACGAACACCCGCGGCAGGCCCTTCTGAAAACCTTCAAGCAGATGCGGCGCCATCTCTCTGACCGCCATGATGTCGGCGACCGCGATCTTCTCGCTCGCCGCGACGCCAAGGCCTGCATCGAACGCGGCGCGCGCATCGCGCCAGGCTGCGCTCCGCGTCTTCTCATCATTGCCGATGACGCGATCGACTTCCGCCATCTCGGCGAACATCTGCGCTTGCGTCTGCGCTGCGCAGCCGGTGACGACGATGCGCGCTTCGGGGTGCTCACGCTTCAACCGGCGGATCGACTGCCGCGCCTGCGCCACCGCCTCGTTGGTGACCGCGCAGCTATTGATGACGATCGTGTCGGCCAGGCCGGCGTTCTCCGCCTCGTGCCGGATCAGCTCCGATTCGAACGCATTCAGGCGGCAGCCGAAGGTGACGACGTCGATGGTCATCTCAGGTGACGCTGGCGCTGGCGAACAGCGCCGGATCGAAGCGGCCCTCATATTCGAAGCTCGCCGTCCCCGTCATCAGCACGTGGTCGTCGCGCTCGCGCCATTCGATCATGAGCTTGCCGCCGGGCAGCGTGATCTCGACGGTGCGATTGGCGCGCTTCAGCCGCGCCGCCGCCACCGCGGTCGCACAGGCCGCCGAGCCGCAGGCCTTGGTCAGGCCCGCCCCGCGCTCCCAGGTCCGGATCGTGATGTGATCGGGATCGACGATATGGGCGAGCGTGATGTTGGCGCGCTCCGGGAAGATCGGGTGATTTTCCAGAAGCGGCCCGAAGCGGAAAAGGTCATAGGCGTTGACGTCTTCGACCCAGAAGATCGCGTGCGGGTTGCCCATGCTGACAACCGAGGGCGAATGCAGGATCGGCGCATCGATCGGTCCGATCTGCAATTCGATATAGCGGGTGTCGCGAAACTCCTCGGCCAGCGGAATATCCTGCCAGCCGAATTTCGGCGGGCCCATGTCCACGGTGTAGAGATCGGGCGCAGGGCCCTGCCAGCAATTGAGCAGCCCGGCCCGGGTCTCGAAGGTAGCTGCCGTCTGCCCGGTCTTCTCGAACACACGGCGCACCACGCAGCGCATGCCGTTGCCGCAGGCGCCGGCTTCCGAGCCGTCATTGTTGTAGATCCTGATAAAGGCTTCCGTCCCCTGCAGCCGCGGCGGCTGCAGCACCATGAGCTGGTCGTAGGGCACGCCGGCTGGGGTTGCCACCGCGCGGGCGTCGTCCGGCGCCACCGCCGCCTTCGAATCGCGCATGTCGACCACGACGATCTCGTTGCCGATGCCGTTCATCTTGGCGAATGCGTGGTTGGCGAGCGCGCTCATGGAATTTCCCAATTTATGCCTGCCTTATATGGCGAATGAAGCCGAATTGGCCAGAGCATGATCCAGACCCGGGAGGCGGCGCTCGCGCAAAGCGACAGCGATTTTCCGAAAAAGATCCCGCTCGGACAGAAAGATGCAGCGGAATGATGTCGCGAAACGACGCTATTCATTCCGCACCCGCGGCCGCCCATGGCACAAGTGTCATGGGACGAAAGCGGAACTTGCGTGTTAGGACTATCGCGCCATGCGGACGTCAGCCGGGACGAAAAGGCGTCCGCTCGGGATGGGATGGAGAAGATCAAGATGATTCGATTCAATGGTTTCCGCGGCACCTTGGTCGCGCTGGTCCCGGTAGTCGCCATTGCCTGGGGCAGCGC
>NZ_PSRR01000084.1 GCF_004296405.1 Bradyrhizobium sp. Leo170
CGCGCGGCTGCGCCACGCGTAGCCCGAAGGGCGAAGCGTGGTGGAGCCAGGCGGGATCGAACCGCCGACCTCTTGCATGCCATGCAAGCGCTCTCCCAGCTGAGCTATGGCCCCTTAAGGGATCGCGAGCCGCATCCGACTCGCGGGGAAAGACCCAGAACACAGTTCTGGATCGATCTCAAGTCTCTTCATCGCCTCCGACGTCGCCAATGATGTCGGTGACGTCCTCATCGCCCTCTTCTTCGTCGGCGATGAAGGTGGAATCATCGTCATCATCGTCTTCGAGGGTCTCGTCGATCTCGATATCGTCCTCGGATTCGGGAACGACCGCCTTGACCTTGCCGGTGTTCTCCTCGGCATCGGCCTCCTCGAGCGAGACCAATTCTTCGGCCTCCGCGGGCTCCGGCGTATCGGCAGCGGCGGTGGCCGCAGCGGCGCTGGCGCCTCGGGTAGCGCGCGGCGGCGCCACGGGGGCGATCGGCACGACTTCGCCGGTGTAAGGCGAGATAACCGGGTTCTTGTTCAGATCATAGAACTTCTTGCCCGTGGTCGGGCAAATGCGTTTGGTTCCGAGGTCGGACTTGGCCACGTGGTGATCCCAGGAATTTTCTGAAAAGCGGTGCTTCACTTGGCTAGTTGAGGGGCCGCTGTCAATAGCGGTTTGCGCGCATTTACTCCCGGGTGACGCCGGGGGTTCGATATGTTACCTGCCGCGCCGCGAGAGGACGTGATCTTGGCCCATTCCGACCATCAGAACCCCGAAAAGACCCCCTCCAAGACCCCCCTGGAGGCCCGCGCGAGCGGTCCCCTGAGCGGCAAGGCCCGCGTCCCCGGCGACAAGTCGATCTCCCACCGGGCCCTGATCCTGGGTGCGCTGGCGGTCGGCCAAAGCCGGATTTCCGGGCTGCTCGAGGGCGAAGATGTGCTCAATACCGCCAAATCGATGCGGGCGCTGGGGGCCGAGGTCGAGCGTACCGGCCCGTTTGCCTGGTCGGTCCGGGGCGTTGGCGTCGGGGGCTTCGCGGAGCCCGCCGGGCCGCTCGATTTTGGCAATTCCGGCACCGGCTGCCGGCTGGTGATGGGAGCGGTTGCCGGCTGTCCGATCAGGGCGACCTTTGACGGCGATGCCTCGCTGCGCTCGCGGCCGATGCGGCGGATCCTCGATCCCTTGGAACTGATGGGCGCCAGGGCGGGCGAGATGAGGGAAGGCGGCCGCCTGCCGCTGACGCTGCATGGCGCCCGCAACCCGTTGCCGATCGTCTACAAGACCCCCGTCGCTTCGGCCCAGATCAAGTCCGCGGTGCTGCTGGCGGGACTGGCGGCGCCGGGTGTCACCACAGTGATTGAGCAGGAAGCCAGCCGCGATCACACCGAGCTGATGCTGAAGCACTTTGGTGCCGCGCTCACCTCACGCAAGGAAGGCAGCCACGGCCGCCGGATCGCGCTGACCGGCCAGGGCGAACTGCACGGCGCTGAGGTCGTCGTGCCCGCCGATCCCTCCTCGGCGTCGTTCCCGGTCGTGGCGGCGCTGGTCGTTGGCGGCTCCGATATCGTGCTGCCTGACGTCATGACCAATCCGCTGCGCACCGGGCTGTTCACGACGCTGCGCGAGATGGGCGCCTCGATCGAGGAGGACGAGTTGCGCATGGACGGCGGCGAGCCGATGGCGCGCCTGCGCGTGCGTGCTTCCAAATTGCGCGGGGTCGAGGTGCCGCCGGAACGCGCGCCGACGATGATCGACGAATATCTGGTGCTGGCGGTGGCGGCCGCTTACGCCGAGGGCACCACCGTCATGCGCGGCCTGCAGGAACTGCGCGTCAAGGAATCCGACCGCCTCGAAGCCACCGCCGACATGCTGCGTGTCAACGGCGTCAAGGTCGAGATTTCAGGCGACGATTTGATCGTCGAGGGCAAGGGCCATGTGCCCGGCGGCGGCGTGGTCGCCACCCACATGGATCATCGCATCGCGATGTCGGCCCTGGTGATGGGGCTCGCCGCCGACCGGCCGGTGACGATCGACGACACCGCCTTCATCGCCACCAGTTTCCCGGATTTCATTCCGATGATGCGCTCGCTCGGCGCAGAGTTTTCATGAGGCTGACGCTATGGGTACGGCGTTCGACCGAGATGCGCTGCTCGAGGCCTTCGACCGAATCGGTCGAGCTGCGGCGCAGGCGGGAACGAAGCTCCAGATCGCGGTCTATGGAGGTTCCGCGCTCATGCTTGCGAGCAATTTCCGATTCGCAACGGAAGACGTCGATGTATCGAAGCTTGAGCATCCATTGCCCGATTGGCTGGCGTCGGTCGTGCACGAGATAGCTCAAGAAAATCATTGGCGGGAAGACTGGCTCAATGACGGCGTTTCATTTCACCTGAGTTCGCTCGCCGATCGGGCGGCCGATCATCTGGAATTCGGAACATTTCCGCGTGACGCCACGTCGGCTGGTCTTGTCGTTTCGGTGCCCTCGGCGGAGTATCTCCTGGCGCTGAAGCTGAAAGCGTTCCGTGTCCTGGATCCAGTTCGTGGAGAAACCGAGCGCCTCGATATCCTCAATCTGATGCACGTCGTCGGCATTTCCACGGTCGACGATGCAATCGGCTGTTGGGTCGATATTTTCCCATGAGCGCCGCTTCAGCCGAAAAGCAGCGCTTTCTGCTAAAGAACATAAGCCGTGAGGGAGTGGCCGATGCCCCCAAATACCCTCGCTGATGCCGTCGAGAGCATCCAGGCCGGCGCTCCCCAGGACGTCGTCCTTGCGGAATTTGTCGACACTTTCGACCTGGCTTCCACCGATGAGCTTCGCTATGCGTCCATCGAGCGCGAGCCGAAATTAACCGGTGACGCTAGGCTCGACGCACTTGTCGGTGCGATTGCCGAATATCTCGCCAAGCAACGCAGGCTTGGGCGGGTTCCCGGCTGGGTCTGTGATCCGGCGCGCCGGTTGAAGACACCCTGGTTCACCTCGGCGGACGCCTCGGACGCGATGCGCGAATTTCTCACCTTCAGCAGCCCGGGCGAGTTTGCCTCGCGCAATATCTTCACCGAGGAGCGACCGTTGCGGCGCGCCCGCGGTCCTCACTCCACGACTCAATAGGGCACCATGATCATCGCCATCGACGGGCCGGCCGCATCCGGCAAGGGCACGCTGGGAAAACGGCTCGCTGCGCATTATGGCTACCGCCATCTCGACACCGGGGTGATCTATCGCGCGGTGGCGAAGGCGTTGCTCGATGCCGGCGCCGACCTCACCGATGAAGCGCGCGCGATCAAGGCGGCGATGGAGCTCGACCCTGAGAAATTCGGCCATCCCGAGCTGAAGACGCAACGGATCGGCGATGCCGCTTCCGTGGTATCTGCAATACCCAAGGTGCGCGAGGCGCTGGTCAATTTCCAGCGCCAGTTCGCCGCCGATCCGCCTGGCGTGGTCCTTGACGGCCGCGATATCGGGACCGTGATCTGCCCGAATGCCGATGTGAAGATCTTTGTCGTCGCCGATCCGCGTGTGCGGGCCCGGCGGCGGACGCTGGAGGCCCGCGCGCGCGGCGAGGACGCCGATGAGGCAGCGGTGCTGGCCGATATTCTCAAGCGCGATGAGCGTGACAAGAATCGCGCGGTGGCCCCACTAAAGCCGGCGCCCGATGCGCATACGCTGGACAATTCCAATCTCGATATCGAGGCCGGCGTGCGCGCCGCGATCGACATCGTCGAGGCGGTGCGCGCGGCGCGCGGGCTGGCCTAGATTGTTGTTTGACGCGTTTTCTTCACGCGAACCGGTACCCACTTCGCTCGAAAACGCTACCTAACGCGTCGAGGATTCCTGGTCAGCCAGGCCGGAGAAAGACTGTGCAGCCGAAAAGGTCCGCATCGACGCTGCCGCGCCAGGCATTGCGGCGATGGCATGGCCGAGTGCGAACGCGGCAACGACGGCCAGGGCGATCAGGCTTTTCATGGTCGTTCCCCCTGTCTCTTGGGTGGGCCCCACTATGCGCGGGCCCACTTAAGCCCGGGTTCCACCACAAGCCCTGCCAGATGCCTTTCGCGCAACACGGTCAACAATTGTTCAAATGCAGTCCGGCATTGTTAAGGCTTGTGTCAGCCTTAGAGCCCCGCAAATCGGGCATTTCTGGCTTGCCGAAAATAGCGGTGGATATTATATCAGCAGCGTCCGTGCCGCCATCGACTATGTCGGGGCCGCCCGAGCGGGCCGGCAGCGGGGTATGAGCCCCGGCCGATATTGGAGGAGCGCCCGCTCCATCGGTTCTTGACGTCGATCTTTCGTTTCCGGGCTCGGACATCTGCGTCACGTGCATTCTTTCGCAAAACCGGTTTTCCACTTTTGCGGAATGCGCGCCATCAACGTATCGAACATGTGGCTTGCTGCCGGCCCGCTTTTGCGCCCTCGCGCAAGGAGCGGTCGTCAGGATTTGCGGACCTGACACCACATGCGCGGTGCGCCCTTAACCCGAACGGCCGGCAAGACACCCGCATCTGGAGAACATATGGCTTCGAATACTGCTGCTTCCTATAGTCCTACCCGCGACGATTTCGCCGCGATGCTCGATGAATCCTTTGCCGGCGGCAATCTGCAGGAGAGCTCGGTCGTCAAGGGCAAGGTGGTTGCCATTGAAAAGGACATGGCCGTCATCGATGTCGGCCTGAAGACCGAAGGCCGCGTGGCGCTGCGCGAATTCGCCGGCCCCGGCCGCGAAAGCGATCTCAAGGTTGGCGACGAGGTCGAGGTGTTCCTCGACCGCATCGAGAATGCGCTGGGCGAAGCGGTGCTGTCGCGCGACAAGGCGCGGCGTGAGGAGAGCTGGGGCAAGCTCGAGAAGGCGTTCCAGAACAACGAGAAGGTCACCGGCGTCATCTTCAACCAGGTCAAGGGCGGCTTCACCGTCGATCTCGACGGTGCCGTGGCCTTCCTGCCGCGCTCGCAGGTCGATATCCGTCCGATCCGCGACGTCGCGCCGCTGATGAACAACTCGCAGCCGTTCCAGATCCTCAAGATGGACCGTCGCCGCGGCAACATCGTGGTGTCCCGCCGCACCGTGCTCGAAGAAACCCGCGCCGAGCAGCGCCAGGAGCTGGTGCAGAACCTCGAAGAGGGTCAGGTGATCGACGGCGTGGTCAAGAACATCACCGACTACGGTGCGTTCGTGGACCTCGGCGGCATCGACGGCCTGTTGCACGTCACCGATATTGCATGGCGCCGCGTCAATCACCCGACCGAGGTGCTCTCCATCGGCCAGACGGTGAAGGTCAAGATCATCAAGATCAACCACGAGACGCACCGCATCTCGCTCGGCATGAAGCAGCTCCTGGACGATCCGTGGCAGGGCATCGAGGCGAAGTATCCGCTTGGCGCCCGCTTCACCGGCCGCGTCACCAACATCACCGATTACGGCGCGTTCGTCGAGCTCGAGCCGGGCATCGAAGGCCTGATCCACGTCTCCGAGATGTCGTGGACCAAGAAGAACATGCATCCCGGCAAGATCGTCTCCACCTCGCAGGAAGTCGAGGTGCAGGTGCTGGAAGTCGATTCGGTCAAGCGCCGCATCTCGCTCGGCCTCAAGCAGACCATGCGCAACCCCTGGGAAGTCTTCGTCGAGAAGCATCCGGTCGGTTCGGTGGTCGAAGGCGAGGTCAAGAACAAGACCGAGTTCGGCCTGTTCCTGGGTCTCGAAGGCGACGTCGACGGCATGGTGCACCTGTCCGATCTCGACTGGAAGCTTCCGGGCGAGCAGGTGATCGACAACTTCAAGAAGGGCGACCTGGTGAAGGCCGTCGTGCTCGACGTCGATGTCGAGAAGGAGCGCATCTCGCTCGGCGTCAAGCAGCTCGAGGGCGATCCCTTCGCCGAGCCGGGCGACGTCAAGAAGGGCGCGGTCGTGACCTGCGAAGTGCTCGAAGTGAAGGAGAGCGGCGTCGAAGTGAAGATCTCCGGCACCGACTTCACCACCTTCATCAAGCGCTCGGAACTCGCCCGCGACCGCAACGATCAGCGCGCCGAACGTTTCGCCGTCGGCGAGAAGGTCGATGCGCGGGTGATCCAGTTCGACAAGAAGGCCCGCAAGGTGCAGGTCTCGATCAAGGCGCTGGAAGTGGCCGAAGAGAAGGAAGCCATCGCACAGTATGGCTCCTCGGATTCGGGCGCGACGCTCGGTGACATTCTCGGCACCGCGCTCAAGAATCGTGCCAACGAGAAGTGAGCACTTGCTTTCTTCGTCACATCATCAACCCCGGCTTCGGCCGGGGCTTTTTTGTTTGGGGCCTATCCGTAGCCCGGATGGAACACGCCGGGCTACGGCTGCGTATCTCGGCGTATTCCATCCGTGCTACGCTTGTAACTCTATGCCAGCCTTGCTTTCTTCATATTGCACCGCAATTGATGTATTTTGATAACCTCTCCGTCATCCTGTGATTGCAAGAACGCGCTGAGCTCTTTTGGAGATTTTCGATGTCGCTTGATTCAGACGTGATCGTCGATCGTCGCCGGATTCGCCGCAAGCTGACCTTCTGGCGCGTCGCGGCAGCGGTGGTTGCGATCGCGGCCCTTGTCGGCGTCGGCGTGATCGTAGCGGGTGGGCGCGGCTCGCTGACGACAGCGGGATCGATCGCGCGCATCAATATCGAGGGCCTGATCCGCAGCGACCAGGATCGTGTCGAGGCGCTGGAGCGGCTGGAGAAGTCGCAAGCCGCGGCCGTCATCGTCCATATCAATTCGCCGGGCGGCACCACCGCCGGTTCCGAGCAGCTTTACGACGCGCTGACGCGGCTGAAGGCGAAGAAGCCGTTGGTCGTGGTGGTCGAGGGATTGGCGGCGTCCGGCGGTTACATCACCGCGATTGCCGCGGACCACATCGTCGCGCAGCAGAGCTCGCTGGTCGGCTCGATCGGCGTGTTGTTCCAGTTTCCGAATGTCAGCGAGCTCCTGAAAACCGTGGGCGTGAAGGTCGAGGAGATAAAGTCCTCGCCGCTGAAAGCCGCGCCCAACGGCTTCGAGCCGACCAGCCCGGAAGCACGCGCCGCGATCGATGCGCTGGTGAAGGATTCCTATGCCTGGTTCCGCGGCCTCGTGAAGGAGCGACGCGGCATGGATGATGCCCTGCTTGAAAAGGTCGCGGACGGTCGTGTCTTCACCGGCCGGCAGGCGGTGGAATTGAAGCTCATCGATCAGCTCGGCGATGAGAGGGCCGCGGTCGCCTGGCTGGTCCAGGAGAAGAAGATCAAGAGCGAACTGCCGGTGCGCGACTACAAGCTCAATCCGCGCTTCGGCGATCTGACATTCCTACGCACGGCGGCTTCGGCCACGCTCGATGCATTTGGTTTGAGCGCAATAGCGCGCCGCATCGAGCAGACCGGCCTCGCCCAGGCTGTCGATCGGCTCGGCATGGATGGCATGCTGGCGCTTTGGCAGCCTTCGGGGAGCAATTGAGATGCGCACAATCGGTCTTTGGCCGCACTCCCGTATTGCGGGAATCGCGAAAAGCCGGGTTCGGGCCATTTGTCACGGCTCTTCCTTGGCGCCAAAAGTGATTTAGCGTCTTGACAGTTCAAGGCATTTTCACGGAAATGGATATCCGCAAGGTCCCGGGCCACATTCTCGATGATCAAATCCGAACTTGTTCAGCGTATCGCCGAGCACAACCCGCATCTCTACCAGCGGGATGTCGAGAACATCGTCAATGCGATTCTCGATGAGATCGTGGCTGCGCTGGCGCGCGGCGATCGGGTTGAGCTGCGTGGGTTCGGTGCGTTCTCGGTGAAGCATCGTCCGGCGCGGGCCGGCCGCAATCCGCGAACCGGTGCGCATGTGCCGGTCGATCAGAAGAGCGTTCCGTTCTTCAAGACCGGCAAGGAAATGCGCGAGCGCCTGAACCGCGACACCGATGGCAGCGGCGGTAGCTCGCCGGAATCGAGCGCCTGATCTCGCGGAGATCGCTGGCGCATCCGCGTCTCCGGTTGCTATAGATCGGCACGCGATTGTCGGCCGCTGCGAGGGATGGTGATGCGAAAGTTCTTCACGACGCTGCTCGTCATCCTGCTTGGCCTGTTCTTCATCATCTTCGCCGTTGCGAACCGTCACCTGGTGACGGTTTCATTCGATCCGTTCAATTCGACCACTCCGACGGTGGCGATAACGCTGCCGTTATTCCTGGTGCTCATTATCGTGGCGATCCTGGGCGTGATCGCGGGCGGCATGGCGACCTGGTTCCGGCAGCATCGCTGGCGGCGCGCGGCGCGGCAGCATGAGGCTGACGCCCGGCAGGCCCGGGTGGAACTGGCCGATCTGCGGGCGACCTTGGCCGCTGCGCAAGCCGAACGGCGTCGCCTCACAGCCCCATCAAATGGCGGTTCATCGGGGGTCGTCGGGCGAGACAAGCAGGGCGCGACGTTGTAGAACCCGCCCCGTCCGTGCCGGAGCTGCCAGTTTCGGCCGTTGCAGCACTCCTGAGAGACCATGTCCCTGCTCGTCAAAATCTGCGGCCTGTCCACGCGCGAGACGCTCGACGTCGCGCTCGAGGCCGGTGCCGACATGGTGGGCTTTGTGTTCTTTCCGCCCTCGCCGCGGCATCTTGCGCTTGAGGCCGCGCGGGAGCTTGGCCGGCAGGCGAAGGGCCGCGCCGTAAAGGTGGCGCTCACCGTCGATGCGGATGACGCCACGCTCGAAAACATCGTCGAGACGCTGCAGCCTGACATCCTGCAACTGCACGGCAAGGAGACGGTGGCGCGCGTGCGCGACATCAAGCAGAGGTTCGGCCTGCAAGTGATGAAGGTACTTGCGGTCGAGACAGCAGCCGATCTCGCACCGCTTGCGGGCTATGCCGCGGTCGCCGACCGCATCCTGTTCGACGCCCGCGCCCCGAAAGGCGCGACGCGGCCAGGCGGCCTCGGTGCAGTGTTCGATTGGCACGTGCTCGAAAAGCTCCAGCTTGAGCTGCCCTTCATGGTCTCAGGCGGGCTGAACGCCGACAATGTCACTGAGGCCGTCCGTGTCACCCGTGCCGGCGGCGTCGATATTTCGTCCGGCGTCGAACGGTCGCCCGGCATCAAGGATCCCAAATTGATCCGTGCCTTCATCCGCGCCGCGCGCGCCACAGACCTTCCTTCACCTCTCCCCGTTCACGGGGAGAGGTCGGATCGCGTCAGCGATCCGGGTGAGGGGGAGCCACCGCGGTCACCGAATTTGTGGAGAGAGCCCCTCACCCCGACCCTCCCCCCGCAAGGGCGGGGCGAGCGAGCAGGAACGGCGCCACTAACCGATACAAAGATAGTTCGATGAGCCCAGCACTGCCCAACTCTTTCCGCAGCGGTCCCGACGAGCGCGGGCATTTCGGCATTTTCGGCGGACGCTTCGTCGCGGAAACGCTGATGCCGCTGATCCTCGACCTCGAAAAGGCCTATGCCGAGGCCAAGGCCGATCCGGCCTTCCAGAAGGAGATGGACGGCCATCTGAAGCACTATGTCGGCCGGCCGTCGCCGCTCTATTTCGCCGAGCGGCTGACCGAGCATCTCGGCGGCGCAAAGATCTACTTCAAGCGCGAGGAGCTGAACCACACCGGCTCGCATAAGGTCAACAATGTGCTCGGCCAGATCATGCTGGCGCGCCGCATGGGCAAGAAGCGGATCATCGCCGAGACCGGAGCCGGCCAGCACGGCGTTGCCACCGCGACGCTGTGCGCGCGGTTCGGGCTCGAATGCGTGGTCTACATGGGCGCGGTCGATGTCGCGCGGCAGCAGCCCAACGTGATCCGCATGGAGATGCTGGGCGCCAAGGTGGTCCCGGTACAGTCGGGCGCGCGCACGCTGAAGGATGCGATGAACGATGCGCTGCGCGACTGGGTCACCAATGTGCACAACACGTTCTACTGCATCGGCACGGTGGCCGGCCCGCATCCCTATCCGATGATGGTGCGCGACTTCCAGTCGATCATCGGCATCGAGACGCGCCAGCAATTGCAGGAGGTCGAGGGCCGCCTGCCGGATTCGCTCGTCGCCTGCATCGGTGGCGGCTCCAATGCGATGGGGTTGTTCCATCCGTTCCTCGACGATCCCTCGATCGAGATCTTTGGCGTCGAAGCCGCCGGCCACGGCCTGACGCAATTGCATGCGGCGTCGATCGCGGGTGGCCGGCCCGGCGTGCTGCACGGCAACCGCACCTATCTCTTGATGGACGAAGACGGCCAGATCCAGGAAGCGCATTCGATCTCGGCCGGTTTGGACTATCCCGGCATCGGCCCCGAGCACGCCTGGCTGCACGAGACCGGCCGCGTCAACTATCTCTCGGCGACCGACGAAGAGGCGCTGGAAGCATTCCAATTGCTGTCGCGGCTCGAAGGCATCATCCCGGCGCTGGAGCCAGCGCATGCCATCGCCAAGGTGACGGAACTCGCACCGAAGCGACCCAGGGATCACCTGATGGTGGTCAACCTCTCCGGCCGCGGCGACAAGGACGTGCCGCAGGTCGGCGACATCTTGAAGGGCCGAAACAAGTGACCACCCGTATCGATGCACGTTTTGCCGAGCTTGCGAAGCAGGGCCGCTCCGCCTTTGTCACTTTCGTGATGGCCGGCGATCCGGACCCAGCGACATCGCTCGACATCCTCAAGGCGCTGCCGAAGGCCGGCGCTGATGTCATCGAAATCGGCATGCCCTTCACCGATCCGATGGCGGATGGTCCGTCGATCCAGGCGGCCGGCTTGCGCGCGCTCAAGGGCGGCATGACGCTGAAGAAGACGCTCGAAATGGTGCGCGGCTTCCGCAAGGACGATGACGCCACGCCGCTGGTGCTGATGGGCTATTACAATCCGATCTACATCTACGGCGTCGACAAGTTCCTCGCCGACGCCAAGAGCGCCGGCGTCGATGGCCTGATCATCGTCGACCTGCCGCCGGAGGAGGACACCGAGCTGTGCCTGCCGGCGATGAAGGCCGGGCTCAATTTCATCCGCCTGGCGACGCCGACCACCGACGACAAGCGCCTGCCGGCGGTGCTCGCGAACACCTCGGGTTTCGTCTACTATGTCTCGATTACCGGCATCACCGGCGCAGCGGCGGCGGACACCAAGGCGGTCGGCGAAGCGGTGGCGCGGATCAAGCGGCATACCAGGCTGCCGGTCTGCGTCGGTTTCGGCATCCGCACCCCGGAAGCGGCGCGGGCGATCGCCCGAAGCGCCAATGGTGCGGTGGTCGGCACCGCGCTGGTCGATGCCCTGCGCGGCAGCCTGGATGCGGAGGGGCGGGCTACCGCCAGGACCGTGACCGCCGTGGCCGATCTTGCCGCCGCATTGGCGCAGGGCGTGTGGGGCGCCAAACAAGCGGCCGAATAGGCTGCAATCGTCGTCGCAGCGCGGCTTGCCGGGCGTTACCCGGCCCGCCATATATTGACCTAATGCGGAACTGACCGCATTTCGGAGCGAAGCATGAACTGGCTCACCAATGTCGTCCGGCCGAAGATCCGCAGCATCCTGCGGCGCGAGACGCCGGAGAATCTTTGGATAAAGTGCCCGGATTCTGGGCAGCTCGTGTTCTACAAGGACGTCGAGGCCAACCAGTTCGTCATTCCCGGCTCGAACTACCACATGCGCATGGGCGCGGTGGCGCGGCTGAAGTCAATCTTCGACAACGAGACCTGGTTCGACGTGGCGCTGCCCGACGTGACGCCTGACCCACTCAAGTTCCGCGACGAGCGCAAATATGTCGATCGCATCAAGGATGCGCGAGCCAAGACCGCGCTGAACGACGCGATCAAGGTCGGCTACGGCAAGCTCGAAGGCATGGGCGCCGTCATCGCGGTGCAGGATTTCGATTTCATGGGCGGCTCGCTCGGCATGGCCGCCGGTGAAGCGATGGTGCGCGGGCTCGAGCTTGCGGTCGAAAAGAAGTCACCCTTCATCGTGTTCGCAGCCTCGGGCGGCGCGCGGATGCAGGAAGGCATCCTGTCGCTGATGCAGATGCCGCGCACGACCGTGGGCGTGCAGATGCTGCGCGAGGCCAAGCAGCCCTATATCGTTGTACTCACCAATCCGACCACCGGCGGCGTCACCGCCTCCTATGCGATGCTGGGCGACGTGCAAATCGCCGAGCCCGGCGCGCTGATCGGCTTCGCCGGCGCGCGCGTGATCGAGCAGACCATCCGCGAGAAACTGCCGGAAGGATTCCAGCGCGCCGAATATCTGCGCGACCACGGCATGGTCGACATGGTCGTGCATCGCCACGACATGCGCGCGACGCTGGCGCGGCTGTGCCGCCTGCTCACCAAATCGCCGCCGCTGCAGGTGCCCTCGAAGCCTGCGCCGGAGGTCACGGCACCCACCCAGATCGTCTCGGCACCGGAAACCGTGCCGGCAGCGCCGCACGCGTGAGCGTACCTGCCGCCCAACCATCGCCGCCGCTCGGCGAGTTGGTTGCGCGCCTGTCGGCGTTGCATCCGAAGACGATCGACCTCAGCCTCGATCGCATGCACGGGCTGCTCACACGGCTTGATCATCCCGAGCGCAAGCTGCCGCCGGTGATCCATGTTGCCGGCACCAACGGCAAGGGCTCCACGATCGCCTATTTGCGTGCGATCCTGGAAGCGGCCGGCTTGCGCGTCCATGTCTTCACATCGCCCTATCTGGTGCGACTGAACGAATGCTATCGCCTTGGCCGCGTCGGTGGCGGCGTGCTGGTCGACGACGACGAATTGCGCTCGGTGCTCGAGCATTGCGAACGCGTCAATGACGGCCAGCCGATCACGATCTTCGAGATCGAGACTGCGGCGGCGTTCTGCCTGTTCGCCACGCATGCGGCCGACGTCACACTGCTCGAGGTCGGTCTCGGCGGCAGGCTGGATTCGACCAATGTGGTCGAGACGCCGCTCGCCTCCGTCATCGCGCCGATCAGCATGGATCACACCGAATTCCTCGGCGACACGCTGACCGCGGTCGCAGGTGAGAAGGCCGCGATCATCAAACGCGGCGTGCCGGTGGTCTGTGCCGAGCAGGCGGCTGATGCGATGTCGGTCGTCGAGGCACAGGCGGCGCGCCGGCGGGCGCCGCTGCATGCGGCCGGACAGCAATGGCATGTCGGGGTCGAGCGCGGCCGGCTGGTCTATCAGGATGACCGCGGCCTGATGGATCTGGCGGCGCCAAGACTGTTCGGTCGTCACCAGTTCGACAATGCCGGGCTTGCGATCGCGACGCTGCGTGCTGTCGACGCGTTCAAGATCGGGATCGCGGCGTTCGAAGCCGGCATCGTCAATGCCGAATGGCCGGCGCGGATGCAGCGGCTGGCGTCGGGTGAGCTGGTCAATCTGGCGCCGGCGGGCTCGGAGATCTGGCTCGATGGCGGACACAATGCCGAAGGCGGGCGCGTGGCGGCCACTGCGGTCGGCGATCTCGAGGAGCGCGTGTCGCGTCCGCTGGTCGTGATCGCCGGCATGATGGCGAACAAGGATGCATCCGGCTTCCTGGCCAATTTCGCCGGCCTGACGCGGCACATCATCGCGGTCGAGATTCCCGGCCGCCCGGGCGCCATGCCACCCGATCGGCTGGCGGATGCGGCACGCGCGTTCGGCATGCGCGTCGAGATCGCGTCCAGCGTGGAGGCCGCGCTGCAGGCGCTATCGAGCCTCGCCTACGAGGTGTCGCCGCGCATCCTGATCACGGGCTCACTCTATCTCGCCGGCCATGTGCTGGATGTGAACGGCACGCCGCCGGTGTGAAGGCTCCAGCTCCCGTAGCCCGGGTGAAGCGCAGCGCAACCCGGGAAAGTCTGTCCACGTGGAGAGAACCCCGGATTGTGCTTCGCTCCGGGCTACGGCGTTCGTGCGAATAAAGCAAAACGGCCGGCTATCCGCCGGCCGCTGTCGAAAATTATTCCAAGGAAATTACCGGATCAGACCGCAGCGGAAATCCACTGCTGCAGCTTCGCCTTCGGCGCCGCGCCGACCTGGCGCGAGGCCATCTCGCCGCCCTTGAAGATCATCAGGGTCGGGATCGACATCACGCCATATTTGGAAGCCGTCTTCGGGCTCTCGTCGACGTTGAGCTTCACGATCTTGACCTTGTCGCCCATCGAACCGGCGATCTCGTCCAGCGCGGGCGCGATCATTCGGCAGGGGCCACACCATTCGGCCCAGAAATCGACCACGACAGGCCCGGTCGCGTTGAGCACTTCGGCTTCGAAATTGGCGTCAGAAACCTTGCCAACGGCCATGGGGTACCTCGTTCGGTTGGAAGAAAAGGGCGCGACTGAGTCGCGCCCGGGATCATACGTCAAACCTATGAACGCACCCCTGCCGGGTCAAGCTCGCTCACGTCAGCATGATGGGATGCCAGCTCCCTGTCCAGCGCGGAGGCGGAAACCTCCATCAATTCAGTACTTTCGGTCCAGAGCAGGGCGGCACGGACGGGGCGTCCGGGATAAAGCTTGCGCAGCACCGCCCGGTAGAGCGCGAGCTGCCGGACGTAGGCCCGCGGCGCCTCGGCCGCAGTTTTCGGCGGGGCGTGGTTGGTCTTGAAGTCGACGATCAGGATTTCGTCCGGCGTCACCACCAGCCGGTCGATCTGGCCGGATACCAGCGCCGGCAATTGCCCGGGCTGATCCAGCCGGCCGACGATGGACACTTCCGCCCGGCTCCCGGCGGCAAACACGGCTGCGAAACGGGGATCGGCGATCAGGGCCAGCACGCTTTCGGCCAGCGCCCCACGCTCCTCGACGGTCCAATCCTCGGCGTTGCGCTCGAGATAGGAGAGCGCCGCGCCGGGCCGGCGCTCGGGTGCGATATCCGGCAGCGACTGCAACAGCCGGTGCACCAGCGTGCCGCGCTGGATCGCGCGGGCGCGCTGTAAGAGCTGCTCGCCGCTGCGGACGCGGCGGCTGTCGTCGCTGGGGTCGGACGGTCGCAGCCGGCTGTCGGCGGCGAGTTCAGTCGGCGCCGGCCGCTGCAGCCAGGACGGCAGCTCGATCGGCTGCGGCGCCCCCGACACCGCGACGCCGGTCGCAGGATCGGTATCCTCGGGCCGGAAATAACGCTTCACTAGGCCCGCCGGGGTCTCGATCTCCTGCAAGTCGAGGCCGGAATTGGCGAGGCCCTTGTCGATCAGGTCATACCAGGAGGAAGTCCGCACCTTCTTCATGTTGCCGGGCATGCAGCCGCCGACGATCAATCGATCGGCGGCGCGGGTCATCGCGACATAGAGCAGGCGGCGATATTCGTCCTCCGTCTCCTCCAGCATCGCCTCGCGCGCCTTGGCGACGGGACCTGCATCTTCGGCCTTGCGGCCGGCCCAGACCACGACGCCGGGCGCGTTCGGCGCGCTGTTGCCCTGCGGCAGATGAATCAGCCGCAGGCGCTGCGTGTCCGCGGGCGAGGTCGTGGTGTCCACCAGGAACACGACGGAGGCTTCCAGCCCCTTGGCGCCATGCACGGTCATCACGCGCACCTCGTCGCGCGAAATCTCCATGTCGCGCTTCACCTCGGTGTCGGCCGCGCGGAGCCAGGCCACAAAGCCCTGCAGCGAGCTGGGTGCCTTGCGCTCATGCGCGAGCGCCAGCTCGAGGAATTCGTCGAGCGCGTCGTTGGCCTCATGGCCGAGCCGCCCCAGGATGCGCGCCCGCCCGCCGTCGCCGCCAAGCAGCCAGGCATAGAAGGCGAACGGGGTCGAATCGGCCAAACGCCGCTCGCATCGCTCGAGCCGTTTCAGCGCGGCCGTGAGGCGCTCGTCGGTCGCCGCATGCTGCGCCAGCGCCTGGCGCAGCGATCCCTTGCGCTCCCAGGCCAGCTTGAACAGATCGTCATCATCGAGGCCGAACAGCGGGCTCTTCAGCGCCACCGCCAGCGCCAGGTCGTCCTGCGGCAGCAGCAGCGCGTCCGCAAGGTTCATCAGGTCGATGATCGCGATATGTTCGGTCAGCTTCAGCCGGTCGGCGCCGGCGACCGGGATATTGGCGTGCTTCAGCGCCTGGATCACCGCGTCGAACGCGTTGCCGCGCCTGCGCACCAGCACCAGGACATCGCCGTAGGTGAGCGGTCGGCGGTTGCCGCGGCTGCCGGTCATGGTGCCGCTTTCCACCAGCCGCCTGATCTCGGCCTGGATGCGCTTCGCCAGCTTCACTTCCGGGCTGGTGATGGAGACGCCGTCGAACGGCGCGCGCCAGCCTTCGATGTCTTGCCTGTCGTCGGCTTGCGCGAGCTCCCAAAGCTCGATCATGCTGGGGCCGGCATCGGCCAGCGCATTGTGGAGCGGATAACCGTTCTCGACCGCATGGATGCTGCGGTAGATCTCCTGCTCGCGGAAGACATGGTCGACCGATTGCAGGATCGTCGGCCCGGAACGGAACGAATAGGTGAAGGAGACCGGATCGAATTTCAGCCCCGCATCCTCGAACTTCTTCTTCAGCTCGCGCCGGCGCAAATCGAATTCATGCGGAGCCGCGCCCTGGAACGAGAAAATCGATTGCTTCTCGTCGCCGACTGCGAACACCGTGCGCACCGCCCCGTCGCGCGCGCCGGCGCCGGAGGTGAACTCGGAGATGATGTGCGCGACGATGTCCCATTGCTTCGGGCTGGTATCCTGCGCCTCGTCGATCAGGACGTGATCGACGCCGCGGTCGAGCTTGTAGTGCACCCAGCCTGAGGAGACGCGGTCGAGCATCTCCAGCGTCTTGTCGATGAGGTCGTCGTAATCGAGCAGGCCGCGCTCGAGCTTTTCGCGCCGGTAGTTCGCAGCCGCCGCGGTCGCGATGTGCAGCAGCGCCTCGGTGCGGTCGCGGATCGTCACGGCGCGGCGGCGTTCGATCAGGGGATGGATGCGCTGGCTTTCCGCTTCGAACAGCCGCCCGATGGCGGGATTGTTGTCGAAGAATTTCTTCGTCACCACCGACTTGCGCGGCGTGCGGTCGGCGTCGGTCAGGAAGACGCCGAGATAGGCGTCGACCTGCGCGCTGCCGGTGAAGATAAGCGCCTCGCGCAAGCGCGCCGCCTGATCCTGGTCGGACTTGTTGCCGGTATCGAGGACGAGCGCAATGTCTTCCCAGCGCGCGCGTGGCAGATAGGGGCCGTCCAGGATCTCGCGCTCGACATCTTCGATCGAATCATTCGCGGCGACGCCAAGCGCTGCGGACATCTGGCCAGCGGCTGCTTCCGCGCTGCCTGCGGCATCGGTCCAGGCCATGAAATGGTCGCGGCTGAGGCAGGCCTCGCGCACCACGTCCTTGAAGGTGACGTCGGCCGCGTTCGCCATCGCCACCATCAACGCGCGCCCGGTCGCGCTGTCGGGATTGCGCGAGGCTTCCAGCAGCACGGCGAGATTGGCGCGCTCCATCATCTCGTTCTGGTCGCGCTCGTCGAGCACGGCAAACCGCGCCGGCACATTGGCCTCGAACGGGAACTGCTGCAGCAGGCGGGTGCACAGCGCGTGGATGGTCTGCACCTTCAGCCCGCCCGGCGTCTCCAGCGCGCAGGCGAACAGCTTTCGCGCTTCTCTCCGGAGCTTCGCATTGGGATAAGCGATGCCGGCTTCGCGGATCGCGGTGTCCAGCGCGGTATCGTCGAGGGTGACCCAATGGCCGAGCGTGGAAAACACCCGCTCGGCCATGTTGGCCGCGGCGCCTTGGTGAAAGTGATGCAGAGGATCTTCTCGGGCGGTGTGCCCTCAAGTAGCAGCCGGATCACGCGCTGCACCAGCACATGGGTCTTGCCCGAACCGGCATTGGCGGACACGAAGGCGGACGCCTTGGGATCGGACGCGCGCGCCTGCGTGGCGCGTACGGCGTCGGGAATGGGGCGGGGCGCTTTCACCATTCCTCCAATCCCAGGCCGCCGGCCGCGGACCATTCCTTGATGCGGGCGAGGTCGTCATAGGTGCCGTAGCGATTGGCCCACATCGAGAGATTCAGCGAGGTGTAGGCCTGGTTCTCGTCCTCGAACTGGCGGATCAGTTTTTCCAATTCCCGCCGAGCGTGGTCGGCGGCATCGTCGGGCGATTGCGGCGTATCGCCCGGCCTGATCTTCAATTCCAGCGTCCGCTGCTCACCCGGCGGGTTGTTGCCGCTCAGCCTGACATAGGTGAGCTCGCCGACGGATGCGCCCGCCGGAATTCCCTCGAAGCCGCCCTCGCGCAGGATCGCAGCTTCCAGCGTGAGCTGCGGCGACAGTCCCATGCGCACCTGTTTTCCCGTCGGCGGCTGTCCGGTCTTGTAGTCGAGGATCGCGAACGAACCGTCGCGGTCACGCTCGATCCGGTCGGCGCGCGCCGAAAGCGTGAAGGTGCGCGCATGATCGAGGGGGATGCCGATCTCGCCACGGATCTCGGCGGTGATGGCCGCGATACCGCCGCGCCGCGCAGTCTCCCATTCGGCAAACCACGTTGCGATGCGCTGGAAGCGCGGCCACCACAGCGCCCGCGCTTCCGGCCGCTCCATCAGCGGCGCAAAATGCTTGCCGCCGATCTCGCGCAGCGCCCGAAGCGGATCGTCCGGCAGCTCTGCGGCGAAGACTTGCGTGAATTCGCCGAGCGCTGCGTGGATTGCCGAGCCGCGATCGGCCGCCGACAGCGGCATGTCGACGGGATCGAGCGGGTCGAGCCTGAGGATATATCTTGCGTAGATCGTGTAGGGATCGCGCAGCCAGTCCTCGATCGCGGTCACCGACATCTTCAGAGGCCTTGTCGCGAGCGGCGGCTTTGGCGCGGGCTGCGCGATCGGCTCGACCTTGTCCGGCCGGTCGAGCTCGGCGGCGTAATGGACGTATTTCTCGCCTAGTGCTTTCGCGCTCTTCCAGCGCGCCTCGCCTGCGACCGCCTCACACCGGTGCAGGAAGCGCGAGGCCACCGCCGGCGCGCCACCGACCTTGGCCGAGTGGCTGAGGATCACATCATCAGTGCCGAGCAGTTGCGCGAAGTCATGCGCGGAAAGGCCGATACGCCGTTCCGGCAGGTCGAGGCCGAGCTCGTGCCGCATCGGCCGGCTGAGCCAGGGATCAATCCGCGGCGCCGGCGGCCAGACGCCTTCGACCAGCCCGCCGAGAATCACGCGATCGGTCTCTGTCAGTCGCGCTTCGAGCTGACCGAAGATGTGCAGTTGCGCGCGCGGCGATTCCGGGCGGCGCACCATGCGGTCGGCGAACGCGGTCTGGAATACGTCAGGGTAGTCGCCGAGCGGGACCATCACCCCGCTCAGCTTTCTTGCGCCGACGAGATCATCGAATGCGGATGCGAGCACGGAGCCTGCTTGCTCCTCGAAGGCGACGGCGATGCCGTGCTGATCACAGGACAATGCGGTGAGAGCCTCGCGATGACGCAGCGCCAGCTCGGCGAAATCGTAAGGCTTGGACGCGCTGAGACTTTCGAGCGGTGCAAGCGCGGCCCTCAGCTTCGATATCAGCGACTGCGCCTGGTCGAGCTCGACGTCGCGGAGCCGGGTCCGCCGCTCCAGAGGATGCAGCGATGAAGTCTCGCCGCGGTGGAGCTTGCCGAGTTCGCTGCGGAAACGTTCGAAGTCGCGGGCAAGGCCTTCGCTGCCTGCTTGCGGCCGCGTTCCCCGCAAGAGCGCCAGCTCCAATACTTCGGTTGCGCGCCGGTGTGCGCCGGGCGCGGCATCGAGCCGAAACAGCGGATGTTTCAAGAGCGCGAGCAGTGTCGGCGGCTCCAGCCCCTTGGTCGCGGCTTCCGCGGTGAGGCGGGCGAAAATGCCCGATGGCGTGTCCATCAGCGCTTCACCGCCGGAATCGTCGAATTCGAGATTCCAGCGCGTCAGCGCCGCCATCACCCGCCGCGCCAAAGCACGGTCTGGCGTCACCAGTGCGGCTGATTTGTTGAGATGCCGCGCCTCGCGCATCGCAATCGCAATGGCGAGCGCTTCCATCTCCGGGTTCGGCGCCTCCACCACGGCAATGCTGTTCATGCCGGCGGAAATCTTCTCGGCGATTTCGGGCTGTTCGAGCCGATCATGCCATTGCGCCGTGGCGGTGGATGGCCGCATCGTTTCCGACATCAGCATTTCGCGCCCGTGTGGCGCCGGCTCGCCCAGAACCTCGACCTCGTCACGCTTGATGCCGAAACGGTCGAGCAGCGCGTGCATGGCGAATTGCGGATGATTCGACGCCGGCGGCGTGGTGAATTTGCCCTTGGCGTCGCGCATGCCGCCGATCGTGTCCCAGGACTCCTCATCAAGATCGGTATCGAGTCCGGGCAGCACGACCGCGCCGTGCGGCAGCTTGGCTACCGCGTGGAGAAACTTGGCCGTCGTCGGCATCGAACCGGTTGAGCCCGCCGCGATCACGGGGCCATTAGATTGCGCAGTCAGTCGCGCGGTTTCGGCCGCGATCAAGAGGTCGCGCCGCGCCGCCGGCTCGATGCGGCCGACCTCGGCGAGATGGGCTGGCCAGGCCTGGCGCGCGATCCGCAGGAAATCCAGCGAATGTTGCCAATATTGGTCGAGCTGATCGGGGACCAGCTTATCGAGCGCGCTCCACTCGACGCCGCGCATCACCATGTCGTCCATCAGGCGCGCGAGATCGCCGGCAAGCTGCAGCGTCGATGCGGGGCCGCCGACCACCTGCGGCGCGGTGACCGGGCTCTTGGCCCAGGCTGCCACCAGTCTCGCCAATGTCAGCCGCCGCTCGAGTTCGCCAAGCTTGGGCGGAATCTCCAGCGGCGCTGCGCCGCTGAATTGTTCCGCCTCTTCCGCGAAAGCGAGTTCATCTTCGTCGATGTCGCCAAGCGCAATGATGCGCGGCAGCACAGCGGCATCCGTATCCAGGACGTCGAGGAAGATCTCTCGCGCAAGCCGGCCCGCACGCCGCGTCGGCAGATAAAGCGTCGCGTCAGCCAGCTTTTCGGGATTATCGCGCGCGTCGAATCCCGTGACCAGGCGACCGTCCACCAGCGCGGCGATGACGGTACGCAGGAACGGAACGGAGAGGGGAACGCTGAAAACGCGCATGAGCGGCCTGATTCGGGGTCAGGCGCCAATATAGAGCATCTCGTTCCGCGTCGTCCCGGCGAAGGCCGGGACCCATAACCACAAATGTGGTATTGCGCAGGCCGAGGCCACTATCCCGTCCACGACCAACACCGGTGGTGATGGGTCCCGGCCTCCGCCGGGACGACGAATAGAGGATTAAGCCACGCTTTCCAAAAATGCTTCTTCCGCGGCTTGCACGGCGTCGGGGGTTCCGACATGCATCCAGACACCGTCGAGCCTGAGCCCGAACAGTCGTTCCTGCTCGTTGGCACGGTCGAACAGCTTGGTCAGCGAGAACTCGCCCGTGGGGGCGTCCGCAAAGATCGACGGCGACATGATCGCGGCGCCGGCATAGACGAACGGCACCACCTGCTGCTCCCGCCGCTTGCGCAGCGCGCCGTCCGGCAGCATGGAATAGTCGCCGCGACCGCCATAGCCGATGCTGTTCGCGGTCGGCGCCATCAAGAGCAGGATATCCATCTTCGTGGGGTCGAAGGTCTCCGCGAGCCGCGCCAGGTTTGGCCGCACGCCGTCGATCCACATCGTGTCGGCGTTGACGTGAAAGAACGGCTCAGGCCCGAGCAGCGGCAACGCCTTTACGACCGCGCCACCGGTGCCCAGCACCTTGTCACGCTCGTCCGAGATGATCACACGCGGCTGCTTCCGCGTCTTGACGTGCTCGATGATCTGGTCCGGCAGATAGTGCACATTGACCACGGCCTCGCTCACGCCGGCAGCGGCAAGCTTGTCCAGGACGTGATCGAGCAACGGCTGGCCCGCCACGCTCACCAGCGGCTTCGGCATATGGTCGGTCAAGGGCCGCATGCGCAGGCCGAGACCGGCAGCGAGGACCATGGCTTTACTGGGGGTGACGGACATTCTTCCGGGCTCTCGAACCGTTCAAATCGTGACGCGCGCCATCCTATCACGCCGATTTGGGGCGCGCATAAGATCGACGCGATAGTCGCCGGACATGACGGCCGTGCGACGGGGAAGAAAACGCGTCAAAAACAACAATCTTCAGGCGTCGGCGGGTTGCGAGCCGCGCTTGGCCGCCTTCTTCTTTTTGTCGCCCTGTTTGAGGAAATTGACCCCGATCTGGTCGCCATTGACCCAGGACAATTCACAGCGGCGATAGGCAAGCCCGGTCGATGACAACAGCAGGAAGAACTCCTTCAGGTGCAGGCCCTCCACCGAGCCCTCGACGGTCAGCTTGGCGCCGGTCTCGGAAACATCCTCCATGGTGCAGTCGCGTCGCCACGTGCCGTCGATCCCCATCAAGTGCGCGGGAATGCCGCGTTCGAAGGTGACACGCTCGCCGCGGCGCCGTTCTGTCTTCATCGCCAAACTCAAACCCTCAACCAAGCCGCTCTGCATCCGGAGCGTGTGTCACACTAGGGCGGCTCGGGCTAACAGGGGGTAAATCAGGAAACCGGTGGCGGGACGTGGGCCGCGTACCATTCACGGAGGCCGGCCAGCGCCGGGTGGGCCAGTGAACGAGTGAGGTAAGTCCAGATCCGCGGCTGGTGCTTGAGATAATGCGGCTTGCCGTCCCGCCCGTTGAGCCGCGCGAAGGTCCCGAGCAGACGCGTGTTACGCTGCGCCGACATGATCGCGTAGAGCTCGGCGAAGCTGGCCGCGTCGAAATGCTCCTCGGTGGCCCGCCGCGCCTTGATGTAGCGGGAGAGCAGCGTGAGCTCGAGCTGCTCGGGCACGTCGATCCGCGCGTCCTGCAACAGCGACACCAGATCATAGGTGGCAGGCCCGAGCACGGCGTCCTGGAAGTCGATCAGGCCCAGCCGCAGGATACCTGTACGCTCGCCAAGCCAGATCAGATTGGGCGAGTGGAAGTCGCGCAGCACCCAGGTCCGCGGCGCCGCGGCCGGCTTCTCCAGGAGCGTTCGCCACATCGCAAGAAATTCATCGCGCAGATCCGAGGCGAGGGTGATGCCGCGATCCGGCAAGTACCACTCGATCATCAAGCCCATCTCGACCAGCCAGGCGTCGATGTCGAAGACCGGGATGTCGTAGGTAAGCTGCGGCGTCAGCGGCAGCGCCTCCGGCAGTTTCTCCCGATGCAGGGCCGCCAGCATGTCGGTCGCGGCTTCGTAGCGCTCCATGATCGGTGCCGGCGGATCGCCCTCGACGATGCCGTCCTTGCCGAAATCCTCGGTGATCAGGAATCCCAGATCGATGTCGGAGTGGCGGATCGCGGGTGCGGAGAAGCCGCGGTCGCGCAGTCCGTTGTCGATCGAGACGAACGGCTTGACGTCCTCGGCGAGATGGACGGCGGCGCTGTAGGACTTGCCGTCATAGATCGGCGGCCCGTCGGGGCGTCGCGGCGAGTTCATCAGGATGACGCTGCCATTGTCGTCGAACAGCCGGGCGTAGGAGCGGGTCGAGGCGTCGCCCGGCATGCGCTCGCGCCGCGCGTCGATGTAGCCGGCATTCTCGAGGAATTGGCGCAGCGCCTTCAGCCGCGTGACGACGGCGGCAGCCTTGCCGTGGCCGGTGATCTCGGCAGCGCGCGCGTTCGATCCCAGTGCCGGCCGGTGACTCAGCGCAATGTCGATGCGGTCCGGCGGCATGGCATCTGGTGCCCGCTCCGGCCATTCGATCAGCGCCACCGCGCCGTCAGGCAAAGGCGCCAGCCCGATCTCCTCGAGTTCGCTCGCGTCATTGATGCGATAGAGGTCGGCGTGAACAAGCGGGAACGCCGGCAGCTCGTAGCTTTGCGCCAGCGTAAACGTCGGGCTCGGCACTTCCAGCGTATCATCGGTGG
The DNA here is from genome assembly GCF_004296405.1 of Bradyrhizobium sp. Leo170. Classification (GTDB taxonomy): domain Bacteria; phylum Pseudomonadota; class Alphaproteobacteria; order Rhizobiales; family Xanthobacteraceae; genus Bradyrhizobium. The sequence continues at coordinate 23,733 of NZ_PSRR01000084.1, forward strand.
CGAGATAGCGGATCAGCGCGCGGGCCGCCGCGGTCTTGCCGGCGCCGAGATCGCCGGAGAGCGCAATGACTTCGCCGGGGCCGATCAACAGCGCGAGATCGGCCATCAGATGCGCGGTCGCGGCCTCATTGGCGAGTGCGACCGAGAATGTGCTGGTGACAATCATTCGGCGGCGTTGCGATGCGCGTTCTGGTCGACCGGGAAGACGCAGGTCACGGTCGTGCCTCTGCCGACGGTCGAATCGACGCGGACCTTGCCACCATGCAGCTCGACGAAGGAGCGCACCAGCGACAGGCCGAGGCCGGCGCCGCGGTGCCGCGAGCCGTGGGAATGGCTCTCGAACCAGTTGAACACCTTGTCCTTGACCTCAGGCGCGATGCCTGGGCCGGTGTCGGTCACCGCGAACACGACACTGTGCTCGGCGCGTCGCGCAGAGATCGTGACCATCCCGTCATGCGGGGAGAAACCGACGGCGTTGGCGAGCAGGTTATAGAGCACCTGCACCACGCGTCGTTCATCGCCGATGAATTCGCCGATATTGGGCTCGATATCGACCTTGAGCGTGATGCGGTCGGTCGCGAGCCGGTCCTGGATGCCTTCGGCCGCGGCCTCGATCGTCTTGCCGATATCGACGGAGCCAAGCTCGAGCGTCATCGCGCCGGCATCGATGGTGGCGAGATCGAGGATGTTGTTGGTGAGCGCGAGCAATGCGTTGGTCGATTTGGTGACGTAGTCGAGATATTCGGCCTGCTTCGTATTGAGCGGTCCGGTCGCGGGATCAGACAGGAAATGCGCAAAGCCGATGATGGTGGTGAGCGGCGCGCGCAGTTCGTAGGACACGTGGTGGACGAAGTCGACCTTCATCTGGTCGGCCGCTTCCAGCGCCTCGTTGCGCTCGCGCAGCGCGCGTTCGACATTCTCGGTGTCGGTGATGTCCTGGAACGTCAGCATGGTCGCGCCGTCCGGCAGCGGCATGGTCATGCAATGCAGCACGCTGCCGTCCTTGCGCTCGAGCTTCAGCGCGACCTGGGCGCGGTTCTCGATCGCGGTGATCGCCTCGCGCAGCGCCCGCCAGACGATCGGATCGTCGAACAGCGGCCGGCACAGCGCTTCCACGGTCTCGATATGCGGCTGCTCGCGCAACGCGTCCGCCGGCAGCCTCCACATCTTCTCGAATACCGGGTTGAACAATTGCACGCGCCCGTTGCTGCCGAACACTGCGACCGCTTCGTTCAGATTGTCGAGGGTCTCGTGCTGGACCCGGATTAGGCCGTCGAAGCGACGCGCCAGATCGAGGCTTTCGGTGACGTTGTCGAAGAGATAGGTGACGCCGCCTTCGAGGTTCGGCGTGGTCACGACGCTGACCGCGCGGCCGTCGGGCAGGAACCAAGTGTAGCTCTCCGATTCGACCGCGCGATAGGCTTCGTGCAGCTTGGCCTTCCAGGCGCGGAAATCCGGCTGCTCCGGCAGTTTGCGGGCGGCGCGCAGCCGGTCGAGGACGCTGGAATCGTCCGGATTGCTATCGAGGAACGCCTGATCGAGGTCCCAGAGGCGGCGATAGGATTCGTTGTAGAAGGCAAGCCGGCGGTCGGCGTCGAACACGGCCACGCCGGAAGAGAGCTGGTCGAGGGTGCGGCGATGCGCTTCCGCCATCCGGGTGAGCGCGGCGCGAAGGGCGGCGACCTCGCTGGCGTCGATGGCGATGCCGGCGCTGCCGCCGGCAAGCTTCATCGCCTGGATGTCATAGATGCGCCGCTCGCCGCCGACCACGATCGGTAGTCGCGCGGCATAGGTCGAATATTCGTGCAGCGCCTTGGCCATCTCAACCCGCTGGTCGTTCTCCAGGAGTTCGAGATGGCGGTGGATCGCATCCGCGATGCTCGCGCCCTCGGTCGCCCGCAAATAGGCCGTGTTGGCATAGCGCAGGTCGTCCTGCGCATTCTTGGCCCAGATCGGCCAGGGTGCGGCGGCGGCGAAATCGCGCAGCAGCTCGGTCTCCTCCTGCAGCATCTTGTGGCGCAGATTGGCTTCGGCCAGCTCGCGACGCAAGCCGCCAAGCTCGCGCATCCGCACGATCGCCTGGCCGCCGATGGCGCGACCCATCGCCTCGATGGCGCGGCCGTTCGCGGTGGTGAGGTTCAGCAGAAAACCCTGGCCGGCCTCGCGCAGCGCGTCGACGGCGTGGTCCATCTGCAGCGCCGGTTCCGGCGGCAGCCAGGTTCCGAACGCCAGCACGCGCTGGGGCGAGTTCTGGGTCGCCTCCTGCGAGGTCAGCAATGCGATGTCACCGCTGATCTCGGGGCGGTTGTCGCCAGCCGCCCAGGAAATCAGGACCTGCGGCTCGGCAAACAGCAGCGCGCGCAGGCGATCGGATTGGGCCTGCAGATCAGCGATCTCGGCGCGCAGGCGCCCCTCGCTCCGGATGGCGCGAGCGCGTGTACGCATCAAGAGGATCGCGGCGACCACGGAAAAGCCGAGCAAGGCAACCGCGGCGGTGAAGAGCACGAATTCCTGGTGATCGAGGTCGAACCACGCCGAGATCACCGGCTCGAACAGCCAGTCGCCAGCGCGCGCCGATCCCGCGGGCAGCGCCAGCATGGCGGCGAGCCCAAGCAGGCCGTCGCGCGCCAGTGAGGTGCACGACAGCAGGGTTCGACGCATTGCGGCGACCACGCCCGACATAATTTGCCCCAGAACGCACGACTTCGGCCCGGCGTTAGACCCCCGCCGTGCACACGAATCGTAAGAGCATATCCTCAAGCTGACTCAGCGAGTAAGAGTCCAGATCGTGAACGCAAGACACGCTGTGAAAAATGCGGGGCTCAATTCGTGCGCCAGCGCAAATTTTATCCGTATTCGAATGGCTTATCGCTCGATCAAGTGCCGTAGCCCGGGTGAAGCGTTAGTGTAACCCGGGTCCGCTCGCGGATGTGGACGCGGATGTCCCGGGTTGCGCTGCGCTCCACCCGGGCTACGGGTCAACTATCTTCCCGTGGAGCCGAAGCCGCCGCCGCCTCGCTCGGTACTGGACAGCGCGGTCACCGGAACCAACTGCGCCTGCACGACCGGTGCGATCACCATCTGCGCGATGCGCTCGCCGCGTCGGATGGAAAACGGCGCCTCGCCGTGATTGATCAGGAGGACGTTGATCTCTCCCCGATAGTCGGCGTCGATCGTACCAGGCGAATTCAACACGGTCACGCCATGCTTGGCGGCAAGTCCGGAACGCGGCCGCACCTGCGCCTCGTAGCCCGGTGGCAGCGCGATCGTGAGCCCGGTCGGAACCATCGCGTATTTGCCTGATGCGAGCACCAGTGGCGCTTCTTCGGGCACTGCGGCCAACAGATCGAGCCCGGCGGCATCGGCGGTCTGGTAGGCCGGCAGCGGAAGACCTTCGGCATGCGGCAATTGCCTGACATCGACCTTGATCGTCGCACTCACGATTTTGTCTCCACGGCCTTCGCGATCCGGGCCACCAGTTCGGTCGCGACCTGTTCCTTGGTCATGACCGGCCAGGAATCGACGCTGATATCCTCGCCCCCACGCGTCAGCAGATGAACGGTGTTGCGGTCGCCACCCATCACGCCGGTGGCCGGTGAAACATCGTTGGCCACGATCCAGTCGCAGCCCTTGCGGGCGATCTTTGCCTTCGCATTCTCGATCAGATGCTCGGTCTCGGCGGCGAAGCCGATCACCAGCGGCGGGCGGTTGTCCTGCAGCTTGGCGATGGTGGCGAGGATGTCGGGGTTCTCGACCAGTTGCAGCGCCGGCACGCCGGCTGCGGTCTTCTTCAGCTTCTGCTCGCCTTCATTGGCGACCCGCCAGTCGGCGACCGCGGCGGCGAAGATCGCGACATCGACCGGCAGCGCCGCTTCCACCCGGTGCAGCATATCGCGCGCGGATTCCACAGAGATCACCGACACGCCCGCTGGATCGGCGAGATCGACCGGCCCGGAGACCAGGACGACCTCGGCGCCGGCATCGCGCGCGGCGGCGGCGATGGCAAAGCCCTGCTTGCCCGAGGAGCGGTTGGCGATATAGCGCACCGGATCGATCGCCTCATGTGTCGGCCCTGCGGTGATCAGCACGCGCTTGCCCTGAAGCGGGCGCGGATGCGGCGGGCGAAGGATGTGTTCGGCGGCGGCGGCGATTTCGG
>NZ_PSRR01000085.1 GCF_004296405.1 Bradyrhizobium sp. Leo170
TGTTGGCGCTGTCGAGGAACTCAACCGTCGTAAACCACAAATCCGCATCTCCGACGTTTTCGAGGTCGTGGATCTTGTATTCGCCTTTTCCATAGACGAAGTGACGGGTCTCGCCAGCCGAATAGACCGCCTCGACGATCGTCCCATCCTCCGCATGCGACTGCGCCCTCCCCGGCGTCACTGCAGTCCAAAAATAGTCCAGTACATGGCGATGGAATCCAATGCGCTCGCCCGGAGCAAGCCGAATTTCCCAGACGCGTACGCGGTCCGTTTCCGACAAGAGCCGCGTGCCGACCCGGCCGTTGAATTGATTGGCGTCGAACTCCTTGCGAATGACATCGGGCCAAGAGGCCCAGCCCTTTTCGACCACATTAGCGTTCATTTTGGTTTCTCCTTGAGTTGGGTTCTCCGAGAAGCATCATTCGACGGCCAGGCCCGTCTGCGCGCGAACATGCTGCGCGCCAAACGATGCGCGGACCGAGGCAGCCGCCGCACTGCGATCGAGCACCGACACCGCCCAGGACACGGCGAAGGCCAGCGGAACCGAGACGAGGGCCGGATTGTCGTAAGGAAACGGCGCGGGCCCGAGCTTGAACGTGGCGGTCCATACGCCCGGGCTGAGAGCGACCAGCCCGACTGATGCCAGTAAGCCGGCGAGCGATCCGCTCACTGCTCCCCGCGTAGTGAGGTCGGGCCAGACGATCGAGAGCAGTATGACCGGGAAGTTCGCGCTCGCGGCGATCGCGAACACCAGTCCGACCATGAACGCGATGTTCTGATTCTCGAACAGGACGCCCAGGCCCATCGAAAGCACGCTGATTGCGACTGCGGCCGCCTTCGATACGAGCACTTCCTCCTGCTCGCTCGCACGACCTCTGCGGATCACGCGCGCGTAAAGATCGTGGCTCGCCGCCGAAGCGCCCGCGAGCGTCAGCCCCGACACGACGGCGAGAATGGTGGCAAATGCCACCGCGGAGATGAACCCGAGCAGCAGCGATCCGCCGACGGCATCCGCCAGATGCAGGGCCACCATGTTGACGCCCCCGAGCAGCCCGCCCGACGCATCCCGAAACTGGGGATTCGCCGAAACGATCGCGATGGCGCCGAAGCCGAGCACGAAAAGCAGACTGTAGAAGACGGAGATGAATCCCGTTGCGACCAGCACCGACGTGCGAGCCTCACGAGCGTCGCTGACGGTGAAGAAGCGCATGAGGATGTGCGGCAGTCCGGCCGTACCGAAGATCAGGGCCAATCCGAGAGAGATCGCCGACACCGGATCCTTGACGAGACCGCCGGGGGCCATGATTGCGTCGGCTTTTGGATGCAAGGCGACGGCTTCCCGGAACAGAGCCTCCAGACTGAAGCCGAAATGTCCGAGAATCAGAACCGACATCAATACCGAGCCCGACATCAACAGCACGGCCTTGATGATCTGCACCCAAGTCGTCGCCAGCATGCCTCCGACAGTCACGTAGACCATCATCAGTACGCCCACGATGCCGACCGCGTAGATGTACGGAAGTCCGAACAATAGCTGGATGAGCTTTCCGGCCCCGACCAACTGCGCGATCAGATAGAAGACCACGATGACCAGGGTATTGACGCCGGCAACTGCCCTAACCGGCACTTCGGAGAGCCGATACGCCGCGACGTCGGCGAACGTATAGCGGCCGAGGTTGCGCAGCGGCTCCGCAATCAGGAACAGGATCATCGGAAAGCCAACGAGAAAGCCGATCGCGTAGATCATGCCGTCGTAGCCCGAGGTGTAGACGAGCGCCGTGACACCCAGGAACGTTGCGGCCGAGGTGTAATCGCCGGCAATTGCGAGCCCGTTCTGGACGCCTTTGAGACCGGCACCCGCAGCATAGAAATCCTTTGCCGTGTTCGTGCCCCGTCTCGCCGCCCATAGTGTGATGGCGAGACTGACCGCGACGAAGCCGAGGAACATGACAATCGCCGTTGCGTTCAGCGATTGCCGAGCGCCGCCCGCGGAAGTCAGCGCGTCCGCCGCCGCAGGCTCAGAAGCAAGTGCGACTGCGGTTGCGGTAAAGGCTGCGTAGCCCGAGCGCGCAATCATCGAAAATCCTCCAGCAGGAGCTGACTGAGCCGATCGAAACGGGAATTCGCCCGCCGGACATAGAGAGCGGTCAGCAGGAATCCGAAGGCGATCAGACCGACGCCGATTAGCACGCCCCAGGTCATCACGCCGCCGCTCCACAGCGGATGCCCGAGCAAACGGGGCCAGAATGCGACGGTCAGAATGTAGGCGAAATACGCGACCGTCATGACGATCGACATGCCGACGCCGAGGCGCGCGCGCTCGCTCACGAGCTGTCTGAACACGGGACTATTCTGAATGGCCTGTGGGTCCATTGGTTGGTCCCCTCCTCCTTTTTTGAATTCGGTCACGCAGCGATTCCCGTCGTGACAGCGGTCTCCGCCATCACCGCCTCAGGGGTGCGGTGGCGTTCCGCCATCGCCCGTTCTTCGGCAGTGGCAATCTGCGCCTGCATGTAGGCGCCGAGATCGCGGGCGCGGCGGACGACCGCGGCTCCGAACGGAAGCCGGGTCGACTCGAATTTCGCGAGCGCGGCGGGCAGATCGCGCGGATGGGCCCGCAATACGTCGACCAGAGCGGCCGCATCTCCCGCAGCTTTCGTCACTCCCATTCCGACGTGCGGCCTAGCCACGAAAGCCGCATCGCCCAGGATCACCGTTCGGGGTCCGAGGACCATTCGCGACGTCTCGAGATCGAGGATGGCCTGTATGAACGGCTGGTCCGTGAGGCGGACGACCTCGGCGAACTGCGGTGCAAGCAGTCGCTCCGCGTCCCGACGCATCGAGGCGATCACGTCGGGGCGTATCCGGATCGGCGGAATCGACAGTTCGTGCCGGACGCCGTCGATGTCCGTCAGGAGATCGGCCAACCCATGGCCGGAGTCGGCCGGACGGTACCAAACGAAATTGAAGCGACGTTCGCCGACATCCATCTCTTCGTTGGCGCCGGCGACGGGATAGCCGAGCATCTGCTCCCCGGGAGGGAGGCTGAAAGCGAACCAGTCGCACAGCTCCGCGCGGGTCCTCGGCGATAGTTTTCGTTCCTCGACGAGGCCGCGCCACGCGACGTAGCCGGCATATCTGGGATAGACATCCGCAGCGAGCTGCGCCCTGACGCACGAAAAAATGCCGTCCGCGCCGATCAGCAGATCTCCCGAAGCTTCGGAGCCGTCGGAAAACCGCGCCGCCACGCGGTCGTCAACCTCCGCAACCTCCACAAGGTTCTTGCCGTGATGGTAGTTCTCCGCCGGAAAGGCTGCCCTCAGAAGCCCATAGAGGTGCCCCCACGAGGTGAGGACCTGACGCAACTTGAGCTCGCCCTCGATGTGGCCGCTGCCATCGAGCACGCGCCGCCCCGGGACGGCGACCCCGACTGCGGCCGCTTCCGTGTCGATGCCAGCTCTCCCCAATACCTCGAACAACTCGCGATGAGTGACGATTCCCGCGCCTCGGCCTGCCAGTTCGGCGCCGATACGTTCGTATACGTCGACCTTCCAACCTTCCCGGCGCAGCAGCAATGCCGCGAACAGTCCGGCCATGGATCCGCCGATCACCAGTGCCTTCGGCCGCGTTTTGCCCGTCCAGCCATCGTTCGTCATGAGCAGCCTCCCTTGCGGTGCGGTCGGACGGGAGTTGTCGGGCCGCTATTTATCGTTTGATCAATTATCGAGGCGGCATTGACTTGAGTCAATGACTATTTATCGATCGATAAACAAAAAGTGACGAACCGGCTAGCGGGATCGGACAGGACGGGAAATCGGTGTATGAAGTTGCAGAACCGCACTCAAGCCCACGAATCAGGTGTGAAGAAGCCGAACAGAGCGCGTCCCAGAACGCCTATCCGAGAGCAGCAGAGGCTGGACCCGTCCGAGCGGGAGGCCATCATCGCGCGAGAAGCGGTCTCGTTCTTCGCCGAGCACGGGTTCGAAGGACAGACCCGCGAACTCGCGAGGCGCCTGCGTATCACCCAGCCCCTGCTCTATCGCTATTTTCCGAGCAAGGAAGCCCTCATCGAGCGGGTCTATCAGGAGGTTTTCGTCGAGCGCTGGAAGCCGTCGTGGGAGAAAATCATCACCGATCGTTCGGTCCCCCTTAAGACCAGGTTGATCCAGTTCTATCGCGAGTACGCCGAGGTCATTCTCACCTATGAGTGGATCCGCCTGTTCATGTTCGCGGGCCTCAAGGACCTAGGATTGAACGCCCGCTATCTCAGAATGCTGCGCGAACGCGCGTTCGAAAAGGTGATCGAGGAGATCAGGCTCGAATACGGACGTCCCTCCACCCGCGAACTCCCGGTTACCGTTCTCGAAATCGAGATGGTGTGGGGGCTTCATGCGGCGATCTTCTATCTCGGAGTACGCCAGTTCATCTATTCGATGCCGCTCGAAACGGACGTCAATTCGATCATTGATGCGAAGGTGGCGACGTTCCTCGGCGGCGTCCGCTCCGTTCTGCCGGCGAAGGAAAAGGGCTAGAGCATTTTCGGTTCTGATTGAATCAGAACCGAAGCTCTAGATTCTTGTTTTGACGCGTTTTCTTCACGCGAACCGGTGTCCACTTCGCTCGAAAACGCTCTAACCAATCACGGCCCTATCGCTCTTTTTATGCGCGCCGACGTAATGGGAAGATCGTGGAACCGGACGCCTGTCGCATCCCTGATTGCGTTGGCAAGGGCTGCTCCCGTCGGCCCTTGCGCAGCCTCGGCGACGCCATAGAAGGCGTCGCCCGGCCGATCCACCAGATGGACTTCGACCGACTCGGGGACGCGATCGAACCGCATAATCGGATAGGCCGACCAGTCCACCGATGTGACGCGAGTACGGTCGAACGTCACCCGCTCGAAGAGCGTCCAGCTCATCGCCTGCAGGATGCCACCTTCGATTTGATTGCGGACGCCATCCGGATTCACGATCTGCCCCGTATCCACCGCCGCCACGATGCGACGGACACGAATGACACCGTTTAGCCGGGAAAGCTCGATCTCGACGGCCACCGCGCACCAGGCCTCAAGATTCTTGTAGCGCGCAAAGCCGAACCCGAACCCGGTGCCTTCCGAGGACTTAGCCCGTGTGGTCCACCCAAAACGCGAGGCCGCTTTCTCGATGACATCGCGCGCGCGTGGATCTTCAATGTGCCGAAGCCGAAACGCCACGGGATCCTGACGTGAACGAACCGCCAATTCGTCGAGGACGCTTTCGATCGAGAGGACGTTTAGATAACCGCCCAAGGAGCGCATCGAAGAGCCGCGCAAGGGCATGTCGGGCAGGAAGTGGCTGATCACCTTGCAGTTCGCGATCGCGTAGAGCGGGATTGCGTTCCTGTCACCGCCACCTTCGGGCTGCGCAAGGGCTACGGGTGGCGCGGGCGGGAAAGCGTCCGACTTCAGTCGGGCCGCGATCAGCGTGCCCGGCGGCCCGGGTCGCATCATGTGCGACTGGCTCCACACTTCGTGGTGCCAATCAGCAATCGCGCCGTCCGCGCCGACCGCCGCGTTCAGCTTGACCACCATGCCGGGCCCGAACGGATCCCACGCGTGCTCCTGTTCACGCATCAGTTGGACCCTGACCGGCCGACCGGGTGCTGCCAAAGCCAGCATCGCCGCGTCGGCCGCGACGTCGTCGGCGCCGTTGTGGCCATAGCAGCCGGCACCTTCCGCATGGATGCAGCGCACGTTCTCGGTGGGCATCCGCAGCATGCCGGCGATCGCATCGCGAAGGAAAAACACGCCCTGGGTATGGGTCCAAACCGTGAGCTTTCCGTCCTGGAACTGCGCAACCGCGCACGACGGCCCAATCGATCCGTGCGTAAGATAAGGTCTGCTGAAGGTCCCCTCGACCAGGATTCCCGGCCCGCCGGGATTTCCCGTGTCGTGAATCGTGGTGTCGCGCGAAGGCAATTTCATCAGCGCGGCCGGCAAATCCACCTCGTCCGGCAGCTCCTGCCGTTCGATCCAATTCGTCGTGGCCGCGAGAGTTCGCATTCCCTGCACTGCGGCCCATTCGCGTTCCGCAATTACGCCGAGGAAATTGCCGTCCCGCACGACCTTGACGATGCCGCTCATCCGCTCGACCCGCGCGACATCGCAGTCCCGCAACGTGGCGCCGTAACTCGGCGGGCGAACGACGCGACCGTGCAGCATCCCCTCTGGACGTAGATCCTGGACGTAGGCAGCCCCACCGTTCACTTTGGCGGGAATATCGACCCTTGGCACGGGTCGGTCCATCACGGTGAAGTCTGCCGGCGAGGTCAAGCGCGAGATCGGCTTAGCGTCGACCGACAGCAGTTGATCGCTCACCAATTCGCCGTAACCAAGCCGCACGCCGTCAGCACCAAACACCTCGCCGTCGCGTACCTGCAGCGAGCTGGCGGGTACGCCGAATCTGCGGGCCGCTTCGTCCCGGAGCAGTTCGCGCGCTTGCGCCGCCGCATTCCGAATCGCGGTGCCGGAGTCCTGCATCGAGTGGCTGGCAGCCGTGTAGCCTTCATTGGGCGTCCGCGCGGTGTCGGCCGTGACCAGCGAGAGCCGATCGAGCGGCAACTTGAGTTCCTCTGCCGCGACCTGAAGAAGCGCGGTCTTGAGGCCCTGTCCGAGTTCGGCCTTGCCGGTGAGGATCGTCGCGGCGCCCGACGCGTCGATGCGAATCCAGGCGTCGATTCTCGGGTTGTCGTCGAGGCTTCCCGGCAAACCGTGCTTCGAGGGTCCTCCACCCGTGCCGGTTTCGGTCTGTGCATACGCCCCGGAAAACCGGAAGGCGACGATGAGCGCACCGGCGCCGGCCAGAACGCTGCGCCGAGAGACAGCATGCGTCATCGTTCCGTCCTCGCGTCGGCCGTCTTCGGCCGCATCTCTTCTGCGGCGCGCCGGATCGCACGCAAGATTCGCATGTGCGTGCCGCATCGACAAAGATGAGGCTGCAGCTCCGCTCTGATCGACTCATCGGTGGCGTGCGGATCGCGACTCAGCAACGCATGAGCACGCATCATCATGCCGGAAATACAGTAGCCGCATTGTGCGGCCTGCTCGGTGATGAAGGCGCGCTGCATCGGGCCAAGCGCGTCCTGGCTCCCGATTCCTTCCAACGTGGTGACCGTCCGTCCCTCCAACACCATCACCGGCGTTACACAGGAGAAGACGGCCTTGCCATCGACGATGACCGTGCAGGCGCCGCATTGCCCGAGCCCGCAACCGTATTTCGCGCCGTTCAGACCGAGTTCGTCCCTGAGAACGTAGAGCAGCGGAGTGTCAGGGCTCGCCTCGATGGATCGGCGCTCGCCGTTGACGATCAAAGTTGTCATGTTGCTTTACCGAGCCTCCTAAGTCCTTGTTCGGTCCGACTCACCGGCCACCTCTTGCTTTCGCGACCGCTTTCGCAAACCCGTCCCACTGCCGCTTTCCGGCAAACCGGGTACGCAAATAGTTGGCAAGATCGGAGATCTGCCGGTCGTCTAGGACATCACCGAAACCGGGCATGATAGGACGTGCGGAAGCGCCGCTAGCCGCCGGTATTCCCCGCACCACCAGATTGACCAGGTTGGTGGGCACCTCGTCCATAACCGCTGTGGAGAGATCGAGTCTCGAGCCGCCTAGCGGCAAGGGTCTGTCGGCATCGTGGCACGACGCGCAGACGGTGGCGTAGATCGCGCCGCCCGGCTCTGATGGGATGGAGGGCGTCGCCGCCTGAGCGCCGCCGGCCTGCGGCAAGCGTCCCGGACCAGAACGAGTCCTCTCCACATCATTCCGCCCCTCGCCTTTGCCGAGAGAGACAAGATAATGGGCCATTGCCCTTACGTCCGCGGGGTCGACCTGCGAGAGGTTGTTGGCCACGTTCGCCATGGGTCCTTGAGCGGTCCCATGCAAAGCGTGCCAGCCGCGCGCGAGATAGTCCGCCAGGGCGGCTTCGTCCCATGCGACCGGCGATCGTGAGCTTCGACCGAGCGCATAGGCGCGCCAACCTTCGGCTTCGCCTCCTGCGAAACCGGCCGACGTCTTTTCCGCACCGAGGAGATTTCGGGGGGAATGGCAGGCGCCGCAGTGGCCGAGTCCCTCCACCAGATACTTCCCTCTATTCCACCTCTCATCCTTCGATGGGTCCGCGACGAACCGCGCCTGACGAAGGAAGAGAAGCTTCCAGCCGGCCAGCGTCAGACGAACGTTGAGAGGAAACGGAAGCTCGTTGGGCGGCGCCGATGATTTGACCGGATCGATCGACATGAAGAAGGCGTACAACGCCTTCGCGTCGTCGTCCGATACGCGCGTGAAATGGTCGTACGGAAAAGCCGGGTAAAGGTGACGGCCCTCGCGATCCACGCCGGACCGCAGAGCGCGAATGAAGGCCTGCTCCGACCAGCGCCCGATGCCTGTTTCCGGATCCGGCGTGATGTTAGTGGAGTAGATCGTTCCGAAGGGCGTCGGCATCGCAAGCCCTCCGGCGTATGGGAGTCCGCCGGGTGCAGTATGACATGTGGCGCAATCTCCAAGGAGAGCAAGACTGGCTCCGCGGCGCACCGCCGCACGATCCGGCACGCCGAGCGACCGCGCATCGACGGGCGGGATTGGCGATTCCAAAGCACAAAAAAATGACGCCGTCCCGCCGATCACCCCGATGGCAAGCAGTGTAAGCAGAACCGACCTGAGCTTCATCGCCCTCCCCTCCAGGATGCGATCGCCATATCAGGCTGGTGCTGGCGCCATCTTTTCAGTTTGACGCGAGACTTGCACAATCTCCCGATCACGGCTCGACGAGCCGATCCAAAGCGTGCGCACGGAATCCAATACGCCCGCTCGCCCGCAGCGTAACGATCGAACGAAGACTCTCCCATCTGGAAAGCGAGCATGCGGGCAAGTGGCTATCGCCAACACCATTGCGGCCGCGTGCAGACGCGACCATCGGCGCATAGGAGCCATCCATCTTTGACGATCCCTTGTTATTTATCGATTGATAATTAACTCTCGATCGTGCTCGAGGTCAAGTGTCGGGCGCGCGGAACCGAGACTGCGTGCCGACGAAACGAGGATTTGCCGCCATGTCAACGTCAACGATTGCGACGGACCAACAGGTCCCCGAACTCACCCGCGCGCGCACGTTCGCCATGGCGGTTTGCGCCGGGATCGCGGTTGCAAACATCTACTACAACCAGCCTCTGCTCGGCCTGATCGAGGCAAACTACCCGAACTCCTCGACAATCGGTCTCATACCCACAGCCACACAATTCGGTTACGCGGTTGGTCTCCTCTTGTTGGTTCCCTTGGGCGACCTTGTCGAGAGACGGCGTCTCATCGCCGTGCAATTCGTCGCTCTAGCGGCGGCTCTAGCATTCGCCGCCGTCGCTCCGTCCACGCTCGCGTTGATCGCGGCATCGCTCGTGCTGGGCGTCGCAGCCACCGTGGCCCAACAGATCGTCCCATTCGCCGCGACGCTTGCCGATGACCGCACAAGGGGCGCCGCAGTTGGAACGGTCGTGAGTGGAATCTTGGGTGGCATTCTCCTCAGCCGCACGATAGCCGGGTTCGTCGGATCGCATTTTGGATGGCGCGAGATGTTCTGGCTCGGCGTCCCGTTGGCGCTCGGCGCTGCCGTACTGGTCCGTTTGATCCTGCCGCGCCACCATGTGACGCAAAGCATCGGATACCCTGCCGCGCTGCGTTCGCTCGTTCACCTGCTCGTCGAGGAACCGGCGCTTCGACTGGCGGCGGCAACGCAAGCGATGCTGTTCGCCTCATTCATCGCCTTCTGGACCGTCCTGTCCCTGCACCTTCAGGAAGCCGCCTTCGGACTCGGACCGGAAATCGCCGGCCTGTTCGGCGTCATCGGTGCGTCGGGCATCCTCGCTGCGCCTCTCGCAGGTCGAGTGGCCGACAAGCGGGGTCCGCACCTGGTCATTGTGATCGCGGCCGCCGTATCGCTTTCCTCCTGGGTCGTTTTCGCGGGCTGGGACGTCATCGCGGGATTGGTCGTCGGGGTGGTGTTGCTCGACGTCGGCGTGAACGCTGCGCTGGTTTCAAATCAGCACCTGATCTTCGCGCTCCGTCCGGAGGCACGGAGCAGGCTGAACACCGTGTTCATGACGGCAATGTTCGTCGGCGGTTCACTCGGATCGCTCGGGGCAAGTTGGGCATACGCGCATCTGTCCTGGCTCGGCGTCTGCGGCTACGGGGCTGCGCTTGCGACAGCGGGTCTGCTCCTGCAGCTACCGACGCTTTCGTTCCGACCCGACAAGGCATCGCGTCACTGACGTGACGGACCCATTCGAAGCTGCAAATCGGGAGTGGCGGATGAGTTGGCATGCCGATCATGACTTCACGGTTACGATCAGCGGCGGGTCGATTGCCGGGCTTTGCAACGCCATTGCGCTTCGAAGGCTCGGCGCGACCATAAGGGTTCATGAACGCGTGCCCGGCCCGATGATGGCCCGAGGAGCCGGGATCGTTGTCCAACGCGAACTGACCCGATTTTTCGCGGAAAATGGCGTACGCCCACTCCCCTTCACGTCCTGCCGCGGGAGGCGATATCTCGATCACAACGGCGGAGACGGCGTCCTGCAGGAGATGCCGCAGGAATTCACCTCCTGGGAAGCCATCCACGCAGCGCTGCGGGCCGCCGTTCCGGATGAATGCTATCGCGCGGGCTCCGAGGTGACGACCGTGATCCAGACCGGCTCCAAGGTCTCGGCGACCCTCGGTGACGGCACCGTGGTCGAAAGCGATCTGTTCGTAGCCGCCGACGGTTCGGGCTCCGCAACGAGGCGAGCAATGCTTCCCGACGTCGAGGCGGGATATGCCGGCTACGTTGCCTGGAGGGGCACGCTGGATGAACGCGTCGTGCCTCCCGATCTTCTGTCCTTCTTCGACGACCTTTTCACTTTCTCCGAGGCCCGCAGCGGCGGCCACATGCTTGCGTATTTCATCCCTGGAAAAGACGGCGCCGTCACGACCGGATCGCGGCGCCTCAATTGGGTCTGGTATGTGCATGTCGCTCTCGCCGACCTCGCGAACGTGCTGACCGACAGGAACGGCGTACGGCATCGATCCTCGCTTCCGCGAGGTACGACGCCGCAGAGCACCGTTGCCGCGCTGAAGGCGCGTGCCTTGCGCGAGCTTCATCCGAAGATGGCCGCACTAATCTCGGAAACGCGCGATCCTTTCCTCCAGACGATCCTCGACGTGACGGTGCCGAAGACTCTGTTCGGCCGAATCTTGCTGGCCGGCGACGCAGCGTTCGTCGCACGCCCC
This sequence comes from Bradyrhizobium sp. Leo170, assembly GCF_004296405.1. GTDB lineage: Bacteria > Pseudomonadota > Alphaproteobacteria > Rhizobiales > Xanthobacteraceae > Bradyrhizobium. Next base: position 11,288 of record NZ_PSRR01000085.1, read on the forward strand.
CACACCGCGGGGGGAACCGCCAAGGCAGCCTACGAGGCCTCCGTTCTCGCACGCGCTCTGAAGTCGGCGCGCGCGAACGTCGACGTCGCGCTCCAGTCCACCGAGCGGCTGCAGCTCGAATACGGCTGCGCTCTCTACCAATACGGTCTTGCGCTGGGAAATCGCTGGTCGCGCGAAAGAAGCACCGACTAGCCCGATCGACCAGGATCCGAAACTCGAAGGAATGTGAAATATGGCGGATCTCTTTCATCCGACGACCCTGGGCGATCTCGATCTCGCCAACAGGATAGTCATGGCCCCGATGACGCGCTCGCGCGCCGACGAGCGGGGCATCATCAATCCCTCGGCGTCGGAATACTACGCCGCGCGCGCGAGCGCCGGCCTCATCATTACCGAAGGCGTCAACGTGGGACCGATGTCCCTCGCGTTCGACCGGACGCCCGGTCTGTGGACCGACGAACAGACCGAGGGATGGAAAGCGGTCGTCGGTCGTATCCACAAAGAAGGGGGGCGCGTTGTCGCGCAGCTCTGGCACGCCGGACGCGCGAGTGCGCGTGGCCTGCTGTCCGACAAGCAACCGCCGTCTCCGTCGGGCGTGAACGACGATCTGGATCGGCTGCAGGTGTGGGCGCTCCTCGCCAACGGCGCATATGTGCGGATCACCGCTACGCCGTCGCACGCGATGACTCTCGGAGAGATTCAAGGCGTCGTGAACGAATTCAGGCTCGCAGCCGACAACGCCGTTCGCGCAGGATTCGACGGCGTCGAGATCCACGGCGCCAACGGCTATCTCATCCACCAGTTTTTGTCCCCCACCATCAATCTGCGGACCGACGACTACGGCGGGAGCGTCGAAGGACGATCCAGATTACTTCAGGAAATCGTGTCGGCGATTTCCGATGTCATGCCGCGTTCGCGGATAGGACTGCGGCTATCACCCTTCGCCGATTACAACAGCACCCGGGACCCGAAACCGGAGGATACCTATGGGCCACTTGCGCGATGGCTGGGGACTGCCGGGCTTGCATACCTGCACCTTGCCGACACCAACGCCTGGACCGGAGCGCCTGACTACGAAAAGATGCTTCCGATATTTTGCGCGCACTATCGCGGCCCGCTCATCGTCAACGCGGGTATCACCCCGGAGCGCGCCGCCCGGATCGTCAACTCCGGCGAGGCCGATGCAGTCGCTTTCGGTCGCCTCTTTCTCGCCAATCCGGACCTTCCGGCGCGGATTCGAGCCGGCGGCCCCTACAACTCACCGCAACCATTCGGGATATATGGCGGTTCGGATTCCGGATACCTCGACTATCCGACGCTCAAGACCGTCAGCAGAGAGACCGCTACGCGAGCTTAGTGCTGGCAGAACCGAGGAGGTCGACGGCAGCCATGGAGGCTCCTTCTGCTGACGAGCAGCGGCCGGACCAATGAAGTCGTCATCCCGCCATTCCGTACACGGACATCCGGGCGGAGATTCCTCGCAACTGGTGCTCACCGAGATACTCGACATCATGGGGAACGTGTCGGGCGACGGCTTCCGTCATGAGCAGGTCCCGGCCTATCGTCTTGGTGAGCGCTTCCACGCGGCAAGCCTCGTTGACGGCTGCGCCGATGACCGTGAAGTCCAGGCGATCCGGGGCGCCGATGTTGCCGAAAAAGACCTCACCTTCGTGAAGGACGATGCCCGCGCGTAGCAAGGGGTGGCCTTCGGCGTCGGACGCGACCCGGATTTTCCGATTAGAAGCTTCGAGTCTGGCAATTGCCTCCCTCGCCGCCGAGACGGCCGCGCGCGACGCTTCGGCGACGCCGATCTTCACCGGAAAGACGGCGAGCATGCCGTCACCGATGAACTTGAGAATTTCGCCGCCGTGAGCGGACACGGCGCTCGCCATCGCTTCGAAGTAGGCGTTCAGCAGCACCAGCATGTCGGCCGGGGCCAGAACGTCCGACATCTGCGTGAAATTTCTCAGGTCCGAGACCCAAATCACGGCGCGGATCGAGTCTCCTGCACCGCGCTTGATTGCGCCTTCGAGCACCTTGGCAGCGGCGCCGTAACCAAGGTAGGCTGCCAACGCGTTTTCGGAGATCTTCAACTCGCTGTGCCGTTGCACATGCAAGGCGAATAGTTTGAAGAGCCGGGTCAATGAATCTATTTCCGCCCCGGCGAAGCCGCCGCCAGCTTTTGTTGCGACGGTGATCACGTTACGTGTGTCCAGACCCGACAAGGGAATCGCAACGTAGTCGGTCATGCCGGCGGCCGCGAGCTCGATCATGAGCGGAAATTCGTCCTGCGCCGACCTCTCGTTCGGCGCTCGTCGTATCGTCTCGCCGGTCTCGACGATACGCTGCAGCGGATTGAGTCTGTAGGCATCGGAATCGACAGTCGCGTCAGCGACCCGCACCTCGTCGCAGAAGCCATCGTCGGCGTTCCAGACCCACGCGAAACCGACAAGCTGGGGGTGAAGCGTGCCGATGTGCAGGGTAAGTCGATCGACCGAAGAGCCAGCCACCTTCATTCGACAGATCAGCTTAACCAGGAGGTCGATCATCTGCCGCTCGGCGGAGGCCTCTTCCAGTAGCCAGGTTTCGGTCTCGGCGAAGCTGTCCGCGCTGCCGGCAGCGACCGCGATCGGGCCGGCTCTTCGCACGAACGAGACCGACGGGGGATATATCCGAGGCGATGGATCGGAAGTCTTGGAAGCCATTTCAACTTCCTCGGGCATCGAGTTCGCGCCCGAAGCGTTCGACGAGGAAATCGATGAAAAGCCTGACTTTCACCGACAGGTGTCGTGTCGGCGGGTAGATCGCATACAGCGTAAGTGGCGGCGCCGAGAAGCCCTTCAAGATCGCCTGCAGTTGCTTCCTCTTCAGCGCCTCACCGGCGATGAACTCGGGTAACAACGCCACTCCCCTTCCCTTGACGGCGACGTCGCCTAGCACCTCGGCGTTGTTTACGCACAGGGACCAGGCGGGTTGGATCCAGTGCTCTCCGTCGGCACCAGTCAGCTTCCACTGGTTGCCGGTGAGCAGGAAGCCGTACGTCAGGGAGATGTGATCGCGAAGGTCCCGCGGGTGCGATGGCATGCCGTGCTTCTCGAGATAGTCCGGCGATGCGCAGATCACCCTCGGCATAGGCGTGATCTTCCGCGCGATCAGGCTGGAGGATTCGAGCTCGGCGATACGAAGGGGCACGTCGAAACCGTCCTGGACGGGATCGACGAGGTCGTCGCTCAGCACGAGTTGGAGCTGCATTTCCGGATATTTGAGCATGAAGTCGGCGAGCGCCGGGCCCAGCTTTATGGTGCCGAAGGACATCGGCGCATTGATGCGCAGAAGTCCGCGTGGGGCCGACTGCAAATGCGTGACGGCCTGGTCGGCGGCATCCATCTCGGAAAGGATGACGAGCGCGCGTTCGAAATAGAGCTGACCGTTCTCGTTCGGGCTCGCATGCCGCGTGGTCCGATTGAGGAGCTGCACACCGAGGTTTTCCTCGAGATCGCCGACGTACTTGCTGATCGCCGACCTGGACAGGCGTAGCTGGCGGCCCGCCTCCGAGAAACTGCCGGTTTCCACCACTTTCACGAAGGCCTTTAGGCTGGCCACCTTGTCCATCGTTCAATCCCGATTGTCTCCAATTCGTAAACAGTAGCGTCATGAAAGCATGGATTGTTCTCGCATCAAAGCCATTCGATATGTGTCGCCAGAGCCCAAGCGGCTCTTTCGAACCCGGAGGCAAGATGTCAGGCATCCATCACGTCACCGCCATCGCCGGCGAGCCGACGCAACGGCTTCCCCAGCAGCGGATGCAGGATCGCGGCGCCGTGCTCGATCTCAAGCGCTGTGCCGACGATGGCGCTCTTGCCGTAGGCCGTTGCCGGCGCGCCATCCAGCAATGCAACGGACCGCCTGCCGAGCAGGTCGCCCAGCCGCTCGCCAAGCACCATCAGCGACTCCAATTCGTCGCCAGGGTCGGCGGCGATAACAGCAGCCGCCCAGGCGCGCCGCGACTCTCCGATCTCGTCGAGATGACTGACCAGACGCACAATCCTGAGATCGCTCATGTCGGCCCCGGAAAAGCTCCACGCGCCACTTCATAGGCTGCGGCGGCGCGTAGCACGCGTGCATCGTCATAGCGTCGGCCGATGATCTGCAGCCCGATGGGCAAGCCGGCCCGGGTCAGCCCGCATGGCACGGACGCTGCCGGTTGCATGGTCTGATTGCACCACGAGGTGAAACGCGGCGCCTCGCGCAGCTCGGCCGGCAGCCCGGGCACGGGCGGCGCTTCGACATGGAAGGTCGGACAGATCAGGACATCGTGGTCGGCGAAGAAGGCGTGCATCTCACGCCCAAGCTTTTCGCGCGCCGCGAGCGCATCGGCCAGCACGGAAGCTGGCAGCTTGGAGCCGATACGCGCAAGTTCGACCGTGTCCGGATCGATCAGCACACGCTGCTCGGGCACAAACTGCTTCAGGAGTTGCGCGAGATTGACCATCCACTGGATCGAATGCAGCCGGCTTTCGACATAGCCGGCCAGCGGCGGCACCTCCGTTTCTTTGACAATGGCGCCCGCCTCCGCAAAGGTCCTTGCGGCTGCCGCTACTGCCGCTGCGATATCTTCCTGTACCGTGGCGATGCCGAGATCGGGGCTGAAGGCGATGCGCCAGCCGCGAACGCCGTCGTTCAAGCCATGACGGTAGTCCCGCCCGTCAGGAGGCGTCGCCTGCCAGTCGCCAGCAAAGGGCTGCGCCATCACGTTGAGCAGCAGGGCGGCATCCGCCGCGCTGCGCGCGATCGGCCCGACATTGCTCAGCGAGCCGGTGTTTTCTCCTCCGAATGTCGGCACGCGCTTGTACGACGGCTTGAAGCCGACGACGCCGCACCAGGCGGAGGGAATCCGGATCGAGCCGCCGCCATCGGTCGCGATGGCTACCGGACCGAGCCCCGTGGCAACCGCGACTGCGGAACCGCCGCTCGAGCCGCCCGACGCGCGGTCACGATCATATGGATTGCGCGTGATACCGTTGAGCGGCGATTCCGTGACGATCTTGTTGCCGAACTCGGAGGTGGTTGCCTTCGCAAACAGAATCGCGCCCGCTTCGCGGCAACGTGCCGCGGGCGGCGCATCGATGCGAGGGATCGCATCGGGCGTGATCGCCCGGGAGCCCTGGCGGGTCGGCATGTTCTTCGTCGGCATTAGGTCCTTGACCGAGACCGGCACACCATCGAGCACGCCGCGCGGCGTGCCCGAAAGCCACCGAGCTTCCGACTGCCGCGCCTCCGCCAGCGCGCCATCCTCATCGATCGCGGCAAGCGAATTGAGCACAGGCTGCAGCTCGGCGGCACGTGCGAGCACCGCCTTCATGACCTCGACCGGTGAAAAGGCGCGGCTGCGATAGCCCTCGGTCAGCGCATCGATTCCGAGCTCGATCATCCCTTTGCTCCCGTGCATACGGGCGCAATCGCCCCGAGCCGCGCGATCACGTCGATGCCGCGGTCGGGCATGACCTTGCCGACCAGCGTGTCGCAGACGAGATGGCTCGCGGCGAGATCGACCTTCACGGTGCCGCGGGGTGCGGCCAGCGTGACCTTGCCGAAACCGCTGCGCAGCGCGTCGTAATCCGTGCCGCCACCGAGCCGGATCGCTTCCGAGAGCAGCTTTGCCGCCACATAGGTCTTCTCCCCGTGCGGCAGCATCACGACCTTGCCGCGTACGCGCCGCGGCGTGAAATCCGCGAAGCGTCTGCTGTAGGCGTCGATGAAAGCGCGATTCGCTTCGGTATCGACGCTCATATAGGAGGATTCCACGCCGATATTACCGACCGACGCATCCTCTGTTGCGGCCGCAATGGATTCGTGGACCAGGGGCGTTACCAACTGCGGCTTCATGCCGAAGCTTGCATACTGCTTGACGAACGTGATGGGGTCATCGCCAATCGCGTGCCACACAATGTCGGGATTGGCGGCGGCGACCTGCTGCAGGGCCGGGCCGAAATCGCGTGCGCCGAAAGGGAAGAACTGCGCGCCCGCGAGCGTGCCGCCCTGCGCATCGAGCTCGGCCTTCAGACTACCGAGCATGATCTGGCGATTGGTCGCAAGGTCGGAGGCAATAACATAGATCTTCTTGCCGACATTGCTGGTAAGCCATCGCACCATCGGCACGGTACTCTGGTTGATCGAAAGCCCCGTGCAGATCAGGTTGGGATGACAGCGCCCCTCATCGAAATTGGGAAACAGCACGTAGCGCTTGACCTGTGCCGCGATGGAGAGCGCCGCTTCGCGCTCCGACGGCAGCACCATGCCGGTAACGGCGACCACGCCATCGCTCTGGAACAGCTTGCGCGCCTTGTCGAGCGTCGTCTTGGTCGACATCTGCGAGTCTTCGGCGATCACCTCGAGCATCCGCCCGGCGATGCCGCCGGCCTCGTTGATCTCGCTGACCGCGAGATCAAGGCAATTCTGGTTGGTCTGGCCGACAAAGGCGAGAGCGCCGCTCAGCGGCCCCAGGAAACCGATCCGAATCGCCTCGGCCGCGCGCAATGCACGCGGGAAGGCCGCTGCGCCGGCGAGGCCGACCGCAAGACCGCCGAACCTGCGGCGCGTGATCGTCGATAAGCCCATGGCCCCCTCCAACACTTGTGTCAGATCGCGAGGAAACGCGTCTGAACATCCACATCACGAAACCGTTCCGATGCGCATTCATGCGCGATCATGCCCTTGTCGAGCACCACGATGCGGCTTGCCGCCGCCATCGCGAGATCGAGATTCTGCTCGACCAGGATCACGCCAAGCCGATGCGCGCGCGCGATCTCAGGAATGAGCTCGCCGATCTCCTGTACGATACGTGGCTGCACGCCGTCAGAAGGTTCGTCGAGCAGAAGCAAGCGCGGATGCGAAGCGAGTGCGCGGGCGATCGCCAGCATCTGCTGCTCCCCACCCGACATGGTGCCGCCAGACTGGCCAAATCGCTCCTTGAGAAACGGGAACAGCTCGAGCACGTCGCCCGGAATGCCATCCTTGGCGCCGGCGGCGCGCGCGCCGATTTCGAGATTCTGCCTGACGGTGAGCCGCGGGAAGATGCCTCGCCCCTGCGGAACATAGGCGACGCCGCGCCGCGCAATCTGATGGGCAGGCAGACCAAGCAGCGCCTTGCCGTCGAGTTCGATCGTGCCGAGTGCCACCGGCAGCAGACCCATCACCGCCTTGATCAGGGTGGATTTGCCCGAACCGTTGCGGCCGACCACGCTGACGACCTCGCCGCTCGCTACCACGAGGTCGACGCCGTCGAGGACCGGGCCAGCGCCATAGCCGCCGCGAAGGTTTGCAATTCGGAGCATCAGGCGCGCCCCAGATAGGCGTCGCGCACCCGCTCGTCGTGCGACACCGCATCGAACGGGCCATCGGCGATCAGGCGGCCCTGATGCATCACCAGCGTGCGGCAGCCGAGCCGGCGCACAAAGGACATGTCATGCTCGATCACGACGACCGACATCTCCGCCGCAAGCCGCAGCGCCAGCTCCGCCATCTCCACAGTCGCAACCGCGGTCATGCCGGCGGTCGGCTCGTCGAGCAAAAGGATGCGCGGCCGGCACATCAGGGTCATGCCGACCTCGAGCCACTGTCGCTGGCCGTGCGAGCACATCGAGCCCAGGCGATGGGCCTGATGGCCGAGCTTGATGGTTGCGAGCACGTCCTCGACGGCGGGCGGCGCGCGGCCGGAATGCAGCGCAACGCCAAGTCCCGCCATGCGGAGGCTGTCGGTAACCGTCATCCAGGGAAAGACGTTGGCGCCCTGGAATTTGCGTACAATGCCATGGTTGGCGAAGGCATGCGCGGGCTGGCTCCGCAGCGACCGGCCCCGAAATCGCACGTCCCCCTGATCGGGCCGCACCGTGCCGCTCATGACATTGAGCAGCGAGCTCTTGCCTGCGCCATTGGGTCCGATCACGCAGACCAGCTCGCGCTCGCCGATCGTGAAGGAGACCCCGTCGATGGCCATGATGCCGCCGTAGCGCTTGCCAACCTGCTCGATCTCAAGCAGCGTGCCCATCACGCCTCCTTCCTGCGCCTGAGCAGCGAAACGAGCCCGTCGGGCAGCGCGAACACGATCAACAGGAATAGGGCACCGAGCAGCAGCGGCCACAGGCTGGTGCTGAGGCTGCTGATGGTCTGGCTCGCCTCGTGCACGAGCAGAGTTGCCAACAGAGGACCGATGAAGGTGCCGCGGCCGCCGATCGCGACCCAGATCATCACCTCGGTGGAGAGAAGTGTTCCGAGCAGGTCGGGCGCCACGACGCCGGCCGTTGTCGCGAACAATGCGCCGGCAAACGCCGCGAGCGCCGCCGCAGCGGTGAAGGCGATCAGGAGCTGGCGAGCGGTGTTGAAGCCGAGCGTGCGCGCGCGGTTCTCGTTGCTGCCGATCGCCTCGAGGATCAGTCCGTAGGGAGCGCGGCAGGCAAGCCACAGCACCAGCATGGTGAGGAAGGCCAGAAACAGCGCACCGTAGTAGCTCGCCGTGCCGTCGCCACCGGAATAGTGCAAGCCAAAAGCCGAGAACTCGATCGGAGGTACGCCGAGAATTCCGACGTCGCCCCCGGTTACGCTGGACCAGCTTGCGGCGATCTGCGTCGCGATCAGGGACATCGCCATGGTGAGGACAGCGAAGAAGTGCAGCCGCACGCCGGCATAGAGCAAGAAATAGCCTACGGCCGCGGCAACCGATGCGGCCACCGCGATGCCAAGCAAGAGCCCGCCGCCGGTCGGCCAGCCCAGCCTGGTGGTGGCAATCGCCATGCCATAGGCGCCGATCCCGAAGAACAGCGCGTGCCCCATCACCAGCATGCGGGTACGGCCCCAGAGGTAATCGAGGCTCAGCGCGAAGATCGCAAGCAGCAGCGCATCGCGGAGTTGCGCGAGGTGATAGTCCGATCCAACAGCGGGATACAGCGCAAGCACCGCAAACGCCGCGACGGCTATCTGCGCACCGACCCGTTCACGGCCGCCAAGCCCAGGCTGCGCAAACAACAATCGGCATGCGACGAGGAGTCGTGCCATGTTCAGCCCTTGCCCAGGAGCTCGTGAGCGGCGCTGTAGCCCGGCACGATGCCTCTCGGCCGCAGGCGTACCAGCACGATGGCAAGCGCAAGCACCAGCGCGGACGCCAGCGAAGGATCGAGCTCATAGTTGAGAAGCGTCTCCGCGCCGCCGACCAGCACGCTGCCGGCGACACTCCCGAGCACCGAGCCGATGCCGCCGAGGATCACGACGAAGAAGGCCTTGCCTATATAGAAGGTGCCGAGATGGGTCTCGACAGAGGCGAGTGGCGCCAGCAGCACGCCGGCGAGCGAGGCCAGCGCAGAACCTCCGGCAAAGGCGATGCGGGTGAGCCGCTTGGCATCGATGCCGAGCGATTCCGCCATCGCACGGTTCTGGATGACTGCGCGCAGGTCGACGCCGAATTGGGTCCAGCGGAACGCGGCGAGCGTTGCCGCGATCACCACTCCGCCCAGCGCAATGATCAGGAAACGATAGGCAGGATAGTGCGCGCCGAACAGGTCGACCATGCCAGAGACCGGCGCGACGACGACCTGCGGCAGCGCGCCAAAGCTCAGCTCAATGAGCTTCTGCAGGATCAGGCTGATGCCGAACGTGGCGAGAATCGTGTCGAGCGGCCGATGATAGAGCCGGCGGATCACGGCCCATTCAATGATAAGGCCGACCAGCGCTCCGATCAGCGGCGCCAGCACCAGCGCAACCCAATAGGCCGTTTCCGGCGGCAGCATCCAGCGCGCCGCCTGCACGAAAGACAGAGTATAGGCGCCGATGGTGACAAACTCGCCATGAGCGAGATTCATCACGTCCATCATGCCGAACACGATGGCAAGCCCGATCGCGACCAGCGCCAGGATGCTGATCAGCGTGAGCGCGTTGAGGATAACGACGACGGTGCCGCTCATGGCTTGCGCGCCAGACGGGGCGTGATGTTGACCCGCATCTCGGAGTCCAGCACCAGCCGGCTGCTCATGGTGCCGTGCATCCTGAACACATGCGTCTCGGCTTCCTCGATATGGGCGAGCATCAACCGCCGCACCTTCTCGACATCGCGCTTGCGCGCAGCCGCAAGCAATTCCCTATGGGCCAGCACGTTGGTGCGCCCGAGCTCCGTATTGTGGGATTGCAGCGGATTCGCACCGAACACGACCAGGCGCCGGAGCGTCTGATTCACCATCTGGCAGAAGAAACGAAGGAACGGGTTCGGATTGGCTTCCGCAAGGATGTCGTGGAAGTGCAGGTCCTCCTGGCGCATGCGCAGCGCATCGTCGACCGAGGCTGGTGTCGGCGCGCAGGTGTCGATACTCGCCTCCATGGCCTCGAAATCGCGTTTCGTCAGATGCGGGACGGCACCCGCGGCGAGCTCGGGCTCCAGCATCTTGCGAACCGTGTAGATGTCGCGGACATCGACTTCCTTGAAGAAGAGATAGTTCTGCACGAGCTGGAAGGTGCGCTCGAGCGGCACCTCGACCACGGTGGCGCCGCCGGACGGTCCCGTGCTGACCGAGATGAAGCCCTGCACCTCCAGTGATTTGAGCGCTTCGCGCACCGTGCCCTTGCTGACCGAGAACAGGTCCTGCAGCTCGGCTTCCTTGGGCAGCCGGTCGCCGGGCTTGAGCTGGCGCGTCACGATCCAGCGCTTGATCTCCTCGACCACGAGGTCTCCGCGCTTCGGCGCCCTCACCGCGTCATTTGCCGGCGAGCGCGCCGTCGATGCCTTCCTTGCCACGTCTTGTCGCCTCGCTTCGACCGGTCCGCATTTCGGTTGACTATATTTATTATGATAAATAGGAAAATAATGATATGTCAAGCGGAGGAGCGCCTATGCAGCCTGAGATCCTGAACCTCGACGCCACCGAACTCGTCGCGCGCTTTCGCAAGCGGGAGCTTTCACCGGTTGAAGCAATCTCGGCCGTGCTCGAAAGAGCGGAGGCGACTCAGACGACGCTCAACGCCTTCATCGTCATTGGCCGCGATGCCGCGCTCGCAGCCGCGCGTGAATCCGAGAAGCGCTGGCGCGCCGGTGCGCCGCTTGGCGGGCTCGATGGCGTGCCGGTATCGATCAAGGACAACGTCTACGCACATGGCTGGCCGACCCGCTTCGGCTCGCTTGCCATTGCCGAGTCCGATACGCGAGGCCCCGATAGCCCATGCGTGGCGCGGCTGCACGAGGCCGGCGCAGTCATCTTCGGAAAGACGACGCTGCCGGACTACGCCCACAAGATCGTGACCGACAGTCCGCTGACCAGGATCACCCGCAATCCCTGGAATCCTGCGCACAGCCCAGGCGGCTCAAGCGGCGGCGCGGCGGCGGCGGTCGCCTCGGGCATCGGTCCTCTTGCCGTAGGCACCGACGGCGGCGGTTCGATCCGTGTGCCGGCTGCGTGGAGTGGGATCTACGGTCTGAAGCCGAGCTTCGGCCGCGTGCCGCATCATCCGCGAGGTGCCTTTCCGACGGTGAGCCATATCGGACCAATGACTCGGTCGGTGCGTGATGCCGCAGCGATGCTCGACATCATGTCACGTCCAGATCCGCACGACTGGTATGCTCTGCCCTATGACAGCGCCGACTATACTGCGGACATCGATCGGGGAATCGACGGCTTGCGCGTGGCGGTCAGCGATGATCTCGGCATGGGCGTCGATATCGAGCCGGAGATCGCCGCCTCCGTTCGCGCGGCCTTCAAGGTCGCCGAAAGCCTGGGCGCGCAGATCGAGGCCGATCATCCGGCGGAAATTCCAGCATGTGCCGACGTGCACCGCGTGCATTGGTTCTCGTTTTCGGCCCGGCTTGGACGAAAGCTAAGCGAGCGCGTCAGCCAACTCGATCCGTCAATGCAGGCGCTCGTTCAGATGGGCGAGAAGCTGCCGGCGGGAGCCTTTGTGGATGCTGTTGTCGCCCGCGGCGACCTCGCCAGTCGCATCAACATCTTCTTCGAGCGCTACGACCTGTTGCTTGCGCCGGTCATGAATATCAGCGCGCCCGAGATCGCCAGCCTCGATCCGGCTAATCCGCCGTTTCCGACGCTGACATCGTGGGTCAACCAGGCCGGTCTGCCAGCAGCCAGCGTGCCATGCGGGCTGACATCGGCGGGGCTGCCGATCGGCCTTCAAATCATAGCTGGACCACGCGCCGACGCGCTGGTGCTGCGGGCAAGCTATGCATTGGAGCAGGCACTTGGCCGCCTGAAACTGCCGCGCTAGCGCGATGCCGGCCGGCACTCGTCGGCGCACGTTCCGATTCCAGCGTGGCGTGCCATGACACGATCAGCGATTTCGTATATGGAGCCGATATCGTCGAGGTATCGCCATTTCGGGAAATACAGCGGTTCATCATCCCAACTTCGGAAACAGCACTCATTTTCACCGTGCTCGCGACGGTCAGTCGCAAGGTCGCCGAGCCAGAGGCACACCTGAACGCGACTTTGCTGATCCAGTCAGCGAAGGGGCCATAAGCGGAAGTGCTCGCCACGTTCGATCATCCTGTAGACATGGCGCGCTATCGGATCACTCACGGATCGTAGGGTCTGAAACGCTCATGCCGGCGCGAAGCCGCTGCGCGCGGTGTGCGGCTGCCGGAGGGATCGGCGGAGTAGCGCCGATTCCGGTCATTGGAAGTTTGCGGATCGAGCAGGCGCCGCCCTCAGCTTCCATCAATAGCCTGTCGGGCACGACGCTTCCGCTCCTCTGCACATGACCGGGCGCGCCTCACGCCAGGGGTGTCGCCCGGCTGCTGTCAGATTGTCACGCGGCTGCCGTCGAAGCGCGTGAAGGAGAAACCGTCGAAGGGTTCGCGGAGGGTGGTGCGCTCGTCCCGCAGCATGCCGATAGCCACTTCCTCGCCGATCGCCATTGAGGCGGAAGCGTCGGATCGCCAGTGGATGCCCGCCCAATTCCGTCCGAAACCGAAATTCACCGCGAGCTTGTTCAACTCTCCACCAACCGTGAGCGGCGGGCCGCTATAGGGCACGAGCCTCGTCGGGTCAGCCGGATCGGGCTGCACTGGGTTGGCGATGACGCGGCTCTCGTCGAAAAACGCCTTCAATATGGTAGCCGTAACGGCACCAACGCTCGTGGCACCGCCCGGATAGGTGGAGTGAAGGGGCGCGGCCTCCGGATAGGTTTGTGACAAAAGATAGGTGCCGTATTTGGCTTTGCTGCGATCGAGGGCTTCCGATTTCAGGAAGCTCTCGTGCAACGGGTAGTCGCTCACGCCATTGGCAAGGCGATGGTGCGCCAGAGCGCCGTAGGCTTCCGGTCGCACAGCCCTGTGCACGAAATATTTCTGCCAGTAGGCTGCGCGGACGGAGTTACTGATCCCCGTGGCGAGTAGTGCCTGCACATAGGCCAAGCCGAAGGTGGCACCGGCAGGGCTCTGGGTTTTCGATTTCCGATACGGGTTCGATGGGTGGGACACGGCCTCTGCCGGTGGATACATCCCGGAGTACCGCTGATCCGCTCCACCGCCGGGGGTTGCAAGGATCAGTGCTGCCGCCCACCCAAGTGCAGGACCTGTGTGGATATACTCCGCGAGATCTCTTCCTGTCGTTATATATCGCGGTGTCGTGTCGAACTGCAGCTGGCGCTTCGGTGCGGCGCCGTTCTGGATCGCCAGCCACTCCTCGTATTCGGTCAGGAATTCGTTGGCGGGCAGCGCGGTGCGAATTTGAGCACTGATCCACTGTGCGGCATACGGCACGTCCCGGAGCAGGAATTGCGAGATCGGCGGGCCGTCCAAAACGCCTGGAGGCGTGACGGAGCGGCCCTTCGGGTCAGCCGGATCGAAATAAAGCGCATTGGCACGGAACAGCGTACTGGGCGTGACCCGCCCACCAGACTTCGGCCCCCGGAAATCGGCAAGCTTGTTGAGTTCCTCGGTTGCTGCAAGCACGTCGTGATTGGAGGTGTCGTCGCGCAACTCGGTAAGCCCTACCTCGACCGCATCTTGTTCCGCATCATCCCGGACGCAGGCGCACGCGCAGCAGGACTTGAAACCGGACAGGTGCATTACGTGCCAGTGACCCCGGTTCCGCTCTCGGATGTCGACCGTCTGCGCAAGCTGCCAAACATCGAAATTGTCACCTATGGGTTCGGCACCTTCGCGCCGATGTATTTCTTCGACTTCAACCTTGAGAAGCCGCTGTTCAAGGACATCCGCGTTCGGCAGGCCTTCGCGCACGCGATCGACAAGAAGGCGCTCGCGGAAATCGCGTGGTACGGCTTTGCCAAGCCAGCCTCCACACCCGTGCCGAGCGCGCAGAAGCAGTTCTTCGCTATCGATATGCAGCAATACCCCTACGATCCCGTCAAGGCGGAGCGTCTGCTCGATGAAGCCGGTTACAAGCGCGGCAAAGACGGCGTGCGGTTCAGGATCACCCACCTCCCGGTCGCCTACGGCGAGGACTTCCGTCGCTCGGCCGAATTCATCCGGCAGCAACTCAAGCGGGTCGGGATTGAAGTGGAGATCGTCAACTACGACCTTGCTGGCTGGCTGCGCAAGGTGTTCGCCGAGCGCGATTTCGACACCATGACGGCCTACTACGCCGCCAATGCGGACCCGCAGATCGGCGTGCATCGACGATTCTGGAGCAAGACTTTCAATCATGCGAGTTGGACCAACGGCTCCGGTTACCAGAGCCCCGAGATGGACAAGGTGATCGAGGCAAGCCAAGCCGAAGCCGATCCGGCAAGGCGCGGCGAACTGCTTCGCGAATTCCAGCGCATCGCACAGCGGGATCTTCCATCCATCACACTGCTTGAAGTGAGCCTGTTCGGCGTGAAGTCGAAGCGGCTTCATGGTCTCGATACCGGCCCCGACGGCATCTACGGCTCGTACAAGGACGCCTGGCTGGACCAATGACATGACAAACCGACCATGACACATCGAAACGAAACAGCACTCGTATCCTTCATCGATAGTGATCGTATCAAACTACGGAAACTCATCGGCTGACACCTGCCGACGAGAGACCGACAACAGCAAATGCCACGGCGCTGCCTGGCTCACGCAGACGGATGGATGCAATGAACAAGATCGTCCCGCCTCAATTTTCTCGTCCCGTTACGGCCGATTCATCCGAATTGCAGGCGCTCCTCGACTACATCGCCGAGGGGTCAGCCGCACGCGATCTGAAACGCGTTCACCCTTACGAGGCTGTCAGCCTGATCCGTCAGGCCAAGCTCGGGGCCTTGCGGATCGCGACCGCGGAGGGAGGCGGAGGCAGTTCCTTTCGCGAACTCTTTGAGGTCGTCATTCGACTGGGAGAAGCCGATTCCAATGTCGCTCACATCCTCCGCAATCACTTCGCCTTCGTCGAGCGTTACGCGCGCCCGGCTGGCGTTGAGCAGCGCAGCAAATGGCTGCAGGCGGTCATTAGCGGGGCTATCGTAGGTCTTGCGAACTCCGAGTTGGGGAACCCAGTCGTGGGAAGCAAGGCATTGTCCACGACGCTGACACCGGACGGTGACGGATACCGGCTCGACGGCATCAAATATTATAGCACGGGAACGCTGTATTCGGATCTGGTGCTCGTTCGCGCCGTCGCGCTCGATGGCGCAATGGCGTCCGCGATCATTCCGGTCGATCGCCAGGGCGTGGAACTGGTCGACGACTGGGACGGCTTCGGGCAGCGCTTGTCCGGGACCGGCACGACACGCCTTACCAATGTCCGCGTTGAGAGAAACGAAGTGATATTGGATGCGCCTGGCGTCGGCTACGGCGTCCTCTATGCAAGCACGCTGCCGCAACTTTACCTTACCGCCGTAAACGCCGGCATCCTCCGCAGTATCCTGCGCGACGCCAAGGCCCTGATTCACAGCCGCGAACGAACCTTCTACTTTGCTTCCGCAGAACGGACGGTGGATGATCCCACCCTGCATCAGACGATCGGCCAAATCGCCAGCAACGCATTTGCAGCCGAAACCCTCGTTCTAGCGGCGGCGGATGCTCAAGACGTGGTGGCGGCCGCCCGCGATGCAGGGAAGGACGATACCGAGCTCGCACACAGAGCCGCCGTCCTTGCCGCCAAAGCCAAAGTCGTGGTCGACGAACTGGCCATCCGTGGCGGCGGATTGCTGTTTGACGTCGGCGGCGCCTCGGCCACCAAGAAGCTCTACAACCTGGACCGGCATTGGCGCAACGCGCGAACTCTGGCCTCGCACAACCCCGCAACATACAAGGCTCGCCTCATCGGCGAGTATGAGATCAAGGGCGCACGACTGCCGACCGGAGGGTTCTTCTGACACCCTCGTGGTCGCCGCACTTCCCTGCGGGGTCCGACCGCCGGCTCCCAAGGATGATCGCCAGGTCGGGAGTTTTGGCTTCAAGTGATCGCGGGCATCTCCATTCGTTCTTGACGTAGCTGGAGTTATCCCGGGATTGGCCTTCGATTCCAAATGCAGGTTTTCGAGCAAGACTTGCCGGTTTGTTGCGGGGACCTGCAACCATCTCAAATTGCTATTTCAGGCGGTGGCCTGACCACCCCATGAGCGTTGCCCTCCGAAGGCACATGTCAAGCCGGCTGGTGCGAAAAGCGAGCTAGTG
>NZ_PSRR01000086.1 GCF_004296405.1 Bradyrhizobium sp. Leo170
CTGAGACGGCCAATTTCTCTGAATGATGAAGTACGCAATCCCGTGAAGCTCGCCGCCATGGGCGCGCGCTGGGCCCTCAACAAGGGCGGTGCCCTTACCGTCGGTGCGGGGCAAGTTGGGGGAGCTGCATGCACGCAGCACGCGATCGGCGGCCGTCCGGACGTCCAGTTCAACGTTATGCCTCTCTCGGTCGACAAGCCGGGAGAGCCCTTGCATCGCTATTCCGGCTTCACGGCATCGGTCTGGCAGTCTCACGCCAAGTCGCGAGGAACCGTCCAGTGTCGGTCGGCGGATCCGCTCGATCAGCCCCGCATTGTTCCCAACTATTTTGCAGAGACCATCGACCGCAAGACCGTCGTGGCGGGTTTGCAGATGCTGCGGGAAATTTTTGACCAGAAGTCGTTTCGGGGGCTGGTGGAATCGGAGGTTCTTCCGGGGCCGGAGTTCGCGGGCGAAGAGGGGCTCTGGCGGTTCGCGCAGATGCATGGCGGCACGGTGTTCCACTGCGTTGGGACTTGCCGCATGGGCGGAGCGGATGCGGTGGTCGATCCCGAACTGCGCGTAAGAGGAATCGATCGTTTGCGGGTGGCGGACGCTTCGGTGATGCCGGTCGTGACCTCTGCAAATACCAACGCTGCTTCGATCATGATCGGCGAGAAGGGGGCGCACCACATACTTTCCAGGAGCCAGGCTGGATAGTTTGCGGTCTGCTGTTGTTTTTTTGGCTACGCTGGAGGACAATGCAACTATAGCTCTAGGATGCCAAGATGGTGCTTTCCGCGGATACGTACGCCCCTAAATACGCGCAGATTGCAGACATTCTGCGACAGCGGATCGCTCGCAATTATTGGCCTAAGCAGGCTCGCCTTCCGCCAAACGAGGCATTGGCCGAAGAATTCGGCGTGTCGCGAATCACCATTCGCCAGGCGATCGACATCTTGGTCAATGAACATCTTCTCGAGGCAAGGCAGGGCAGCGGCACCTACGTCGCGCAAACTCCGGTGCAGGATCGCTGGCTCCCGGTCGAGACCAGCCTCTCGCAGCTCGTGGAGATGTATAAGGACACCTCGCCAAAGATCATCAATGTATCGGAGCCCTCGAATATCAAGCCGGCGCTGAACGCAAGCGACGGAACGCCGGCTGAGCGCTACGTTCACATGAAGCGCGTGCATTATCGCGAGAAGCAGCCTTACTGCGTCATCTCGATTTTTCTCGATGAGGCAGTTTTTCAGAAGCACCCGACTCGCTTCCGGCGGGAAGTCGTGATTCCAATTTTGGCTTCTATGCGCAGTCCCAAGATAACCCGCGCTCGCCAGACACTTACGATCGGTACAGCCGATCTCGAAGCATCCAAGCTTCTTGAAATTCCGCTTGGTTCTCCGGTCGCGGAGGTGCGGCGTGTCTTCAACACCGCTAGCGATCGCGTCATCTACCTCGGAGAAGTGACCTATCGCGGCGACTTCATTCGCATCGATATGGATCTGAAGCCTTAGGAGTCCTCCTCGGATCGAGCAAAACGCAAAGCCAAACGTCGCTTCGGCAGGCTTACGCGATGACTTTGCCAGGGTTCATGAGATTGTGGGGATCGAAGGCTTGCTTCAGGAGCTTCAGCGCGTTCAGCTCTGCTCGTGATTTGTAGCGGAGCATCTCCGATCGACGGAGTTGGCCCACGCCGTGTTCTGCGCTGATCGAACCGCCGAGATCGGCGACGATGTCGTGCACAATCCGGTTGATTTCGCTCCGACGTTCAATGAACTGACCGGAGCTAATGCCCAGCGGCGGCATCGGATTATAATGAATATTGCCGTCACCGAGATGGCCGAACGCAAATGGACGGATGCCCGGGACTGCGTGCGCCAGGGCAGCGTCGGCACGCTCGATGAACTCAGGCACCTGCGACACCGGGACCGAGACGTCGTGCTTAATGCCGGCACCACCCGCTTTCTGTGCTTCGGCCTGACCTTCGCGAAGGGCCCAGAGACGGAGACGCTTCGCCTCAGAATCCGCGAGCACGCCGTCGATCACCAGGCCTTTTTCCAATGCTTCGGACAGCAATTGCTCGATCGGACTGCGCAGCGTACCCGGTTCGCCATGGCCCGCCGCCTCGATGAGCACGTACCACGGGTGCTCCTCGGCAAACGGTCAGATCGCTTCCGGCAGCGCCACCAAGACCCACTTCATGCATTCGCGCCGCATCAGCTCAAACGCGCTGAGGCTCTCCCCGACGTGGCTGCGGGCGATGTGGAGGAGATCAAGTGCCGCCACCGGCGTTGGGACAGCAACGAAAGCCGTGACGATGTCTCGTGGTCTCGGAAATAGCCGCAGCGTGGCGGCCGTGATGATGCCGAGCGTGCCCTCGGCTCCGATAAAGAGTTGTTTGAGATCATAGCCGGTCGAGTCTTTGCGCAAGCCCCGCAGCCCGCTCCACATGCTGCCGTCGGGAAGAACGACTTCGAGCCCGAGCGTCAGAGCGCGCATATTGCCGTAGCGCAGGACCTGCGTTCCTCCGGCGTTGGTCGAAAGGTTGCCGCCGATCTGGCAGGATCCTTCGGATGCGAGGCTGAGCGGAAACAACCGGTTGACATCAACTGCATGCGTCTGCACCTCTGCGAGCGGCATCCCTGCCTCGACCGTAATGGTGTCGTTCTGCGGGTCGACCGCGCGTAGGGCGCGCATCCGCTCCAGCGAAATGATCACGCTGCGGGGGTCGACTGGCTGAGCACCGCCCGCCAGGCCGGTGTTGCCGCCCTGAGGTACCATCGAAATGCCTGCCTTTCGGCATGCGGTCACGACTGCAGAAACTTGGGCAGTGGAGGAGGGGCGCGCGACATATTGCGCGGGTCCCCGGAACGCGCCGTCGAAAGAAATACAATAGCGCTCGAACTCAGCATTCGGCTCGACCAGGCCTTGGGAGCCCAAGATTGCGCGCAGACGGTCGCCAAGGTCGTTCGTCAGCATGTCTCCCGTCGCGATGATGTGCACAACGCTGTCTCCCCTTCAGTCAGGTAAAGTCAAAGGCGCCGCGGTGGCGGCGCGTGAGTTGCGCGAGCGCGTCGAGCGATGGCGCGCCCAACTTTCCCATCGCGGTCTCCAGCTCTTCCTTCAAGAGTCCAGCGACATAGGCTGCGCCTCCTCCACCGAGTGCGCCGAGCCCGAGAAGGAATGCGCGCCCCGCAAATGTGCCGCTGGCGCCGAGTGCGATAGCGCGCGCGACGTCAAGGCCCGATCGTATGCCGCTGTCGAACAGGACGGTGGCTCTCGTCCCGACTCTTGCAACGATAGCGGGCAGGACGTCGATCGCAGCAGGCGCAGCATCGAACTGGCGACCACCATGATTGGAGACCATGATGCCATCCACTCCCACTGCAAGCGCCTGTTCGGCATCATCGGGATGAATGACACCTTTTACGACCAGCGCGCCTGACCAGGCATCCCGCATCCGCTTCATGACATCCCAGGAGAACGTGCCCTTGATCTGGCTCTGTACAAAGCCGGCGGTTTTCGCCAGCGTCGGCGGCTTTTCGACGTAACGCTCCATGTTGCGAAAGGTCGGCGTGCCCGCTGTGGCGAGCGCAAGCAGCCACGGCGGCGACAGAGCCACGTCCAAGATGGTTCTTGGCGTGGGACGAAATGGGACCACCAGGCCGTTGCGCAGATCACGAGGACGCTTGGAGCGAACCGGTGCATCCAGCGTCGCCGCCAGCACTCGCACGCCAGCTGCGTCCGCCCGCTTGATCAGATCGAAGGTGACGGCGTGGTCGTCGGCGGGCAGTCCGTAGAGCTGAAACCAGGCATAAGGACCCGCAAGCTCGGCGACGTCTTCGATCGTGGCGGTGGCGAGCGTGCCGGCAATATAAGGAATCCTTGCCTTGCCGGCTGCACTTGCGAAAATCCGCGTGGCGCCGGGCCAGATGATGCCGTCGATTCCCACAGGAGAGATGCCGATCGGCGCGGCGCAACGGACGCCGAACAGCTCAACCTCAGTGCTAACGGGACCAGGCTTGCCGTAGCGGGGGACCAACTCCACCGCATCCAGCGCCAGTCGATTGCGCCGCGTGTTCAGATCGTCACCCGTTCCGCCCTCGAGAAAATCGAAGGCGAAGCGCGGGATACGGCGGCGGGCGCGGCGCTCGATGTCATCCAGCGTGGGCAAACGCTGACGCAAGCGAGCCTCGGGGCTTGTTCCGCTGCCGGCACCCCAGGCTTGCGCGCGCGGTGAGGAGCGGCGAAGATCGCCCGTCATGAGAAAGCATCCTTGGTTGCGTGACCGCATCTCTCATAGGACGCGTCTCGTCATCACCGCAAATAATTAGGGATGATGACCGCGATAGCTTCTGATGATTGCCGGCAGGATGGCTACCGCGACTTGGCGCGCCGTATAGCTCGGCGCCTCGCGGTATCTCCGGAAGCCGGCTGCACATAGTTGCTTGCCGATGTTGCGGCCTCGAGCAGGTCGTGGCGAATGATGTCCAGCACGGCTCTGGCGGCGGCGGACACCATTCGGCGCGGATGATGAACCCAGGCGATCGATCGGACGATGCGCGGTTCGGCGAAGCGGTGCGCCCTCACCCTGCCGTCCGCCAGGGACTGTTGAAGTGCAATCGTGGGCAGCACGGTCACGAGATTGGTGGTCGCGATCACGTCGCAAACCGCGGGCAGGGTGTCGAGCTCCAGTCTCGGCTTCAATTCGATGCCGGCTGTGGTGGCATGCTCCTCCAGGATCATGCGCAGGCCGTGCCGTTTCGATGGCATGACCAGGTCGAACTCGGAGAGATGCCCGAAACGCAGGTTCGTCGGTGGCTTGATCGGCGCATCCTTTCGACAGGCGAACACCATCTCTTCGTCCATCACATGGTGCGTGGCGAGCGAAACGCGCCGGCGTGGCACGTTGATCAGCGCAAAGTCGAGTTGCCCGGAATTCACCCAGTCGGTCAAGGTTTCCGTGTATCCCTCGCAGGCCGAGAGCGTGATTTCCGGATAGAGATGAGCAACGGTTGCGGACGAACTCGCCATCGTGCTCTGCGCCACCGAAGTAATCAGTCCGACCGACACCCGGCCGGAAATACGGCCGTTGAGCCGCGCCATTTCCTGCTTGGCATATTCGACGTCGCGCACGATAGGAAACACGAGCCGCGAGAACGCTTCGCCGGCGACCGTCAGCGTCATTCCGTTGATGCTCCGCTCGAACAGCTTTTGGCCAAGCTCGGCCTCAAGTTTGGCGATCTGCATGCTGAGTGCCGGCTGTACGATGTTGAGCTGGCGGGCTGCGCGGGTCACGTTCCTCTCTTCCGCCAGGCAAAGGAAGTATTGCATCTGCCTGAGTTCCATTGGTGTTTCCTTCCTGTCCGCGCCGGTGTTGCCGGTTGCCGTTAGGCATCATTTTGGATGATCGAGTTAATCATCAATCATTATTTCGCGCCGCCCAGGCAAACAACATTCATTTCGATGGCCGCGACGCCTGGCGTCACTTGCGTCGCGGCACCAGGGAGCAGAAGCGAAGCATCATGCAGGATCGGACGCCCTCACGGCTGATTATCGGCATTTCCGGTGCCTCCGGCGTCGTCTACGGCGTGCGCTTGCTGCAATTGCTCCGCAACGCCGGTATCGAAACGCACCTGGTGATGTCGAAGGCGGCGGAACAGACCTTCGCCTATGAAACCGACCTGAAGATTGCCGAGGTGAGGGCGCTCGCCAATTTTAGTCACCCCATCGATGATATGGCAGCCTCGATCTCCAGCGGCTCGTTTCGCACGGCAGGCATGATCGTCGCGCCGTGTTCGATGCGATCAATGTCGGAGATTGCGTCGGGCGTCACCACGACGCTCCTGACCAGGGCCGCCGACGTCGTGCTCAAGGAGCGTCGCCGGCTGGTGTTGATGGTGCGCGAGACGCCGCTGCACACCGGCCACCTACGCACCATGACCGCGCTTTCAGAGATGGGAGCGATCATCGCGCCGCCGGTGCCGGCGTTCTATGCCAAGCCCGACAGCCTGGACGACATGGTCGAGCATACGGTCGGGCGTGTGCTCGACCTGTTCGACATCGACATCGGCGTGGTGCGCCGCTGGGGCGAGGATGAGGCATTGAAGCGTCGTTCGCCACGAAAAATTGCTCCCTATGCTTGAAGAAGACCACGGAAAGGATCGCAACATGCGGACCGAGAACCTGGCCAGAACCGCTGCGGCGGAGGCGCCGAGTGATTTGCGCGCGTGGCTCGCTCACCTCGCCAAGCGCGGCAAGCTCGCCGTCGCCCGCGAGGGAGTAGGGCTGGTCGATGAGCTTGCTGCCGTGTCGAAGCGGCTTGAGCGCGACCGCGCCGTCTTGTTTCCAAAACCCGGCGGACACGACATCCCGGTGGTCGCCAATCTGTTCGCGGGCCGTGACTGGGTGGCCGATTCCATCGGTGTCAGCGAGGAGCAGTTGTTGACGCATTTCCTTGCGGCGGCGCGTGCGCCGCTTCCGAGCCTGGAAGTGACAAGCGGGCCGGTGCAGGAGGTCGTCCATAACGAGGTCGACCTGATCCGGCAGTTGCCGATCCCGAAACACAACGAGCGCGATAGCGGCCCCTATATCACGGCGGGACTGTTGATCGCGCGCAATCCGCGCAACGGCATTCAGAACGTGTCGATTCATCGCTGCCAGATCAGCGGTCCGAACCGCATCGGCATTCTGCTGTTGCCCCGGCATACACTTTCCTACTTCCGCACGGCCGAGGAAGCAGGCGAGGCGCTGGAGATCGCCATCGTCATCGGGGTTCATCCGGCCTTGATTCTGGCATCGCAGGCGATTGCTGCGCTGGACGAGGACGAGATGGGGATTGCCGGGGCGCTGCTCGGTCGTCCCGTCGACGTTGTGAAGTGCAAGACCAACTCCGTCCGGGTTCCCGCCCACGCCGAGATCGTGATCGAAGGTCGAATTCTCCCCGGGGTTCGTGAGCCGGAAGGGCCATTCGGCGAATTTCCCCAATACTACGGACCGCGCGCCGATCGCGAAGTGATCGAGGTCGATCTGGTCACTCACCGCGCCGAGCCGATCTACCATACCATCGTCGGCGGTGGCTACGAGCATCTCGTTCTCGGCGGCGTGCCGCGCGAGGCGACGCTGCTGCAGCATCTGCGGCGCAGTTTTCCGAACGTGCTCGATGTACGCCTTACCCGCGGCGGCACCTGTCGTTATCACCTTGCCGTCAAGATCGACAAGATCACCGACGGCGAGCCGAAGAACATCATCATGTCTGCCTTCGGCGCCCACTATGACATCAAGCAGGTCGTCGTCGTCGACAGGGACGTCAACATCGGTGATCCCGAGGAGATCGAGTGGGCGGTGGCGACACGTTTCCAGGCCGACCGCGATCTTCTGGTGGTTTCCGGTGCGCTCGGCTCCAAGCTCGATCCAACCACGAGCAACGGGATCAGCGCCAAGATGGGGTTCGACGCGACGGTGCCGGTCGGCGCGCCCGAGTTCGATTTCAAGCGGATCCATGTCAAGGGCGAGGAGGAGGTCAACCTCGCCGAGGTCCTGCAAAAGGATCCCAATGCCGCGCTCTCCCGCGTTCTTGCACGGGCGCGATAGGCAAGAGGTTGATCCGAGCACATTGACAACGAAGCGTCCGCAGAACGGACGGTAGCAGATAAACATTGGGAGGTGGTGGATGTTCTCTAGGATAATTCGCGCGAGCTTGGTTGTCGTTTCGGTCGCGGCATCGGGCATGATGCCGGCGCGGGCAGAAAAAACCGACGAGGTCAAGGTCGCGATCAACAACGTGGTCAGCGATGTTGTCTTTCATCTTGCCGCGGAACGTGGGTTTTTTGCCAAACAGAATCTCAACGTCACGCTGATCAGCTTCGATTCCGGACCGAAGATGATTGCGCCGCTGGGCGCAGGGCAGATCGACGTTGGCGCAGGAGCGTCTTCCGCAGGGCTCTACAATGCGGTGGCGCGCGGCATCAATGTGAAGGTCGTTGCCGATAAGGGCTCCACGCCGCGCTCTTACGACTACATGCCGCTGCTCGTCCGCAAGGCGCTGGTCGACAACGGCAGCGTCAAGACTGTTGCGGACCTGAAGGGAATGAAATTCGGCGAGGTTGGTCCGGGTGCAGCGACCAACGCAAAGCTCAGCCACATCCTGGGCAGCGCAGGGCTCGCTTACAAGGACGTAACGCACAACTATATCAACTATCCCCAGCAGATCGCAGCCTTCACCACCGGTGCAATCGATGCGGCGATCACGACGGAGCCGTCGGTCACGCAGGCCATCAATAGCGGCGTCGCCGTGAAATTCGTCGCCGATGGCTATCCGGATCAGCAGGTTGCCGTGCTGCTCTATGGCGGTGACTTCATCGCCAAGCGTCCGGCCGTCGCCGAGCGCTTCATGATTGCCTACCTCAAGGCGGCGCGCGTCTATAACGATGCCACCGCTGGCGGAAAATTCACGGGCAAGGGCGCGGACAAGGTGATCCAGACCATTATGAAGAGCACGGGTCTCAAGGATCCCGACCTGTTTCAGAAGATGGTGCCAAATGGCATCGATCCCGACGGCAAGGTCAATGTGAAGAGCATGGCCGATGATCTGAAGTTCTTTGCCGACAACGGCTATCTTGAGCGGCCTGCCAAAGTGGAAGACGTCGTGGATTCCTCATTCGCCGAGAAGGCGGTGCAGAAGCTTGGCTCCTACAAGCCGGTCGAGAACTAACGGCAAATCGCAGGGATACGTCATGGCTATTGCGAGCACGTTAAGTAGACAAGGCCGGCCGGAGCTGGTGTCGTCGACACCACAGCTTTCGCTGTCTGGTGTCAGCAAGTATTTCGGAACGTCGGGCTTCGTTGCCCTCGACGGCATCACTATGGATATTCCGCAGGGGCAGTTCTTCGTGATCGTTGGCCCGAGCGGCTGTGGCAAGACCACATTGCTGCGTATCCTGGCCGGGCTCGATACTCAGAGCTCAGGCACGGTCGCCGTCAACAGGACGGATGAGAAACGCCCGGTCAACTCCATGATCTTCCAGGGCGACTCGCTGTTCCCCTGGATGACGGTATTCGACAACGCCGCCTACGGTCTGCGCATGCGGCGCGTCCCTGAGGCGCAGGTGTCTGACACGGTCCACACGTGGCTCGAGCGGATCGGCCTGTGGCGGTTTCGCGACCGCTATCCCAATCAGCTATCCGGCGGCATGCGCCAACGTGTGTCGATCGTGCGAGCTTTCGCCAATGACCCGGAAATCCTGTTCATGGACGAACCGTTCTCGGCGCTGGACGAGCAGAACAAGCTCCTGCTCCATGAGGAGCTGCTGCGGATCTGGGAAGCGACCAAGAAGACGGTCGTGTTCATCACCCACAGCGTGGACGAAGCGGTCACGCTTGGTGACCGCATCATGATCATGACTGCCAATCCTGGGCGCGCCAAGGCCGTGCTCGAGGTGCCGTTCCCGCGTCCGCGGAATGTGCTGGAGCTCCGGCAAAAGCCTTCTTATGGCGATCTCGTCTTCCACATCTGGGAACAATTGCGCGAGGAGGTGCAGCGCGCACGTCAGAACGCGGAAGGAGAGAAGGTATGAGCGCCGAGGTCAAAGGCCGTGACAGGGTAGTCGGTGTCGTCACGCCCATCGTGCTGTTGGGTCTCTGGGAGCTCGCGGCCCAATTTGGGCTTCTCGATGCGCGCTTCTTTCCGCCGCCATCGGCCATCGTTCATCAGTTTGCCACGTTGGTCGCTTCCGGTGAGCTTGGCGCCAATGTCATCGCAAGTCTCAAGCGCCTCGCGCTCGGCATGCTGCTCGGCGGCGTGCCCGCGTTGTTCCTTGGTCTTGCCATGGGCATATCGCGGCCGCTGCGTGCGGCGATCGATCCTTTGATCTCCGCCACCTATCCGATCCCGAAGAGCGCCATTCTCCCGCTGGTGCTCTTGATCTTCGGTCTCGGCGAAATGTCGAAGGTGGTCATGGTCGCGCTGGGCGCGTTCTACCCGATCATCATCAATACGGTGGTCGGCGTCGCCAACATCGACAAGATCTATCTCGACGTCGGACACAATTACCGGGCCAGTCGGTGGCAGGTGTTTCGAACCATCGCCTTGCCCGGAGCGTTGCCTTCGATCATGGCCGGTGTCAAATTGGCGGTCGGAATGGGCCTGATCCTGATCGCGATTTCCGAGATGGTCGCCGCCAATGACGGCATCGGCTACATGATCTGGAATGCCTGGCAGGTGCTGACCGTCGACACGATGTATGTCGGGCTTCTCGTGATCGCGGTGCTCGGATTCCTGTTCTCGATCGTGCTCGATGAGATCGAACATCGCCTCATTCCCTGGAAGCGTAGGGCATGATCGATGGCCAGCTCTCTGTCATCAAGCAATCGTCGGGTGAGCAACGATCGATGTTGACGACCTCAGGCCCGCGCAGCGGTGGCGAAATCCTCATCGATACGCTGAAGATCCACGGCGTCGACACGGTATTCTGCCTGCCGGGGGAAAGCTTTCTCGCCGCAATCGATGCGCTGGCCGGGGCCGGCAACCCGATCCGGACCATCGTGACGCGTCATGAGGCTGGCGCGGCCCACATGGCCGAGGCCTATGGAAAGCTGACCGGCCAGCCCGGCATCTGCTTCGTAACAAGAGGACCCGGCGCAAGCCACGCCGCGATCGGCGTTCATACGGCCGCGCAGGATTCGACGCCGATGATCCTGTTCATCGGGCAGGTTGCCCGCGGCATGCTGGGACGCGAGGCATGGCAGGAAGTCGATTTCCGTCAGATGTTCGGCGGCATGGCGAAGTGGGTCGTGGAGATAGACCGCGCCGAGCGCATCCCGGAATTGGTCAGCCGCGCCTTTCATGTCGCGGTCTCGGGACGCCCGGGGCCGGTCGTGGTCTCGCTGCCGGAGGATATGCTGGCCGAGGAGGTCGTGGCTGCGGATGCGAGGCCGTTTCGGCGGGCTGCGGCGCATCCGAGCGCTGATCAGCTCTCGCGCCTTGTTGAGATGATAGCGGACGCCGAGCGGCCGGTTGTCATCGTCGGTGGTGGCGGGTGGAATGCGCGAGCT
Organism: Bradyrhizobium sp. Leo170; assembly: GCF_004296405.1. GTDB lineage: Bacteria > Pseudomonadota > Alphaproteobacteria > Rhizobiales > Xanthobacteraceae > Bradyrhizobium. The sequence goes on from NZ_PSRR01000086.1 coordinate 11,032, forward strand.
TGCGAGGACCTCAAGACATTCATCGAGATCTTCGATCTGCCTGTTGTTGCTGGCTTCCGCCGGCAGGATATTTTGGATAACCGCCATCCAAACTACATCGGCCATGCCGGGCTTGGTCCAAGTGCGGCATTGGTCCGGCGCATTCGCAGCGCTGATCTCATCATCGCGATCGGCGGACGTCTCGGCGAGACGACGACGTCCGGATACACCTTGTTCGAAGTGCCCCGGCCATCGCAGCGCTTCGTTCACGTGCATACCGATCCGAACGAGCTGGGCCGTGTCTATCAAGCTGATCTCCTGGTCAACGCGGGCATGCCGGAGTTTGCCGCGGCCGTCGCGCGACTGCGGCCGCCCGGCGGATCGCAGGCAAACAGGGGCGGGCTGCGGAAGGCCTGGGTTGCGGCAGGCCGTGCCGAATTCATCTCCGACCAGACGCCGGGATCAATGCCGGGCCCGGTTGATCTGGGCGCAGTGATGCTGCACTTGCGCGAGGTGCTCCCGGCGGACGCGATCATCTCGAATGGTGCCGGCAACTATGCCATCTGGGTGCACAAATTTCATCGCTACGGCGGCTTCAGGACCCAGCTTGCGCCGACGTCTGGATCGATGGGTTATGGCCTGCCGGCGGCGATTGCCGCCAAGCTGGCTCATCCCGAACGCACCGCTCTCTGCTTTGCGGGCGACGGCTGCTTTCTGATGAGCGCGAACGAGCTCGCTACGGCGGCGCAGTATGGGCTCGGCGTCATCGCGATTGTCGTCAACAATGGCATGTACGGCTCGATCCGCATGCACCAGGAGAAGGAATATCCCGGACGGGTGCATGCAACGGCGCTGGATAATCCGGATTTCGTCGCGCTCGCGCGGGCCTTTGGCGGTTATGGTGAGCTGGTCCTCAAGACCAATGACTTTGCCGCGGCGTTTGCGCGGGCCAGGGCCTTCGCCGATGAAAAACGTAAGCCCGCCATATTGGAGCTCAGGATCGATCCCGAAGCGATCACGCCCACCGCAACGCTCACGCAATTGCGCGAGCGCGCGCTGGCCGCACGAGATGCTGCTCTGTAACGACGATGGCTTGCCGTGGGTGCCTCTCGCATTGACAGATCATCCGGCCTATGCTGACGGGAAACGAAGCAACAACTACGTCTGAAGGGAGGCCTGGATGTCGACAGCTCTGCGCATTGCTTATGGCGCCTTCGGAAGGGTCGCGCTACTGGATATGGATCGTTCGCTGGTGCGTCACGCGCATCCGCATTGCCATGTCCTGCTGAAGGTCGAAGGCGCCGATACACAGTTCCTGGTGGGAGATCGGGTTTATCCGCTGACGGACACCGGCGCTGTGCTCGTCGACGGCTGGAAGCCGCACGCCTACGTTCACGATCCCGCGCGGCCGCGGGCCCTTATTCTGGCGCTTTATATCGAACCTCAATGGTTGAAGGAGTTTCGGCCCGGCTGGGCCGCAAGCGGCGCGCCAGGTTTCTTCGATCAGCCTTCTGGTGAGGTTTCGCCGCGGATCCGCCAGCTTACGATGCAGCTTGCCACCGAGATGATGGCGCACCCGGGTTGCGTGCGCGACCATGAGCAGACCCTCTCGGACCTGATGATCGCGGTGATCGAGCGCTTTACGCCGTGGCGCAGCTTTCCCAATTCAATCCGCGGCATGAATGCGATGACCTGCGACTGGCGAATCCGGCGCGCTACGGAAGTCATTCGCGCGCAGGAGGGATCCCGCGCCAATGTCGATCAGTTCGCGAAGGGAGCAGGGCTGTCACGCGCACAATTCTTCCGCCTGTTTGAATCGTCGCTCGGGGTTTCGCCGAAGATCTATCTGAACGTGGTGCGCATGGAGCGGGCGCTCGAGGCCGTGATCCACCAGGACACGTCGGTCACCGATCTCAGTGAGCGCTTCGGCTTTCCGGAGCCTGCGCATTTTACCCGCTTCTTTCGCGATCATGCCGGCGTCAGTCCGCGCGAATTTCGCAACGTCTCGCGCCTTGCAAGTTGATATTGCGGTGCACACTTTCAAATGAGACGATTTGGTAGGTCGTGAGATCGGGCGGTATGGCCCGCATGGCTGACATTCTGACAACTACTCCACGCCGCGTCGGAGAGCGCAGTGGAGAGGAGCGTCGGAATGGCGGAGGCCGCGGTTCAATCCGCATCATCTGTCGATCAGAACACGGCTGAAGACCGGCCTTGGGTCGGCCGTTCGATCGAACGCGTCGAGGATGCCGCACTGCTCACCGGCCGCGGGCGCTTCATCGACGATCTCGGCACGCCGCCGGGCACGCTGCATGCTGCCATCCTGCGCTCCCCACATGCCCATGCCGATATTGTCTCTGTTGACGCCGAGGCGGCGCGGCATGCGCCGGGCGTCGCCGCTGTCCTCACCGGCGAGCAGGTCAAGGCGCTGACGTCGAGCCTCGTCGTTGGCGTGAAGGCGCCGGTGGAATGCTGGCCGATCGCGATCGAGCGGGTTCGCTATGTCGGCGAGCCCGTCGCCGTGGTCATCGCGAGCGATCGCGCCCGAGCGGAAGATGCGATCGAACTGATCAATGTCGAGTACCAGCCGCGCGCTGCGGTGGTCGATCCGTTGGCGGCGCTCGCAGCCGATGCGCCTGTCCTGCACGATGGCTTTCCCGGCAATCTTGCCAGCGATCGCAGTTTTTCCTACGGCAATCCCGAGCAGGCGTTTGCCGAAGCAACGCATCGCTTTTCAATCGACATCCGCTATCCGCGCAACTCCTGCACGCCGATCGAAACCTATGGTGTCATTGCCACCTATGATGCGGCTGAGAATGCCTTTGACATCCTCGCCAATTTCCAGGGCCCTTTCAGCATTCACACCGTGATTTCGCGTGCGCTGAAGGTACCGGGCAATCGGCTGCGGCTGCGCACCCCGCCGGATTCCGGCGGCAGCTTCGGTGTCAAGCAGGGCATCTTTCCCTACATCGTCTTGATCAGCGCGGCCTCTCGCGCCGTCGGGCGCCCCGTGAAGTGGATCGAGGATCGGCTGGAGCATCTGACGGCCTCGGTCTCGGCGACCAACCGCGCCACGACGCTTTCAGTTGCGGTCACCGCTGATGGCAAGATCCTCGCGCTCGATTGGGACCAGGTCGAGGATTGCGGCGCCCATCTGCGCGCGCCCGAGCCCGCAACGCTCTACCGCATGCACGGCAATCTCACCGGCGCCTACGATATCCGCCATGTGAGAGTGCGCAACCGCGTCGTCGTCACCAACAAGACGCCGACCGGCCTCAACCGAGGCTTTGGCGGACCGCAAGTCTACTTCGCGCTCGAGCGCCTGGTGCAGCGGATCGCGATCGGGCTGCGCCTTGATCCGCTCGATGTCATCAAGCGCAATCTCGTTCCGGCCGACGCCTTCCCTTATCGCACAGCGACCGGCGCGCTGCTGGACTCCGGCAACTATCAGGAGGCGATCGCCAGGGCTGTCGAGCACGGACAACTCGCAGAACTGAGGACGCGACGCGATGAGGCGCGAGCGCAAGGCCGCCTTTATGGCATCGGCTTTACGGCGGTCGTTGAGCCCAGCGTCTCCAACATGGGTTACATCACGACCGTGCTTACGGCGGCGGAACGTCGCAAGGCCGGGCCGAAGAATGGCGCGCAGGCAACCGCAACGGTCGCGCTTGATCCCGTCGGGGGCGTCACGGTCCATGTCGCCTCCGTGCCGCAGGGGCAGGGCCATCGCACGGTGCTGTCGCAGGTGGTGGCCGACGTGTTCGGCCTCAAGCCGCAGGACGTTCGCGTCAACACCGAAATCGATACCGCTAAGGATGCCTGGTCGATCGCCTCCGGAAACTATGCGAGCCGGTTTGCCGCCGCTGTGGCCGGCACCGCCAAGCTGGCGGCTGAGCGGATCGCGGCCCGTCTTGCGCGCGTCGCCGCGAGCCAACTGAATGTTGAGTCGGCAGATATCGTGTTCGCGGGCGGCTTCGTCGCGTCGAAGCACAATCTGGAGAACCGCGTTGCTTTTTCCAGAGTCGCGGCGCTCTGCCATTGGTCGCCGGGCTCATTGCCTGATGATGCCGGCCAGACCATCCGCGAAACCGTGTTCTGGACGCCGCCGGAGCTGACCCCGCCGGACGATCAGGATCGCATCAATTCCTCGCTCTGCCACGGCTTCATCTTCGATTTCTGCGGCGTCGAGATCGACCGCACGACGTTTGAGACCCGTATCGATCGCTACGTGACCATGCACGATTGCGGCACCATCCTGCATCCGGGCATGGTGGACGGGCAGATCCGCGGCGGCTTCACGCAAGCGTTGGGGGCGGCGCTCTGTGAAGAATATGCCTATGCCGCTGACGGCAGCTTTCTGACCGGAACGTTGGCCGACTATCTGCTGCCGACGACGACCGAAGTCCCTGAGCCACAGATCATCCATATGGAGACGCCGTCGCCTTTCACCCCGCTCGGGGCCAAGGGCGTCGGTGAAGGCAATTGCATGTCAACGCCGGTCTGCATCGCCAATGCCGTCGCCGATGCGCTGGGCCTTGCCGACGTCACGCTGCCGCTGGTGCCAGCGAAGCTCGCCGATTTGGTGCGTGGTCCGGAGCCCGAACCGCCGACGGGACAATCGAGGGCGGCGCTCACACGCGAAGGAGACCGCCGGCTGCGCGGCGAGGGCAGTGCGTCCGTCAACGGGGCGCCGGAGCAGGTGTGGACGATGCTGCTCGATCCCCAGACATTGCAGGCTGTCATCCCCGGATGCGAGCAGGTCCACAAGGTCTCCGACACGCATTTCCGCGCCGACGTGACGCTCGGTATCGGGCCGGTCAGCGGACGCTATCGCGCCGATGTACAATTGTTTGATCTCGATCCGCCGCATGCGGTGACGTTGCGCGGGAAAGCCGAGGGGGCGCTCGGCTTCGGTCACGCCGAGGGACGGATCACGCTCGAGCCCGACGACAGAGGCGGTACACGGCTGCGCTACAGCTATGACGCAGCGATCGGCGGTAAGGTGGCCAGCATCGGCGGCCGCTTGCTCGACGGCGCGACGCGCGTGATCATCGGACAATTTTTTGCGGCACTAGCGCGCCACGCCGGCGGTGGAGCGCCTGCAAGCGGCTTCTCGATGTTTGCCCTGCTCAGCAAGCTCGCAAGCCTGTTTGGAGGGCGACGATGAAACCAGCCGCCTTCGACTATGTCCGCGCCGAATCCGTCAACGAAGTCCTTGAGGGACTTTCCAAAGAGGGCGGCAATGCCCGCGTATTGGCCGGTGGCCAATCGCTGATGGCAATGCTCAATATGCGCCTCGCCAAGCCAAGACTCCTGATCGACATCATGCGGCTGAAGGAGCTCAACCGCATCGAAGAGCAGGCGGGAGTGGTGACGATCGGCGCCGGCGTGCGCCAGGCCGCCTTGCTCGCATGGCCGGAGCTGGCGCGGACTTTGCCCCTGCTTGCGCTGGCGTTGCCCTGGGTCGGTCACGTCCAGACGCGCAGTCGCGGCACTATTTGCGGTTCGCTTGCACACGCCGACCCGAGCGCCGAGATGCCGCTCGCGCTGATCGCCCTCGGCGGCGAGGTGCATCTGCGCAATGCGCGGCGGCGCCGACGGGTTGCAGCAAGCGAGTTCTTTCTTGGCATGATGGCGACCGCCCGCGCCGAGGACGAGTTGATCGAAGCCGTATCGTTTCCAAGTCCGGGCGGCGGATGCGCATTTCGCGAAGTCGCCCGCCGTCATGGTGATTTCGCCATAGTGGCCTGTGCGGCGGTTGCAACTCCGAAGGGGGTCCGCTTAGCGGTCGGCGGCGTCGCCGATGTCCCGATGGCGCGGGACTGGCCGCGCCTGGACCGAAGCGCGCTCGATGACGCGCTGAACGGCTTTGCCTACGAGCTCAACGCGCGGGACGACGTGCACGCGACCGCGCGCTATCGGCGCGATCTGGTGCGGATCATCGGTCGCGATCTGGTGCGCGAGGTGCTGCAATGACCCGTCTCAGCGCCGATGGCCGTCATCCGGTTCGCTTCAAGCTGAACGGCAGGCCGGTTGAAGCCGAAGCCGAGCCGCGCATGCTACTGTCCGACTTCCTGCGCCAGCAGATCGGCGCAACCGGAACCCATGTCGGCTGCGAGCACGGGGTTTGCGGCGCCTGCACCGTCATTGTCGACGGCATGCTCACGCGCTCCTGCCTGACGCTGGCGGCACAGGTGGATGGCTGCGAGATCCAGACGGTCGAGGGGCTTGCTCCGTCGCCCGACCGGCTCGGCATCCTGCAACAAGCGTTTCGCCGCAACCACGCCCTGCAATGCGGCTTCTGCACCGCCGGCATCCTGATGTCGCTCGACCATTACCTGCGCCGGCATCCGGCGCCAAGCGAAGCCGATATCCGCGATCTCCTGAGCGGCCATCTCTGCCGCTGCACCGGCTACACCCCGATCGTAAAGGCGGCGCTGGAAGCAGCCGCCGAGCTTGCCACCACCACCCAAGAGAAGTCAGATGCTTGATCTCGGCAGCAGTTTTATTGCAAGCGTCGCGCGTGATCCCGATGCGCTTGCAATCGTCGATGGCGAGCTTCGCCTTACCTATCGGCAGTGGTATGGCAAGATCTCGGCGCTCGTAGCATCGTTCGACCGCATCGGGCTGAAACCCGGCGATCACGTCGTCACCGTGCTGCAGAACCGCTGGGAGGCCGCGACCCTGCACTGGGCTTGTCAGCTTGCAGGACTCGTAATCACGCCGATCAACTGGCGCGCCAAAGCCGACGAACTCGACTTTTGCATCGAAAATGCCGAAGCCTGCGCTGTCTTCTATCAGGATGTCTCCGCCGACGCTGTGAGAAATTCCACGCGCGCGGCCGGCTTGCAACGCATCGCGGTCGGTATGAATGCCGACGGAGATCTGGCTTTCGCGGAGATGGTGGAAAGCAGCGCCCCGGATGCCGAGCCTCGGGTCGGCGCCGATGCATGGTCGATCATGCTCTACACGTCGGGCACGACATCGAAACCAAAGGGCGTGCCGCGCCGCCATCGCGCCGAGCGCGCGGCTGCGGTCGCGCATGTCGCGCAAAATCTCTATGGCCGCAACGAGCGTACGCTCGGCGTGATGCCGCTCTATCACACCATGGGTGTGCGCTCTCTGCTCGCGATGTCGCTGATCGGCGGCACGTTCATCTGCCTGCCACGCTACGACAGCCGCCAGGCGCTGGCCCTGATCGAGAGCGAACAGATCACCAATCTCTATCTGGTGCCGACCCTTTATCACGACCTCGTTCACCACGAGGCGTTCCCGGCGATAGACATATCGACCGTGCGAAAGCTCGGCTTTGCCGGCGCCTCGATGACGGACGGTCTGCTCAAGAAGTTGAGCGAACTGTTCAAGCCGGACCTGTTCGTCAATCATTACGGCAGCTCCGAGATCTACACGTTCACCATCGATCAGAACGCACCGGCCAAGCCCGGCTCGGCCGGCAAGGCCGGCATCAACCAGCATATCAAGGTGGTGCGGATCAATGCCCGCTCGGCCGTCGAACTTGCCGCACCGGGCGAAGAGGGCGAGATCATCGCCTTGCTCGCCGGCGACGAGGCATTCGAGGGCTATTGGCGGCGGCCGGAGGCCGACGCCAAGGCGCTGCGCGAGGGCTGGTATTTTACCGGAGACACCGGGTTCGTCGATTCCGATGGTGACCTGTTCGTCACGGGCCGTGTCGACGACATGATCATCACCGGCGGCGAGAACGTCTCGCCGGTGGAGATCGAAAGCTGCCTCTCGCTGCATCCGGCGGTCTCCGAAGTGGCGGTGGTCGGTCTCGCCGACGAGAAGTGGGGCAAGATCGTCGCCGCCTTCGTCAGGCGCAACCGACCAGTGTCCGAGGCGGAGCTCGAGCAGTTTTGCCGCACCTCAGGTCTTGCCAATTTCAAGCGTCCGCGGCGCTACGTGTTTGTTGACGCCATTCCAAAATCGCCGGTCGGCAAGCTGCTGCGGCGTCTGCTCGTAGCCGGAGAATATGAAGCCGAGCGCCTGCCGCCCTCGGATGCAGCCTGATCACACGACACCAACGAAAGGAAACAACCACATGCCGTCACCGTACAGCTTTACCGACCCCCGTCTCGCCAAGCTCGATGGGTTCAAGGTCGAGATCGACGAGGCGCATGAGCGCGCCGACATCATCCTCGGCCGGCCGCCCTATAACGTCGTCTCGATGCCGCAGCGCGACCAGCTACGGCTGACCTTTGAGACGCTCGATGAAGATCCGCGCGTTCGCGTCATCGTGCTGCGGGGCGAGGGCGACCATTTTTCTAGTGGAGGCAATATCGGCGGCTTCATGGAAGCGAGCCCGGAGCATGTATCAAAACTGGCCTGGAATATCGCGGCGCCCGCGCGTTGCGCCAAGCCGGTGATTGTCGCCAATCGCGGCTATTGCTTCGGCGTCGGATTCGAGTTGTCGCTCGCCTGCGACTTCCGCATCGCTTCCGAGACCACACAATACGCTCTGCCTGAACAGAAGCTCGGGCAAATCCCGGGGTCGGGCGGGTCGGCACGCCTGCAGAAAATGGTCGGCATTACGCGCACGAAGGACATCGTGATGCGGTCAAAGCGCATTTCGGCGAAACAGGCACTCGAATGGGGGATTGCAACCGAATGCGTGCCGGACGCCGAACTCGAGAAGGCAACCGACAGGCTGGTTGACGAACTCCGCTCCTTCTCGCCGTTGGCACAGCGCACCGCGAAGAAGCTCCTGAACGACACCGAAGACTCGACGCTCACGATCGCAATCGAGCTCGAGGGCCATTGCTACAGCCGGCTGCGTCAGTCCGAGGATTTCAAGGAAGGCGTCGAAGCCTTCAACGCCAAGCGTCCGCCCAAGTTCGTCGGGCGCTGACGACGAAAGAACGCAGCTAACAACGCCGCGGACGGCCGTCAGCCGCCGCGGCAATCTTCAACGGGGAAGAAAATATGGCTGAGATGGACGTGTCGGTCGCGAATGTGCGGACGTCGGCAGACAATCGACAGATGGTCAACGCGATCATCGCCTCGGTGCTCGGCTGGGCGCTCGATCTTTTTGATTTGTTCATTCTGCTCTACGTCGCGCCGGTCGTCGGCGCATTGTTCTTTCCGTCGAGCAACGCCGCGCTGTCGCTCGCCGCAGTGTATGGATCGTTCGCCGTCACGCTCTTGATGCGGCCGCTTGGCTCGGCCGTATTCGGCCATTATGCCGATGTGCACGGACGCAAGCGCGCCATGCTGGTCGCAATTTTCGGTGTCGGCATCAGCACGGCTGCGTTCGGCGTGCTGCCGACGATCGCCCAGGTCGGCGTGATCGCGCCAATCATCTTCCTGATCCTGCGCCTGGTGCAGGGCGTCTTCGTCGGCGGGGTGGTGGCCTCGACCCATACGATCGGCACGGAATCCGTGCCAGCAAGTTGGCGCGGGGCGATGTCTGGTCTGGTGGGTGGTGGTGGCGCCGGGATCGGCGCGCTGCTGGCGTCGTTCGTGTTCCTGATCACGTCCTCGATCTTTCCCGGTGAAGCCTTCGCGGAGTGGGGCTGGCGCGTCATGTTCTTCTCCGGCCTGCTGAGCTCTTTGCTCGGCTGGTTCATCTTCAAGAACCTTGAGGAGTCGCCTTATTTCAAGGAGCTAAAGCGGCAACAGGCGACACGTAAGGCAGAGGTGCCCAAGGCTCCGGTCAAGGAAATCTTTTCAGGGGAGTATCGCAGGATCTTGCTGCTCAATCTCCTGATCACGTTCGGCGGCGGAGCGGGCTACTATCTGACCTCCGGATATCTTCCGAGCTTCCTGAAGATCATCAACGCGATCCCGAACCAGACCTCGTCGCTGATTCTGATGGGCGCCAGCGTCTCGTCGTTCTTCTCGGCTGTTCTGATCGGATCGCTAAGCGACAGGATAGGGCGGAAGAAAACCTTTCTCCTGGTCGGAGCAGGTGCCATCGTGCTGCTTCCGCTGTGCTATCTGGGCCTTGCTGCGACGAAGGACATCACGCAGATCACGCTCTATGCGCTTGCGATCGCCTTTATCGGCAATGCCGGCTATGCACCGGTGCTGATCTTCCTGAACGAGCGTTTCCCGACGGCTGTGCGCGCGAGCGGTACTGGGCTGTCCTGGAACATTGGCTTTGCGCTCGGCGGCATGATGCCGACCTTCGTGTCGCTGGTGAGCGCGGAGGCGACCGCGATTCCGACGTCGCTCGCCATCTTCTCGGTTGCGGTCTTCGCGATCTACCTGATCGGGGCAGCCGTGATCCCCGAAACCAAAGGGCAGTTCAAATAGCGACCATTGGCCGTCATGCCACGACGTCATCACTGAAGTATGGGTTAGATAATGTCTCTTCATGCGCGCAATCTGATTGGAGGCCATTGGCAGCAAGCCTCGTCCGGCGAAGCGGCTCCTAGCATCGATCCCTCCAATCAAGCCGTGATCGGCCGTTTCGAGGTCGGAGGAAGGCAGGACGCGGAGGCGGCCGTATCGAGCGCTCGTCGTGCGTTCGAGCGTCCGAGCTGGTCGCAAAATCCGCGGCTTCGCCAGTTGGTCATGCTGGAATGGGCAGACCGGATGGAGCGGCGCGGTGCGGAGCTGGCGCGCCTTCTCACGCTGGAGAACGGGAAACCACTGCCACAATCGCGTGGCGAGATCGCGGCCAGCGTCTCGGAGATTCGCTACTACGCGGGATTGACGCGTCACATCCCGGGCCACGTTCTCGAAGTCGAGCCGGGGACGTTCTCGACGATGCTAAGGGAGCCGGCAGGCATTGCCGGCCTGATCATTCCGTGGAATGCGCCCGCGGTGTTGCTTATCCGCGCGTTGGCGCCGGCCCTTGCCGCTGGGTGCACGGCGGTGATCAAGCCTGCGCCGCAGACAGCTCTCGTTACTGCCGAGATCATCAAGTGCCTGAGCGACGTCGAGCAGCTTCCTGCCGGCGTCGTCAATCTCGTCAACGAGCAGGGGCACGAGGTGGCGGAATATCTCGTCACTTCGTCCGAGGTCGACGTGCTCAGCTTTACCGGCTCGAATGCGACCGGGCAACGGATCATGGCCGCGGCTGCGCCGACGATGAAGAAACTGTCGCTTGAGCTCGGCGGGAAGTCGGCCTGTCTTGTCTTTGAGGATGCAGATATCGCGACGGTGGCGCCAAAGCTCGCTGCTGCTGCGACCATCATCTCCGGACAGCAGTGCACGGCGGCGCGGCGTGTTCTGGTACATGCGTCGCGTTATGAGGAGATGAAGGCGGCGCTGCGGTCCTCTCTCACAAACCTGAAAATCGGCTCCGGCCTGTCAGCAGAGACGGACATGGGTCCGCTGATCGATGCGGCGTCGCTTGCCGCAGTCTCGCGCAGGATCGAGAATGCGATCGCTGCGGCGGATGAGGTTGTCTTGCGTGGCGGACGGCCGAACGGCGATCTGGCCAACGGATTCTTCCTGACTCCGACGCTGGTTGAGCATCGCGATACTTCGGCATTCTTCGTGCAGGAGGAGATCTTTGGCCCGTTTGTCGTTCTGGAGAGGTTCGAGGACGAGCAGGAGGCGGTTGTCCGCGCCAACCACAGCGAATACGGCCTCTCCGCCAGCGTCTGGACCCACGATGGCGAGCGCGCGATGCGCGTCGCACGCGCTTTGCGCAATGGCACGGTCTGGATTAACGACCATAACAGGCTGTTTGCCGAAGCGGAAACCGGTGGATACCGCCGAAGCGGACTAGGCCGGCTGCACGGTTACGATGCGCTGATCGACTTCCTTGAGATCAAGCACATCTATCAGAACTGCGGTACTGTCTAGCGATCGACGAACTGCATCTTGACGGTGTGATCATCGGCGGCGGCTCGGCAGGCTGGTGCTTGCTAATCGGCTGCGGGCACTAGGCCGCAGATCTGGCTGTGTCCGCTAGCCCCTTTGAGGCCTGCACATCGGCCACTCTTTCGATTCCTGGAAGCTGCCACTCGTCTGGACAGCCAGTCATATTGGTAACTTGTCGACACCGACTTCGATGGTTACTCTGTTGGTTGCGGTCCAAGGGTGACTCTCATGGCTGATCAACGTCCTGCTCCCATCTTCGTTGCGGATTCCGTGGGTTTGGATTTTCTGAACACGCTCGCAACTCCTTTGGATATTGAGGTTGAGTGGCTCGGATCGGGCGAGGGCCTGATTTTATGGCTTCTGCAAGCCGATTTGGTGCCGCCCGAGGTCGTCGCTGATCTGCGCAGAAGGGCGGTAGCGGGGGAGTTTGATGCAGTTGCGGCTCAAGCGCGCAAACTGCGCGAGTGGTTTCGCGGATTCGTCAAGGCGTATAAGGGCAAGCCTCTCAAGCCGAGAGTTCTCCAGGAACTGGAGCCGCTAAACCGCGTACTCATCAGGGACGAGGAATTTGGCCGGATCGTTGCTCGTGAGACCGTTCGGAAGAGGCCGACGAAGGGGGATGGGGATCAAGCGCCAGTTTCGGGGTTGGCATGGAGCCGTCAGCGCCGCTGGCGATCGCCTGATGCCTTGCTGCTTCCAATCGCGCAAGCGATGGCGCAGCTTGTGTACGAGGAGGATTTCCAATACGTCAAGGCCTGCGAAGGACACCGTTGTACCTTGATGTTCGTGGATAGAACGCGGGGGCGTGCGCGCCGTTGGCCGCCCAAGCCGGGTAGGCGGCCTTCGCTGCGGCTACGGCGGCGTCGAGCTACTGCTTGGAGGCCCGGCGGGCACAGTGCCAGCACTTCCTCCGTCGCGATCCAGCGCCCGTCCGGCGATCAGGGCGTGACGTACATTGCCTTCCCTTGCGCCAGATACTGGAAGAGCTTGTAGCCCATCCAGATATAGCCGCCGCTGCCGTTCCACTGGTGACCCCAATCCGGGCCGAAGCTGTTCTGGATCAGGATGGCTTGCTGGTCGTCGTCGTAGCCGATGATGAGCATGCAGTGGCCGACGAGCTTGCCGTCCGGACTCTTGTCCTTGATGAAAGGGCCGGTCATCGGACTCGGCGAGGTGCTGTTGTAGCTCCCGAAGCCCTCGTTCAGCGCGGTGCCGTAGCAGAGCGCGCCGCCATTGGCGATCACCGCCTTGATCGAATCGAGATCGGACGTGTCCACCATCGCCCAGCCGGGAATCTGGAAACTCGCGTCGACGGTCGGGTTCGCATCATAGCTCGACCAGAGCTCGGGGCAGCTCGGATAATACGGCGCCGTTGCCCAGTTTGGCGTTCCTGCCTGGGTCAGAAGGTCGAGATAGGAGTTGAGCCGCGAGCCGTTGCAGGTGCTGACGCCGTAGCTCTTCATGACTTGGATATAAATGTGGGCCGGGCTCGCCTGCAGCGACGCGGTCGACGGCGATTGCTTCGACGCGGCAGCGGCGGTGAAGGTGGCAAGACCATAGGTCGAGGCCCACGCGGCGCAACTGCCCGGACTGCCCTGGTGCTGCGCCGTGCCCTGAGCCTGCGGTGGCGGCAGATAGTCGGGATTGACAGTTGCAGATGTGGGCAGCGCTCCGGCGAACACTGGCCGGATCGAGCGCCCGGTCTCGGCGGTTGTCGGATCGTACCCTGGATTCAAGATGGCGTTGAGAGCAGCTTCCTGCGTCGACATGAGAGCCTCCGTTGTGTGAAGTGGAACGATCGGGACGAGACCGGGCGGTCATGCCGCCCGGCGGGGTCTTGCAGCCGGCGAACCGGTCATGGCGATACGGCTTCCGCTGTCTTGCGCCGGGACCGGCTTTGGCTCGTCGCCGCGCTCGCTCGCGCCAGTAGAGCCTCGTCGCCGCAGCGCGGCACGAGCCGCAGCGTGGCGTGCTGCACCTCATTGGGATCGGCTGCAGCTTCGCGGGCCTGCAGCAGATGCTTCGGCAACGCGCTGTCTTGAAGAAGCGATAGGTCTCGATGATCCGTCATGGTGTCAGGCTCCGTTTCGATGAGAAACCGTGTCGGGATCGCGATGGTGCGATCTCCGGCCTCACGGGCATTGCGGGATTGTGTGCGGAGTCGGAAATGTCGACGGCATCGCCGGGATGCCGCGCAGCTCGCCGAGCAGGATGCGCCCGTTGGTCGTGATCACGTCGCCCGCGCCGCCGCTGGTGTTGCCGAACACGAACACGCCGACCTTGTGCGTGGCATCGAAAGCCATGTAGGTCTCGTAGCCGTCGAAGCCGCCGTTCTTGTCGAAGTAGTCGTTGGACAGTTGCCAGCCGAGCCCCATGGACAGCACGTTGGACGGCGGGTGGACCTTCTGGGTCTGTCTCATCGCCAGGCCAAGATGTCCCTCCGGCGGACTGACTTCGGCCTCCAGGAACGTCAGCATGTCGGCGAGCGTCGAAGACAGCGCGCCGGCGCCGAGCCCCGCCGAAGTCAGCACCCAGTCCGGCGGCTCGACTGTCTTGTAGGACGGCGGCAGGCTCGTGGGCGGGACGTAATTGTAGCCTTGCGCGACCTTCGCCTTCACGGCGCTGGAATTGACTTGCGTCGACGTCATGCCGAGCGGCGCCGTCACGCGGTCGACCACAAGCGCCGGCCAGTTCTGGTACGTCGCGTCCCAGTTGAACGCGCTATTGCCGCCAGCATAGGCATGCGACAGCAGCACGCCGAGAAGCGCGAAGCCCGGATTGCTGTAGACCCAGTGCCTGCCGGGTTTATAGGGTGGCGTGAAGTCGTTCAGGAATGCGCCCAGCGACGAGAGCGGATAGTCGCCGAACGCCGGCCGCTGCCCGCATACCGGGGTCGGGAATCCGGCGCTGTGGGTGGCGAGGTGCCAGAGCAGGATGTCGCCGTGGGGCTGTTTCAGGATGATGTCGGACGGCAGCAGATCGGTGACGCGGGTGTCCTGCGTCGCCGAGGTCTGCGACGCCGCGAGCGCCAGAAGCGTTGCCGTGAACACCTTGGTGTTCGAGCCGATGAAGACCACGGTGTCCTCAATCGAACCGGTGCCGCCCTCATGCAGGTCGACTTGTCCGAACCGGAAATAATAGCGCTGGCCGGCGACCGTCGCGCCGACCAGGATTCCGACGGACTTCTTCGGCTCGGGGATCCCGAGAGGTGCGACAAGAGGTGAAAAGAGGCGATCGACTATTGTGCTGATTCCGTTCGCGTTCTGCATCGCATTTCTCCAGTCGCGTGCCAGCCTCAGACGCTGAGGCGACGTATCTGTTGCAGTTTAAGGAAACGCGGTCGCCGCGAGTGCCTCCGACGCCGTGACGCCACTTGCGAGAAACCGGAAGGCCATCGGCACAATCCTTCTGTTCGGCGACTTGCGTCGCCGGTAGCCGGAAAACTTTGTAAGGTCTTTGCGCTTGAGTGCTTCGGTTGGCGCTATTCAGCGAACAACTTTAGATCATCGCTGATTCAATACCACTACCCTTTCGGGTAGTCGCGCGGACAATCGGGCTGCACAACTTACGGATGGTAACGTCAGGAGATGAGATTCAAAGAAAATATGTACCGAATGCTTTCGTCGTGGCGCGCCATAGGGTCTGTTGCCTCGCTAGCTGCAGCGGTCGACGGAACCAGCTCCCGACAAAGACAAACGCGATCGGAGTGATGCAGGTTCAATGGCTCGCTTGTCGGAATGGATTGCCGCTCGGCGCTCAGGCTGTCCGACATCGAACCGCGCATTGGGACTCGCGGACGCCAAGTGTGGTCGACTCTCGCAGTCCTACCTGACCTGCGATTGAAACTGGCGGTGCTTGAACGCCGTCAGCGCGACGACGATCACACAGCACAGCGCGTTGAACCCGTTGGTCAAGCCCAGCGTGATGTCCCCGAGATTGGAGAAGGAGTAGACGGCCGTTGATCCGTTCGCGGCAGTCCAGAGAAACCAGGTCGAATAGGAAATGGCTGAGGCACCATTGGTATCGTGCGCGATCCTGTAGATCTGCGGCAGATAGGAAATGACCCGCAGAGCGTTGAAGACCGTGAACAGGTAGTACGCTAGATCCGAAAACATCATCCGTGCACCCGGCTTTCGTCCGATCTCAGATAGAGCTCTTCATGAGGCGCTCCGTCAGCTTTGCGGTGCGCCGCTCGTCGATCCCTGTGCTGTCAAATGTTGGCTAGCTCTGCTACCGGATCATGACGCGCGCGGACTGAGCGGCTACATCCGTAACCGAAGTGTGGTTTGGCGTACCGTTGTTTGAGCCGTCAAACGGTGCGCCATATATCCTGTGTGCCGGCAGCGTCACGCTAGCTGCTTCAAGGCCGCGGCGGTTGGAATGCGCTTGACTTAACAAAACGATGTCGTATCATTTTTTCGCATTTCGATGCGGTGAGCGGAGTTTCCCGCCCAATCGGCTCGGCGCTCCTTCGCTGAGTTCACGCGGTCTTTACCCGATATCCAGTGGATAGTTGACGCCGAATTCAACGAACGCATGTCAATCGCGATATGGGACTGGTTCGTACAGCCACGTCAGTAAGCTTGGTCATGAGAACCGCCGAAAAGACTACATGCCTTCTCCACACGAATAGTCCGCCGCGCATGAGACCCAGAATTCAATTACCGTTTTCGGCACTGCTCCTTCTCTTGCTTTCTCTCCAAGAGGCCACGGCGCACGCCATCGTGATCAAGTCGTCGCCCGCGGCCGACGCGGTCATGCCTGCCGGCAATGTGCCGATCCATCTGCAGTTCAATAGTCGGATCGATCACGATCGTTCAAAAGTGACCCTGATCGGCGCTGGTGGGACAGAGCAGCGGCTCACACCGGCGACCGACTCGCCGCCCGATGCCCTGGATGCCGAGGCAAAAGGTCTCAG
>NZ_PSRR01000087.1 GCF_004296405.1 Bradyrhizobium sp. Leo170
AGCGTGCCCACCATCAAGCACTCCGCTCGGAATGGTGGGCACGCTTCGCTTTGCCCACCCTACAAAATCTCACCCGTTCTCCACCAAAAACTCCACGCGCTCGGCGGCGAAGCGCGAGCGCTTTGTCACCAGCGGCTTGTCGTCCGGATCGACGTCGGTCGAGTCGACCACCAGGATCGGGCGGCCGAGCGCGAGGTCGAGCCGCGCCGCGTCGGTGGCGTCGACGATGCCGGCGGTGATCCGCGTCGAGGCGCGGCGATAGTCGCGGATGCCAAAATGTTCGAGCAGCTTCGTCATCGAGCGGACGCTGGCGAACACCTCTCCCGCGCCCGGAAAGCGCTCGGCTGAAAGCCAGGAGGTGGAGATGCAGATCGGTGCGCGGTCGGCGAACCGCAGCGACTCGATCCGGACTAATGGCGCGCCGACCTTCAGTCCGAGTTCCCGCGCCAGTTCCCGGCTCGCCACGTCTTCCGACGCATCGATCAATTGCCCGCGCGGCTCACGGCCGCCGGCGCCGACGATCTCCGAGAACCGCGTGCGCGAGCGCAGCGGATAGGCGATTTTCTGCACCTCGACATAAGTGCCGCTGCCGCGCTCGGCGCGCACCAATCCGCGCTCGGCGAGCGCCGCCAGGGCGCGCCGCACCGTGTGCCGGTTCACGCGGTAGGTCTCCGCGATCTCCATTTCGCCCGGCAGCTTCTCGCCGGCGGCAAAGCGGCCTTCGGCGATGCCGCGCTCGATGCCGTCGGCGACCAGTCGCCACAGCGCGACGCCCGATGAGGTGGTGTCCTGCAGGCTCATATCGGAAACCCAGTCCTGTCGAAAATCATGGCTCTGTCATGAAACAGTCATGGCGTTTGCTTATCAAGTTGTCTATTATCATAGACAACTTCAGTCAGGCAAGGTTCCGCGACATGACGAAAACCGAGCAAGACAGCAGGCGGGCGCAGCGCAGAGCGGGAATGGCGGTGCTCGCACAGTCGGACGCCGCCGAAATTTCGGCCCGGCTCAGAGCGATGGCGCTGCCCGATCACAAAACTTTGCGCGAGCCGGAGAACGGCCTCGTGATGGTGCGCGGTCGGATCGGCGGCGACGGCGCTCACTTCAATCTCGGCGAGGCGACCGTCTCGCGCTCGGCGGTGCTGCTTTCGACCGGCCAGGTCGGCTTCGGCTACACGCTCGGGCGCGACCACGAGAAGGCGCGGCTGATCGCGTTGTGCGACGCCATGGCGCAATCGGACGACTTTGCCGACGCGGTCGAACAGGAAGTGATCGCGCCGCTGCGCACGGCCATGATCGCGAAACGAAGCCGGGCGGACGCGGAGACGGCGGCGACGCGGGTTGATTTCTACACCATGGTGCGCGGCGAGGGCTAAGGACATGACGACGGTTGCCGAACTGCCGCCGGGCTTCTCCGACAAGGTGTTGTCGGCGCAGGCGACGTTCCGTTCCGTAATGAACGCGATGGCGCGTCCGGGAACGGTGCAGCGAATCGCGGCATCGGCCGGCGCGCCTTCCGGCGTGATGCACGGCACGGCCGCGATCGCGCTGATGCTGTTCGATCATGACACGCCGATTTGGCTCGATGGCGCGATGTCGACCCCCGACATCGCCAAATGGCTGAAGTTCCACACCGGCGCGCCCATCACCGGCGATCCCGCGATTGCGGGCTTTGCGCTGATCGGCGATCCCAAGAATCTTCCCGCGCTCGATCGCTTCGCGTTCGGCAGCAGCGAATATCCCGATCGCTCGACCACGCTGATCCTGCAGATTGGCAGCCTGTCGCACGGCACGGCCTACGAACTGCGCGGTCCCGGCATCGACGGCTCCACTGTGCTGACCGCGACCATTGAGCCGCACGATCTGTTCGATCGGCTCGCCGTCAACGCCGCGCTGTTTCCGCGCGGTATCGACGTCGTGCTGGTCGCGGGCGAAGAGATTGTCGCGATCCCGCGCACCACGCGGCTCGCTCATGGGAAGGACTGACGATGTACGTTGCGGTCAAGGGCGGCGAACGCGCCATAGAGAACGCCCATCGCCTGCTCGCGCATGAACGGCGCGGCGACCGGGAGGTGCCGGAGCTCACGCTTGCGCAGATCTCCGAACAGCTTGCGCTCGGCGTCGATCGCGTCATGGCGGAAGGCTCGCTCTATGACCGCGAGCTCGCCGCGCTCGCGATCAAGCAGGCGCGCGGCGACATGATCGAGGCGATCTTCCTGGTTCGCGCCTTCCGCGCCACGCTGCCGCGCTTCGGCGCCACCGAGCCGGTCGATACCGGCAACATGCAGATCCGCCGCCGCATCTCCGCGACCTTCAAGGACATTCCCGGCGGCCAGATCCTCGGCCCCACCTTCGACTACACCCATCGCCTGCTTGACCCGCAGCTTGCCGAGGGTTTTGTGCCGGAGGCGCCTGCGACCGGCGAAACATCGTCCGCCGAAACGCCGCGCGTCACCGATATCCTCGCTCACGACGGTCTGATCGAGCCGTCACCGCAGGCAGAGGCGGACGCGCCGGTCGGCGACCTCACGCGCGAGCCGCTCAGCTTCCCGGCCGACCGCGATCTACGGCTGCAGAATCTCGCCCGCGCCGACGAAGGTTTCCTGCTCGCGCTCGGCTATTCCACCCAGCGGGGTTATGGCCGCAACCATCCCTTTGCCGGCGAAATCCGCTTCGGCGAGGTCGATGTCGAATTCTTCGCCGAGGATGCAGGCTTCGCCGTTCCGCTTGGGAGAATCGAACTCACCGAGTGCCAGATGGTCAACCAGTTCAAGGGCTCGGCGACCGAGGCGCCGTGCTTCACCCGTGGCTATGGCCTCGCCTTCGGCCAGAGCGAGCGCAAGACCATGTCGATGGCGCTGGTCGATCGCTCGCTTCGTGCGCGCGAACTCGGCGAGGAGGTCAGTGCGCCGGCGCAGGACGAGGAGTTTGTGATGTCGCATTCCGACAATGTGCAGGCGACCGGCTTCGTCGAGCATCTCAAGCTGCCGCATTACGTCGACTTCCAGTCCGAGCTCGGCCTGCTACGCAGGCTGCGCAAGGACTTCGCCGACGCCAATACGTCGGAGCCGCTGCAGGAGGCCGCCGAATGAACGCGCCGTCCTATAATTTCGCCTATCTCGACGAACAGACCAAGCGGATGATCCGCCGCGCGATCCTGAAGGCGATCGCGATTCCCGGCTACCAGGTGCCGTTCGCAAGCCGGGAGATGCCGATGCCTTATGGCTGGGGCACCGGCGGCGTGCAGGTCACCGCCGCGATCCTCGGCCCCGATGACGTCTTGAAGGTGATCGACCAGGGCTCGGACGACACCACCAACGCGATCTCGATCCGCAAATTCTTCGGCAAGACCGCAAGCGTTGCGACCACGACGTCGACGACGGACGCAACCGTGATCCAGACCCGCCACCGCATTCCCGAGGCGCCACTGCATGAAGGACAGGTGCTGGTCTATCAGGTGCCGATCCCCGAACCGCTGCGCTTCCTCGAACCGCGCGAGACCGAGACGCGGCGCATGCATGCGCTCGCCGAATACGGCTTGATGCATGTCAAGCTCTACGAGGACATCGCCCGCTTCGGTCATATCGCCACGGCCTACGCCTATCCGGTGAAGGTGAACGCGCGCTATGTGATGGACCCGTCGCCGACGCCGAAATTCGACAATCCGAAGATGGACAATTGCGCGGCGCTGCAATTGTTCGGCGCCGGCCGCGAGAAGCGCATCTACGCGATCCCGCCCTACACGACCGTGGTCTCGCTCGATTTCGAGGACCATCCGTTCAAGCCGTATCGCTTCGATGCGCCTTGCGCGCTCTGCGCCGCGGAGAACTCCTACCTCGACGAGATCGTCACCGACGACAAGGGCGGGCGGATGTTCGTCTGCTCCGACACCGACTATTGCGAGCAGCGCCAGGCCGAAGGCCATCGCGGCCACCAGAGCGCAGCGCCGCACAAGGAGAGGGCGCATGTCTGAGCCGGTGACCATGCCCGACGATGACGAGCCGCTGCTGATCGCGGACGGCCTGTCGAAGAACTACGGCCGGCTCGCCGCCTGCCGCGACGTGTCGTTCTCGCTCCATCCCGGCGAGGTGCTCGCGATTGTCGGCGAATCCGGCTCGGGCAAGTCGACCTTGCTGCAACTATTGTCGGCGCAGCTCGCGCCGAGTGCGGGCCGCGTGTCCTATCGCATGCGCGACGGCGTGCTGCGTGATTTGGCATCGCTCGGCGAAGCCGAGCGGCGCTTCCTGTTCCGCACCGATTGGGGCTATGTGCATCAGGACCCCGCGCAGGGGCTGCGCATGGCGGTCTCCGCCGGCGCCAATGTCGGCGAGCGGCTGATGGCGATCGGCTGGAATCACTATGGCCGCATCCGCGACACCGCAACGACATGGCTCGAACGCGTCGAGATCGACATCGGCCGCATCGACGATGCGCCGAAAACCTATTCCGGCGGCATGCGGCAGCGCCTGCAGATCGCGCGCAACCTCGTCACTGCGCCGCGCCTGGTGTTCATGGACGAGCCGACCGGCGGGCTCGACGTCTCCGTGCAGGCCCGCCTGCTCGATCTGATGCGCAACCTCGTCAGCGAGCTAAACCTCGCCGCCATCGTCGTCACGCATGACCTCGCGGTGGCGCGCCTTTTGTCGCACCGGGTGATGGTGATGAAAGGCGGCCGCGTCATCGAGACCGGCCTGACCGACCAGGTGCTCGACGACCCGCGCGAGCCCTACACCCAACTGCTCGTTTCCTCGATCCTGCCGCCATGAGGGCACCGATGACTGCGATGATCGAAATCTCCAACGCGGCCAAGACCTTCATCATGCATCTGCAGGGCGGGGTCGAACTGCCTGTCGTGAGCAACGTCTCGTTCCATGTCGAGCCGGGCGAATGCGTCGTGCTGTCCGGTCCATCAGGCGCCGGCAAGTCGTCGATCCTGAAGATGATCTTCGGCAACTACCGTTGCGACACCGGGCGGATCGACATCCGCCACCAGGGCAAGGTGATCGATCTCGCCAGCGCCGAGCCGCGGCAGGTCCTGAGCGTGCGCCGCGCCAGCGTCGGCTATGTCAGCCAGTTCCTGCGTGCGGTGCCGCGGGTGGCGACCATCGACGTCGTCGCCGAGCCGCTGGTCGCCAACGGCACGCCGCGCGCGGAAGCGCGCGACAAGGCCAAGGCACTGCTGCGCCGGCTCAACATCCCCGAGAGGCTCTGGGCGCTGCCGCCCTCGACCTTCTCCGGCGGCGAGCAGCAGCGCGTCAACATCGCCCGCGGCTTCGTGTCCGATCTGCCGATCCTGCTCCTGGACGAGCCGACGGCCTCGCTCGATGCGGCCAACCGCGCCGTGGTGGTGGAACTGATCGGAGAGAAGAAACGCCGCGGCGTCGCGATGGTCGCGATCGTGCATGACGATGAGATCCGTCATCTGATTGCAGACCGAATCGTGGATGTCACGTCATTCGCTGCAGCGGCGTGAGAGGGCAGCGGCATGAGAGGGAAGGGGTGAGATGACTGCAAGAGAGACCATCATCGGCAATGCCCGCCTCGTGCTGGCCGACCGCGTCATCGAGCGCGGCTGGGTCGCCTTGGCCTCCGGCCGCATTGCCGAATTCGGTGAGGGGAGCGCGCCCGATGGCAGTGAGGATGCCGGCGGCGATCTCATTATGCCCGGCATGATCGAGCTGCACACCGATCATCTCGAAGCCCATTACGTGCCGCGCCCGAAAGTGTTTTGGGACCCGGTCGCCTCCGTCATCTCCTATGACGCGCAGCTCGCGACCTCGGGCATCACCACGGTCCTCGACTCGCTCCGGGTCTGGCGCGAGGATGGTGCCGAGGAGGTCGACGGCCGCGCCGGCATTCTGGCGGCGGCGATCTCGGCGGCCCGCGGGGGCAATCTGCTCCGTGCCGATCACTTCCTGCACCTGCGCTGCGAAATTCCGATGCCCGATGTGGTGGCCGAGGCGAAGGAGCTGATCGACCGGCCCGACGTGCGCCTGATGTCGCTGATGGATCACACCCCCGGCCAGCGCCAGTTCCGCGACGAGGTGAAGCTGCGCGACTACTATCGCGGCAAGGGTGGCGGCATGACCGACGCCCAGCTCGACGAGCTCTTCGCCCGGCGCTTCGCCAACCAGAAAGCCTATGCCGCCACCAACATGCGCGCCATCGTCGCGCTCGCGCATGAATACAATATCCCGCTCGCGAGCCACGACGACACCACGGAAGAGAACGTCGTCGATGCCGTGCGCGACCGCGTCTCGGTCGCAGAATTCCCGACCACGATGGAGGCCGCGCGCGGCCTGCATGCGGCCGGCATCGACATCCTGATGGGCGCGCCCAACGTGGTGCGCGGCGGCTCGCATTCCGGCAACATCGCCGCTGTCGATCTCGCCCGCGAGGGCCTGCTCGACATCCTGTCGTCCGACTACATCCCTTCGAGCCTGCTGATGGCGGCGCTGCAACTGCCGCAGCACGTGCCGGCGATCGATCTTGCGTCTGCGGTGCGCACGGTGACGAAGGCGCCGGCCGAAGCGGTGGGGCTCACCGACCGCGGCGAGATCGCGGTTGGCAAGCGCGCCGACCTGATTCGCGTGCATCTCGCGCGCGACCTCCCGGTGGTGCGCAGTGTCTGGCGGGAAGGGGAGCGGGTCGCATGACGGAAGCACGGGCAGTTGCAATCGAGACTCCTGCTGCGATCGGTCCCGGCCGCCTGGTGCTGGTGGTCGGCCCGAGCGGTGCCGGCAAGGATACGCTGCTCGGGCTCGCCAAAGCGGCCTGTGCCGAGGATGGCAATGCCGTCTTTGCGCGCCGCGTGATCACGCGCGCCTCGTCAGCCGCCGAGGACAATGAGGAGGTCAGCGCGGACGCATTCCGCGAGGCGGTGGCGCGCGGTGACTATGCGATGCATTGGGAGGCGCATGGCCATAGCTATGCGTTGCCGCGTGCGGTCGATGACGATCTCCGCGCCGGCCGCACCGTGATCGCCAACGTCTCGCGCACGGTGATATCGGTGGCCCGCCGCGCCTACGCCAATGTCGTCGTGGTCCAGATCACCGCGCCGCCGAACGTGCTGGCCGAACGACTGGCGATGCGCGGACGCGCGAGCGACGGCCGGATCGAGCATCGGCTCGGCCGCACCGTCGACGAGACGACGGCCGCGCCGGACTTCACCATCGTCAATGTCGGCACCGCCGACTATCACGCAGGCGAGCTCGCGCGGATCGTCAGGGGCAGCCGCTGGGACGAGTAAGCAAGGGAAGCCGATGACAAATATCGCGACGATCGAACAATTGGAGGCGATCTACGGCTTCCCTAACGATGCTTCCACCGTCAAGGTCGCCGACCACATCACGCCGCCCTATCGCATCCTGATCGAGAAGTCGCCATTCGCGGCGCTCGCCACCGTCGGTCCTGAAGGCATCGATTGCTCGCCGCGCGGCGACCTGTCCGGCTTCGTCCGCCTCCATGACGACAAGACGCTGATGATACCCGACCGCCGCGGCAACAACCGCGTCGATTCGCTCCGCAACATTGTCTGGGATCCGCGCGTCGCGCTGTTGTTCCTGATCCCCGGCTCCGGCACCACGCTGCGCGTCAACGGCAGCGCTTATCTCTCGATCGATCCGGATCTGCTCGCGTCCTTCAAGATGGAAGGCAAGACGCCGCGCTCCGTCATCGTCATGACCGTCGACGAGATCTACTTCCAATGCGCCCGCGCGATCGTCCGCGCCGACCTCTGGAATCCCGACAAGCGCGTCGATCCCAGGACGCTGCCGACCCCGGGCCAGATCCTCGCCAGTATGAGCGAGGACAAGGTCGGCGGCGAAACCTACGACCGCGAATGGCCGGAGCGCGCCCGCCAGACGATGTGGTGAGGTAACCCCGCACAAAACTCGTCGTCATTCCGGGGCGATGCGATAGCATCGAGCCCGGAATCCATCTCTCCGCTTGTGCGTGCGGCCCGATGGATTCCGGGCCTGCGCCTTGCGGCGCATCCCGGAATGACGGCGGTGTGCTTGTTCCAGAACGGAGCTCCTGCCGCCTTGATGGTCCCTTAAGCCTGTCATGAAGCTGGCAACGACCGGGCCGACCCGCAACACCGATTCTTAGCAACTCAGCGGCATGGTGCCGGCCATGAGACTGACAGCCCTGTCCGGCGGCGTGCAGCCTGGCATTCGCCGCGAACTGATCAAGTTGCTGTACACGTCGATGCCGCAGGTCATGGCGATCACCGTGACATCGGGCGCCGGCGCGATCGCGCTTGCGCTGGTCAGCGGGGATATCGGCTATGCCCTGATCTCCTGTCTCATTCTGATCACCGCCGCAAGCCGGCTATACAGCCTGCACCTCTACAAGCTGCGATCGGCGAATTTCTCCGACCAGGACGTGCTGCGCTGGGAGCATATCTACGGCATCGGCGCGGTGGCGTTCTCGGTGGGGCTTGGCCTACTGTCATACCGCGCGCTCCGGCTCGGCGATGCGGCCGGGGCGTGGATCAGCTTCGGACTGTCGATGTCCTTCTGCGTCGGCATGGTGTCGCGCGCGGCGGTGCGTCCGTGGATCGTGCTGTCGGCATCGGCCGTGCTGTTCGCGCCGACCATCGTGGCGGGCCTGCTCCGGCCGGAGCTCGCCTACAAGCTCGGCTCCTGCATGCTGTTCCTGTTCTGGATCACGCTGCGCGAGGCCTCCCGCCATCTCAGCAAGGCCTTCATCGAGCGGCTCGAGGCCCAGCAGGCGCTGGCGCGCCAGGCTCATCATGATTTCCTGACCGGATTGCCGAACCGTGTCGCGTTTCTCTCGGCGCTGGAGAAGGCCGCGGGACGCATCGCCATCATCGCCATCGATCTTGATGGTTTCAAATCGGTGAATGACCGCCTCGGCCATCACGCCGGAGATGCGCTGCTCCGCCAGGTCGCTGAACGATTGACCCACTGCATCGGGCCGCAGGGCACCGTTGCCCGCTTTGGCGGTGATGAATTCATGCTGTTGCGTCCGGTGGAAGACGGGCCGGCGGGGAAAGATGCCGCCGTGGCGCTCGCCAAGCGGGTGGTCGAGGCGCTGTCGCTGCCCTTCTTTGTCGCGCAGAAGCCGGCGCGGATCGGCGCCAGCGCGGGCATCCTGGTGACCGAGCTTGCCTCCGACGCAACCGTCGGCACGGCCTCGTTGCTCGAACAGGTCGATCGCGCGCTCTATGCCGCCAAGCGTGCCGGCGGCGGACGCTGGCAATGGTCCGGCGACGAGGCCACTGTCATGGATCAGGCGATCTGAATCACAGATCAGGTCGAACTGCATCGGTGCGCGAGACACCAGGACGTGTACTCATAAATCCCCGCGCCCCAGATCTGGGTCTATCAGGTCCGCTGTGCTCTGATAGCGGCACGATGGCAGCCCGTGGGAGGGCGCTGAGAAGCGTGAACGCCGACAGGAAAATCGGGCCGAGCAAGTCTGGATTCGCTCGATAGTTCGGATAAGATAATTGCAGAAAAACTAAACGCTGCCCCCCGGGAGGAAATGATGCTCGACACCACGAGTAACGCCCATTTCCAGGTCTTTCTTGACAAATTCGAAGCGGCGCTTGCGGCAGGTGATCTCGATGCCGCCGTGGCAATGTTCGCACCGGAATGCTACTGGCGCGACCTCGTTGCTTTCACCTGGAACATAAAGACCATGGAAGGTCGCGATCAGGTCCGGGAAATGCTCAGCTCTTGCCTTGCGCGCGCAAAGCCGGGCAACTGGAAAATCGCTGAAGGGGAAAGCGCGACCGAAGCCGGCGGCGTGACCGAATGCTGGATTTCGTTCGAGACCGAGGTAGCGCGCGGCTACGGCTTGGTCCGCCTCCAGAACGGCCAGATCTGGACGCTTCTGACTACGATGGTCGAACTGAAAGGTCACGAGGAAAAGGCGGGTTTCAGCCGGCCGCTCGGCGCCCGGCACGGCGTCAATCCCGGCGCCAAAACCTGGAAGGAATTGCGCGACGAGGAAGCCGAGCAGCTCGGCGTCAAGACCCAGCCCTATGTGCTGGTCATAGGCGGCGGCCAGGGCGGCATCGCGCTCGGAGCGCGGTTGCGCCAGCTCGGCGTGCCCACCATCGTCGTGGAGAAGAACGACCGTGCCGGCGATTCCTGGCGCAACCGCTATAAGTCGCTCTGCCTCCACGATCCGGTCTGGTACGATCATTTGCCATATATCGACTTCCCGAAGAACTGGCCGGTATTTTCGCCCAAGGACAAGATCGGCGACTGGCTGGAGATGTACACCAAGGTCATGGAGCTGAACTACTGGACCGGCACCACGGCCAAACACGCCGACTGGGACGACGCTCACCACGAATGGACCGTCGTCGTCGAGCGGGATGGCAAGGAGATCACGCTGAAGCCGAAGCAACTGGTATTTGCGACCGGTATGTCGGCCAAGCCGAACCTGCCGCAATTCAGGGGCATGGACGCCTTCAAGGGCGAGCAACACCATTCCTCGCGTCATCCAGGAGCCGACCGCTACAAGGGCAAGAAGGTAATCGTGATCGGCTCGAACAATTCCGCGCATGACATCTGCGCCGCGCTGTACGAGGCCGGTGTCGACGTGACCATGGTACAGCGCTCGACTACCCATATCGTGCGCTCGGATTCGCTGATGGAATCGATAGCGGACCTCTATTCCGAGCGCGCCGTGCGCGGGGGCATGACGACGGCGAAGGCCGATCTGATTTTCGCCTCGCTGCCCTACAAGATCCTGGCTGGGCTGCAGAAGCCCGTCTACGACAAGATCCGCGAGGGCGACGCCGATTTCTACGCGGGGCTAACGAAAGCCGGTTTTCGGCTCGACTTCGGCGACGATGATTCCGGGCTGTTCATGAAGTACCTGCGTCGCGGGTCGGGCTATTACATCGATGTGGGCGCCTCGCAGCTCATCATCGACGGCAAGGTCAAGCTGGTCGCAGGTCAGGTCGAGGAAATCACGCCCAACGGCGTGAGGCTCGACGATGGCAAGGAATTGCCCGCCGATGTAATCGTCTACGCCACCGGCTACAGTTCGATGAACGGCTTTGTTGCCGACCTCATCAACCCGGAAATGGCCGACAAGGTTGGCAAGGTCTGGGGGCTCGGCTCGAACACGACCAAGGACCCCGGCCCATGGGAAGGCGAACAGCGCAACATGTGGAAGCCGACGCAGCAGGAAGGCCTGTGGTTCCACGGCGGCAATCTGCATCAGTCGCGCCATTACTCGCAATTTCTTTCCCTGCAGTTGAAAGCGCGCTACGAGGGCATCCCGACGCCGGTCTATGGCCTGCAGACTGTCCATCACAAGGCCTGAAGTCGCAAAGCGCTCGGCGGGGTTCGCGGATGCGAGCCCCATGCGCTGAGTTGGTCACGGTCTCCTGAGCGGATGCGCGGCGCCTAATGGCGCGGATCGCCACTCGTGCTCATTTCGCCCTCAGCAGAAAGAGGCTATTGCAGTCCCACCCATGCCGAGTACACGGGCCGCGCCATTCGACAGGTCCATGCACCGTCCCTTCACAAACAGCCTCGGTCAT
Source organism: Bradyrhizobium sp. Leo170 (assembly GCF_004296405.1). GTDB lineage: Bacteria > Pseudomonadota > Alphaproteobacteria > Rhizobiales > Xanthobacteraceae > Bradyrhizobium. The sequence goes on from NZ_PSRR01000087.1 coordinate 11,531, forward strand.
TTATCCGAACCGTAACGCTTCGCCCGGTCGAATGTGAGGTGACGGTGACGTGAGAGCCGAACGGTCTGGAACGGTGCGCTGCGGTCATCGCGCTTGGATTCATCCGTTCGCCGGACGCGGTTCGATCCCCGCCGTAGCCGTAGCGGGAAACGGTACAAGTTTCAGCAAATGCAGGAGCAGTGAAACAAGTGAGGGCGAAAGCAGCGCATATTGGACCCATCATTGGGACCTGTCATGAATCCCGGCCCGCCACCGATGGTGCATGCTGATCGGCAACTGCTTCCGAGGATGTAAGAATCTGGGAGCAAGGTGGTGTGGTCGTGGGCTTGGTGGCCAGCACCGTGTTGTACGGGTTGCCAAAAACAAATACCTTCGAAGTACGCCAAATGATCCGTTCCAATTCGACGAATGTGCGCATCCTTAGCCTGTACTTCCACAACAGCATGTGTTGAATGAAGTTCCAGGTCATGCCCCAAGCCCAGAATGGTAGTCGCCGATAACGGATCGGTTTGAAGCCGAGTCGGCGCATCTTGTAGACGAGAAGATTGGCGCCGACAAAATTGTAGCGCCAATTGTCGAAGAAGACCGTGACGCTCAGGTAATCCTCCTTACGGTGACAATGATCCAGCGACCCCGGCGACCGGATTAAAAGGCGTCCTCCCGGCTTGAGCATCCGCCAGCACCTCGCTAGCCAAGCGTCCAAGTCTTTAGTGTAGCCTATCGATTCGAGGGCATAGATGGCATCAAAATGTTCACTCGGAAGATCGAGGCTGTCGAAGTCGGCAACGATCACCTGTCCACGCCCACCAAGTTTAGCAAATTTCCGTTGGCAGATGTCCGCTTGAACAGCTGAATTGGTCACACACAGAATTTCGATATTGCGCCGGCTGGCGAGGTAGTCGGCCGCCGCGCCAGATCCGCAGCCGAGATCTAACAGCCGCATCCCGTCCCTTAGCTTCAGAAGAACATATTCGGCTTCGTATGGGCGCGAAAATGCTACTCGGGGGAAAACGCAGGTGCTGTAGTTCGCCTGCTCGTCGCGATACGTGCTGAACACGTCATCATACGTACGCTTCTCGTCATCGTGCTTGAGAAAGTCGCTCGGCTGCGGCGTCCACTCGACGAGTTGGAGTTGCTCGAATTGATTCAGCTCGTGGCCTATCTTGCTCGCGTCCTTCGGTTGGGTCACCAAAAGAAAAAGTACATAATGAAACAAGTTGTACGCTACGAACAACGCGATGATGATCGCCGCTACCAACTGAAATATCAGAGCAATATCCAAGGTTGCTCCTGTGACTGCTGAAACGTTCTAAGAACGCATGTTGCAATTAATCAAATCACACCGGGGCCGCGTACCGCTAGAGGCCAATGTCCGAGTCGGGGTCACGAGCGGCAATGCTCCGCCCGATCGTAAGATTTCCGCTTGGCCGTCAGAAGCTGACATGTACGCCGTTAAGAGTACACACCCTAGCGGCCGGCTTTTTCTTCCCAGTCCTCCCATTCAACATCGCTATTGATTTCGAGGTAGGCGGAAACGGCGGCGCCGACGGTCGGGAAGAAGTTGTCCTCGCCAAGCTGCGCCAGCAATCCGAATTTCTTCAGCTTGTCCTTTACGGGATCCTTGAGCTCCGCAAAACGAAGCTCGATACCCCGTGCCTGCAACGTCTCGTCCAGCTTGGCAAGTGTATCGCCGGCGGTGACGTCCACACTGGTGACCGGCTCCGCGGCAACGACCAGCCAGCGCACGGGCGTTGGTGATTTCGCCACGGCGTCCAGAACGCGCTCATTGAAGAACTCGGCGTTGGCGAAGAACAGCGGCGCATCCCACCGAAACAGCACCAGCCCCGGGATCTGGCGTGCATCCGGATATCTGGTGATGTCGTGATAACCCTTGACGCGGTCGGCGCGGCCCAACACGGCCGAGTGCGGGCGCCACCCATCCCATAGGAATTCGGCGATGGCGATGACGATTGCGAGACCAATTCCCGGAATGACCCCGAGCACGGCCACGCCGACAAAGCAGACGATCGATAGCCAGAACTCCCACTGCTGGATGCGATAGATTCGTTTGAGGTCGGTGACTTCGAACAACCCGATCGCCGCGGCGATGACGACGGCGGCGAGCGCGGCGTTGGGCAAATGCTGAAGGAGGTTTGGCGCTGCCAGCAGAAGAAGGGCGATGACCAGCGCGCCGACGACACAGGTCAGTTGCGTGCGGGCGCCGGCGGCTTCCGCAACCGGCGTGCGCGAACTGCTGCTGCTGATCGGAAAGCCCTGGAAAAAGCCGGTGGCCAGATTGGCGGCGCCGAGCGCCACCATCTCCTGGTTGGGATCGGTCTGCGTGCTCAGCCGTGCGGCAAAGGCGCGGGACAGCACGCTGGTGTCGGCGAACGATATCAGCGCGACGGCGCAACCTCCGAGCATGACTGGCCATATGTCGTTATAGCCGATCAAGGGAATGGCGAAGCCCGGCAATCCTTTCGGAAGAGAACCCAGAACGGTCACGCCGTAATGGGGCCCGAGATCCAGCGCAGCGACAATGACCGTCGCTGCGACCACCGCAATCAGGATGCCTGGCAGTCGCTTGTTGTTCCGGAGCAGGAGAATAACGATCAACGTGCCGAGCCCAATCCCGAATGCGACCCGGTTGGTCTTGCCTTCAAGGATTGCGTCGGCGATCGACCACATGCTCCGCAACGGTCCTGCGCTCTCAATGGAGAAGCCGAAGAGCTTTGGCAGTTGGCTGATCAATACGGTCAGGGCAATGCCGTTCATATAGCCGTAGCGTATCGGCTTGGAGAGAAGCTCGGTCACAAACCCCAGACGCACGATGCCGGCCAGAATGCATACCGTCCCGGAAACGATGGCCATCATGCCGGCCAAGGCTACGGCGCGCATGGGATCGCCACCCGACAACGGAACGACAACGCCGAGGATGACGGCTGCCAGCGCCGAGTCCGGTCCCAGCACAAGGATGCGGCTGGGGCCGAACAGCGCGTAGGCCAGCAGCGGAACGATCGTTGCGTACAGACCATAGATGCCGGGCAAGCCCGACGCTTCCGCGTAGGCAATCCCGACCGGGACCAGCATGGTCGCCAGCACGAGCCCGGCGAAAAGATCATGCGGAAGCGACGCCGCTTCATATCGACGGACGGTGTCGAGACCTGGCAGCCAGCCGCTCCAATGCCTCATTGCCGGTCGCTACGAATTGCTCTGCTCCTCGATTGCCTTCACCGATACCGCCGCGACCTGCCGAAGCGCCTCGCGGTCGGCGCCGGACGAGGCCATCACGCCCATACCGGCGATGACTGCGGAGAGATAGCGCGCGAGCGCGGCGGGGTCAGCGGTTTCCTTCAGGTCGCCCTCGGCCTTCGCCCTTACGAAGCGCTCGCGGAGCTGGTTCTCGGTCTGCGCCCGATGGGCGGCGAGTTCGAAGGGAACGTTTTCCGAGCCGGTGCCGCAGGCAAGGCCGCCCTGGACCAGAAGGCAGCCGGGTGGGTTGGCGGGGTCGGTCTGGCTGTCGGCAGTGCCCATCAGCATGCGCTCGGCCACCTCGCGGGCGGTCGGCGCGCTCACGATTTCTTCCAGCCAGCAAGCGCGCTTGGCGCTATAACGATCGAGCGCAGCCTTCAAGAGGCCCTCTTTGCTGCCGAAGGCCGCGTACAGGCTTGGCGGATTTATGCCCATGACTTCAGTGAGTTGCGCGATCGTCGCGCCCTCATAGCCGTGCCGCCAGAACACTTCCATCGCCTGGTCCAGCGCCGCGTCGGCGTCGAACGCCCGGGGCCTGCCCATCGCCATTGCGTGCTCCCTGAAAATTTCTTAACATCCGCTACATAAGTATCTTGCGGACCGGCGTCCAGCTCCACATTTGTAGCGCTCACTACATTATGGAGCGCGCAAATGCCCCCCGCCCGCATTACCCCCCGTTCTGGCCGATTCCGACGCATTGTTGGCGGTATTGTGATCGTTGGCGCCGTCGCGGCGGCCGGATCGGTCCTTTCCGGCCGCTATTTTTATGCCGCGCAGGCGACCAGTGCGGCCGCCGCGCCGGAGCAGGCCGTCGCCGTGACGGTCGCGGCCATCGAACCCCGACAGGCCAACCTGTGGGACGATTTCTCCGGCCGGCTCGAGGCCATCGACCGTGTCGAGCTGCGGCCGCGTGTCGCCGGCGCGATCCTGGCGACCAATTTCACTGAGGGTTCGCTGGTGAAGGCCGGCGACGTCCTGTTCAAGATCGATCCCGCGCCTTACGCCGCGGAGGTCGACAAGGCGAGGGCGCAGCTCGAGGCCGCCAAGGCGCGCGTGGTCTTCACGACGAGCGAGCTCGAGCGCGGCGCGCAGCTCGTCGGCAACGCGGTCGTGACCCGGCGCGACTATGACCAGCGCGACAATGCCAATCGCGAGGCGATTGCCAACGTCAAGGCTGCCGAAGCGACGCTGCAAACCGCAAAGCTCAATCTCGACTACACCGAGGTGCGCGCTCCCGTGGACGGCCGCGTCGGCAAGTTCGAGGTCACCGTCGGCAATCTCGTCGCCGCCGGCACGGCCTCGCCGGTATTGACCTCGCTGGTCTCGATCAATCCGATCTATGCCAGCTTCGATGCCGACGAGGAGGTGGTGCTGCGCGCGTTGAACTCGATTGCGGACGCTTCCGGCACCCGCGGCAATCTCGACCGGATCCCGGTCGAGATGACGACCTCCGGCGGCACCACTGCCAAGGGCCACATCCAGCTCATCGACAACCAGGTCAACGGCCAGAGCGGCACCATCCGCGTGCGTGCGGTGTTCCGCAATGATGACGGCCGCCTGATCCCGGGTCAGTTCGCACGCGTGCGCATGGGCCAGCCCGAGAGGCAGACGCTTGTGCTGGTCGATGAGCGTGCGATCGGCACCGACCAGGACAAGAAGTTCGTGATGGTGGTCGGCGAGGACAATCGCGCGGTCTACCGTCCGGTCGCGCTCGGCGGCTCCGTCGACGGCCTGCGCATCGTCACCTCGGGCCTGAAGTCCGGCGACCGCATCGTCGTCAATGGCCTGCAGCGCGTGCGCCCCGGCGCTCTCCTGAAGATGGAGGTCGCCGAAATGGGCGCGCGCAACACCCAGCAGGCCGCCAACGAAGACAACAAGCACATCGCAACGCGGTGATGCGGAAGCTCCCCTCATCCCGACCTTCTCCCCGTACGCGGGGAGAAGGGGAAGTTCGGCTTCAACTGAATTGATCACATTGTAAGGCTCCGCTTAAGCGGGGACAGACCCATGAATCTCTCAAAGTTCTTCATCGACCGACCGATCTTTGCAGGCGTCCTCTCGGTCCTGATTTTCCTCGCCGGCCTGATCTCGCTGTTCGCGATGCCGATCTCGGAATATCCCGATGTCGTGCCGCCGTCAGTCGTGGTGCGCGCGACCTATCCCGGCGCCAATCCGAAGGTGATCGCGGAAACGGTTGCTACCCCGATCGAGGAGCAGATCAACGGCGTCGAGAACATGCTCTATATGAGCAGCCAGGCGACCACCGACGGCGCGATGACGCTGACGGTGACCTTCCGCCTCGGCACCGATCCCGACAAGGCGACGCAACTGGTGCAGAACCGGGTGCAGCAGGCCGAGCCGCGGCTGCCGGCGGTGGTGCGCCAGCTCGGCATCATCACCAAGAAGAGCTCGCCCGACCTCACCATGGTCGTGCATCTCCTCTCGCCGAACAACCGCTACGACATGACGTATCTGCGCAACTACGCGGTGCTCAACGTCAAGGACCGGCTGGCGCGGATCGACGGCGTCGGCGACGTCCAGCTCTATGGCGCCGGCGACTATTCGATGCGGGTCTGGGTCGATCCGCAGAAGGCCGCCGAGCACGGCCTGACTGCTAGCGACATCGTCAGGGCGATCCAGGCGCAGAACGTGGAAGCCGCCGCCGGCGTTGTCGGCTCCTCGCCGAGCGTCAAGGGCATCGACCTGCAGCTCTCCGTCAACGCCGAAGGCCGGCTCGCCAGCGAGGACCAGTTCGGCGAGATCGTGGTGAAGACCGGCTCCCGCGGCGAGGTAGTGCGCCTGCGCGACGTAGCCCGCATCGAGCTCGGTGCCTCCGAATACGGCCTGCGTTCCTTGCTCGACAACAAGCAGGCGGTCGCGATCCCGATCAACCAGGCGCCCGGCTCCAACGCGCTGGATATCTCCACCAAGGTCCGCGCGACCATGGCCGAGATCAAGAAGAACATGCCTGACGGCGTCGACTACAAGATCGTCTACGATCCCACGCAGTTCGTGCGCTCCTCGATCGAGGCGGTGGTGCACACGCTGCTGGAAGCGATCGTGCTGGTCGTCTTGGTTGTGATCCTGTTCCTGCAGACCTGGCGCGCCTCGATCATCCCGCTGCTCGCGGTGCCGGTGTCGATCGTCGGCACGTTCGCGGTGATGCATGTGTTCGGCTTCTCCATCAACGCGCTCAGCCTGTTCGGCCTCGTGCTCGCGATCGGCATCGTCGTCGACGACGCCATCGTCGTGGTCGAGAACGTCGAGCGCAATATCGAGGCTGGGCTTTCTCCGCGGGAGGCCACCTACCAGGCGATGAAGGAAGTGTCCGGCCCGATCATCGCGATTGCGCTGGTCCTGATCGCGGTGTTCGTGCCGCTCGCCTTCATCTCCGGCCTCACCGGGCAGTTCTACAAGCAGTTCGCGCTGACGATCGCGATATCGACCGTGATCTCGGCCATCAACTCGCTGACGCTGTCGCCGGCGCTCTCGGCACTGCTGTTGAAGGGCCATCACGAGCCCAAGGACAAGCTTACGATCATCCTCGACAAGGCCCTGGGCTGGTTCTTCCGCGGCTTCAACCGCGTCTTCACGCGCTCCTCGGAGAATTACGGCCGCAGCGTCACCCAGGTGATCTTCGGCAAGGCCGCCGTGATGGGCGTCTATGTGCTCCTGATCGGCGTCACGGTCGTGCTGTTCAGGCAGGTGCCGGGCGGCTTCGTCCCGGGCCAGGACAAGCAGTATCTGGTCGGCTTCGCGCGGCTGCCTGACGGCGCGACGCTCGATCGCACCGAAGAGGTCATCCGCAAGATGAGCGACATCGCGCTGACCCAGCCCGGCGTCGAAAGCTCGGTGGCGTTCCCAGGGCTGTCGATCTCCGGCTTCACCAACTCCTCCAATGCCGGCATCGTGTTCTCGACGCTGAAGCCGTTCGACGAGCGCAAGAGCTCTTCGCTCAGCGGCAATGCGATCGCCGCGGAACTGAACAAGAGATATGCCGGCATCCAGGAGGCCTTCATCGCGATGTTCCCGCCGCCGCCGGTCAACGGCTTAGGGACCATCGGCGGTTTCAAGCTGCAGATCGAGGATCGCGCCGGCCTCGGCTATGACGCGCTCAACGATGCGACCAAGGCGTTCATGGCGGCGATGTCGAAAGCGCCGGAGATCGCAGGCCTGTTCTCGAGCTTCCAGGTCAACGTTCCCCAGCTCTATGCCGACATCGACCGCACCAAGGCGTTGCAGCTCGGCGTGCCCGTGACGGAAGTCTTCAACACGCTGCAGATCTATCTCGGCTCCTACTACGTCAACGACTTCAATAAATTCGGCCGCACCTATTCGGTCTATGTCCAGGCCGACGCGCCGTTCCGCGCCCGCGCCGACGATATCCGCCAGTTGAAGGTGCGTTCGTCCTCAGGCGACATGGTGCCGCTGTCGGCGCTGTTGAAGATCCGCCAGAGCGCAGGGCCCGAGCGCGCGATCCGCTACAACGGCTTCCTGTCCTCGGACATCAACGCCGCCGCGGCGCCCGGCTATTCGTCCGGCCAGGCGCAGGAAGCGGCGACGCGGATCGCCGCCGAAGTGCTGCCGCCGGGATTTGCCTTCGAGTGGACCGACCTGACCTATCAGGAGTTCATCGCCGGCAATTCCGGCCTCTGGGTCTTCCCGCTGGCGATCCTGCTGGTGTTCCTGGTGCTGGCTGCACTCTATGAGAGCCTGACGCTGCCGCTCGCGATCCTCATGATCGTGCCGATGGGACTATTGGCTGCGATGTTCGGTGTCTGGTTTTCGGGTGGCGACAACAACATCTTCACCCAGATCGGCCTGATCGTGCTGGTGGGATTGTCGGCGAAGAATGCGATCCTGATCGTCGAGTTCGCGCGCGAGTTGGAATTCGCCGGCCGTTCGCCGATTCGCGCCGCGATCGAGGCGAGCCGCTTGCGTCTTCGCCCGATCCTGATGACGTCGATGGCGTTCATCATGGGCGTGCTGCCGCTGGTGCTGTCGACCGGCGCGGGCTCCGAGATGCGGCGCGCGATGGGCGTCGCGGTGTTCTCGGGCATGATCGGCGTCACGATCTTCGGTCTGTTCCTGACGCCGGTATTCTACGTGCTGCTCCGCAGCGCCACCGGCATGAAGCCGCTGACGCATCACGGCGAAGCTACCATTCCAACAAAGGCACACGCGGCATGACGCCGCGTGTGCTCACACACCTCGCCTCAGGCGGCGAGGTCCTGCAGCAGTTTCGACGAACCGCGCACCAGCACCTTGCGTCCGGCAGGTGTTAACGCGAGCGAATCGCCGCGCATCGCGGCGAGCCCGAGCGTGATCAGGCTTTCGACCGCAAACCTGCTTATTCTCGAAGGGTTTGCTGCAGGTGCACGCAACGCTTTGAGAACTTCCCACTGATCCGTTGTCAGTTCGTAGTCGAATTCGTCGTTCATGGTCCCTCGGATTCGTTAACCATCGACGGGGCGCGTATTACCGAGCGCTCGTGAAGAACATGCGACCAGAACGAGTCAGGATTTCGAATTACGGGGATAGACCGTCACATCATCGTGTGGCTGGAATTCTTCAATATTTTCAAGCCATCCATTGAATCTTAACCAGGTGATACAGCAGTGCTCCTGACGTGTAGCCCGGGTGGAGCAAAGCGTAACCCGGGGCATCTCATCCACATTCGCAGGCGGTCCCGGGTTACGCTCGCGCTTCACCCGGGCTACGCACCTTTCAACCGCGCCGGACGCTGGCACCGCCGTCCACAGGCAATGTGACACCGGTAATAAAACTCGCTTCATCCGAAGCCAAGAACAGTGCGGCATTGGCGACGTCCCAGCCGGTGCCCATCTTCCGTCGCAGCGGCACCTTGCTGTCACGCTCGGCCTCGACCTCGGCACGGCTCTTCCTGAATTCGCGGGCGCGGGTGTCGACTGCCATCGGCGTGTTCATCAGGCCGGGCAGGATCACATTGGCGCGAATGCCGTATCGCGCGTTCTGATAGGCGAGCTGTTCGGTGAAAGCGATCATCGCCGATTTCGTCGCCTTGTAGGCGACGTAAGGATAGGTCGTGATCGCGGCCATCGACGAGATGTTGATGATGGCGCCGCTTCGCTGCGCGCGCATGATCGGGATCACATGCTTGGCGGCGAGGATGCAGCTCTTGAGGTTGATCGCGACGCAGCGGTCGAACGCCTCTTCGCTGATCTCGAGCAGTTCGGCATCGCCGCCGGAGAGGCTGACGCCGACATTGTTGTGCAGGATGTCGACCTTGCCCCAACGCTGATGCGCATCCGCCACCATCGCCTTGATCTCGGCGTTCTTCGTCACGTCGGCCTTGAAGGCTGCAGCGGTGCCGCCCTTTGCCGCGATCATGTCGACGGTCTCCTGCGCCGAATCCAGGTGGTGGTCGACGCACAGCACCTTGGCGCCTTCGCGCGCGAAGGTGAGCGCGGTGGCGCGGCCGTTGCCGATGCCCTCGCCGGGGCTCTGGCCGGCGCCGACGATGATGGCGACACGATCTTGAAGGCGCATCTCGTTTCACTCCCGCTTTTCGTTCTTGTCCATCGGGTTCTCCCCGTTGACAACAGCGTTTCAAAGATGCGCTGGGCCGGCAAGGGGGCGGGAAATGCCGGGAGATATGCTGTCAGGCCATGAATGCAGGCCCTTCAACGCATAGCAAAACGGTGCATTTTATGCAGCCATAAAAAGCTTGCACGAACGGGGAGCGAAGCATGTCGCTGATGGAAGTTGGCCTGGACGACAAGTACCGGTTGGACGTCAAACGCATCTTCCTTTCCGGTACCCAGGCGCTGGTCCGGCTCCCCATGTTGCAGCGCGAACGCGATCGCGCGCAGGGACTCAAGACAGCGGGTTTCATCTCCGGCTACCGCGGTTCGCCGCTCGGCATGTACGACCACACATTGTGGCGGGCAAAATCTTTCCTCAAGCAGCATGACATCGCCTTCGTTCCCGGCCTCAACGAGGATCTGGCGGCGACCGCGGTGTGGGGCAGCCAGCAGGTCGGCATGTTTCCGGGCGCCAAGGTCGATGGCGTGTTCGGCATCTGGTACGGCAAGGGCCCCGGCGTCGACCGCTCGCTCGATGCGCTGAAGCATGCCAACTCGGCCGGCACTTCGCGGAACGGCGGCGTGATCGCGCTCGCCGTCGACGACCATGGCTGCCAGTCCTCGACGCTGGCGCATCAGAGCGAGCAGGTGTTCGCATCCGCGCTGATGCCGGTCGTCAATCCGGCCACGCTGCAGGACTATCTCGACCTCGGCATCCTCGGCTTCGCGCTGTCGCGCTACAGCGGCTGCTGGGTCGGCTTCAAGGCGATCTCCGAGACGGTGGAGAGCTCGGCCTCCATCATCAGCGATCCCGGTCGCATCCAGATCGTGACGCCAGATGATTTCGAGATGCCGCCGGATGGCCTCTCCATCCGCTGGCCCGACGCGCCGCTCGAGCAGGAGCGGCGCCTGCACGGTCCGAAGATGCAGGCCGTCGCCGCCTTCGCCCGCGCCAACCGCTTCGACCGCATCGTGCTCGACTCCAAGCCGGCGCGGCTCGGCATCATGGCAACCGGCAAGGCCTATCTCGATTTGCGCCAGGCGCTGGCCGAACTCGGCGTCACCGACGCGGAAGCACAGGCGCTGGGCTTGCGCATCTACAAGGTCGCGCTGACCTGGCCGCTCGAGGAATCCGGCGCCCGCGCCTTCGCCGAGGGGTTGCAGGACGTGCTGGTGGTCGAGGAGAAGCGCGGCTTCATCGAGGACCAGCTCATCCGCATCCTCTACAATGTCGATGCTTCAAAACGTCCGTCGGTGGTCGGCAAGCGCGACGAGAGCGGCGCGGTGCTGCTGCCGAGCGAGGGCGAGTTGACGCCGACCATGGTTGCCGCCGCCGTTGTTGCGCGGCTTCGCAAGCTTGGCCATCGCAGCCCGATGCTGGAGCAGCGGCTGGCCAAGCTCGAAGCTTTCGATCGGCCGGCCGAAGGCATCGGCGCGGCCAAGCTGCAGCGCACGCCCTATTTCTGCTCGGGCTGCCCGCACAACACTTCGACCAAGATACCCGAAGGCAGCCGCGCCATGGCCGGCATCGGCTGTCACGGCATGGCGCTGTCGATCCCGGCGCGCCGCACCGCGACCATTTCGCATATGGGCGCGGAGGGCGTGGCCTGGATCGGGCAGGCGCCGTTCACCGACGAGCAGCACGTCTTCCAGAATCTCGGCGACGGCACCTACACCCATTCGGGCCTGCTGGCACTGCGCGCCGCGGCCGCCGCCGGCGTCAACATCACATACAAGATTCTCTATAACGATGCGGTCGCGATGACCGGTGGCCAGCCCGCCGAAGGCAGCTTCACGGTGTCGCAGATCGCGCATCAGGTCGCCGCCGAAGGCACCAAGCGTATCGCCATCGTCTCCGACGATCCGACCAAATATCCCGCCAACTATTTCCCCACTGGTGCCACCATCCATCACCGCCGCGAGCTCGACGCCGTGCAGCGCGAACTCCGCGACGTCGCCGGCCTCACGGTCCTGATCTACGACCAGACCTGCGCCGCGGAGAAGCGCCGCCGCCGCAAGCGCGGGCTCTATCCCGATCCGCCGAAGCGCGTCTTCATCAACGAGCGCGTCTGCGAGGGTTGCGGCGACTGCTCGGTGCAGTCGAACTGCGTTTCGGTGCAGCCGCTCGAGACCGAGCTCGGCCGCAAGCGCCGCATCGACCAGTCCAACTGCAACAAGGACTTCTCCTGCATCGAGGGCTTCTGCCCGAGCTTCGTCACCGTCCATGACCCCAAGCTGCGCAAGGCCGACCGTGCCGCTGCCGATCCGTCGGCGCTGTTCGCGGACCTGCCGACGCCGAAGCCGCAGGCGCTTTCCGGTTCCTACAACATCCTCGTCACCGGCATCGGCGGCACCGGCGTCATCACCATCGGCGCGCTGCTCGGCATGGCCGCCCATGTCGAGGGGCTGGCCTGTTCGACGCTCGACTTCACCGGCCTGTCGCAGAAGAACGGAGCGGTCATGAGTCATGTCCGGCTCGCGCCGCGTGCGGAGGATCTCGCCAGCGTCCGCATCGCCGCCGGTGGCGCCGATCTGATTCTCGGCTGCGACATCGTGGTCGCGACCAGCGTCGCGGCGCTGAGCCGGGCCGAGCGCGGCGTGACGCGCGCGATCGTCAACGCCGACCTGCTGCCGACCGCGAGCTTCGTGATGAATCCCGACCTCGATTTCGAGGCGGGCGCGATGCGTGATACGCTGAATGAAGCCGTCACCTCGTCCGACCTCGACATCCTCGACGCCACCGGGCTGGCGACTGCGTTGATGGGCGACAGCATCGCCACCAACGCCTTCCTGCTCGGTTTCGCGTTCCAGCGCGGCGCGGTGCCGATGTCGCTGGAGGCGCTGATGAAGGCGATCGAGCTGAACGGCGCCGCGGTCGACATGAACAAGATGGCCTTCTCCTGGGGCCGGCTTGCCGCGCACGACCTGGCGCGCGTCGTCAGCGCCGCGCGTTTCAAGACCTCGAGCGCGGCGCCGGCAAGGCGCACGCTCGACGAGACCATCGCCTTCCGCGCCAAGTTCCTCGCCGATTATCAGGACGAGGCCTATTCGCAGCGCTACCTCGCCGACGTCGCGCGCGTCCGCGCTGCCGAAACCGCGGCCGCTCCCGGCTCGCACGAACTGACGGAAGCGTTCGCCAAGGGCTTGTTCAAGCTGATGGCCTACAAGGATGAGTACGAGGTCGCCCGGCTCTATACCGATGGCGAATTCGCCAAGGCGTTGAAGGAGCAGTTTGACGGCGAACCCGGGTTGAAGGTGCTGCTCGCCCCGCCGCTGTTCGCGCGCCGCGATAAGGTCACCGGACATCTGCAGAAGCGCGAGTTCGGGCCGTGGGTGTTCAGCGCGTTCAAGCTGCTGGCGCGGCTGAAAGGCTTGCGCGGTTCCGCGCTCGATATTTTCGGCTACACCGCCGAGCGACGGATGGAGCGGGCGCTACCGGGCGAATATTCGGCGATGATCCTTCGCCATCTCGACAAGAAGCTGGTGGATTTACCGCGGCTGGTGGCGCTGGCGAAGTCTGCCGAGTTGGTACGCGGCTACGGCCACGTCAAGGAAGCCAACGTCGCGCGCTACCGTCAGGAATGCCAGCGGCTCGAAGCTGCGATCGGCCAGCCGGTCGCGCAGGCGGCCGAGTAGGTCCCGATCCAGTCCGGTTCTTGTCCGGTTCTTGGGCCGCAGGAAGCAACCTGCGGCCATTACTTTCGTTGATCGGTAACCGTGCTCGCAGGATCGGCTGGAATTGTCCGGCCGGCTTCCTACATGATGGGCATGTTCCATTGGAGTCATTTCGGAGGCGTTCGGTGAGCTCCAGAAATGCAGTTCTGGCCGCCGTTGCCACCGCCGCCCTGGTCCTGAGCGTCCCGGCGATGGCGGACGATTACCGCCCCGGCGACTATTTCAATCTCGACCTCTCCAAGGCCGTGCTGTCGCCCAAGCGCCTCGGCCCGCCGACCGAGTTCGCCCGGGTTCCCGTCGAAGCCAAGAGCGATCACAATGATGCTGCACATGTGGTCGCGGAACCGAAGCCGGTGCAGACGAAAAGGGTCAGGGCAGCGCATGTCGCGCCTGCGCCTGAGCGGTCGGTGCGCACCGAGCGCCGTGTTCCCGCCCGCGCCAAGCTTGCCCGCCGCCACGGCAACCCGCTCGACGCCCAGGCCCGCGACACCCGCATCCAGACCTGGCCCTGCCGCTCCGGCGGCATCTGTAACTGGCGCTGACCCGCGCGCCCGGCAAAGTCTTAAGAGCACCACTGGCGTACACATTCTCCGTCATGGCCGGGCTTGACCCGGCCATCCACGAAGCCGCTTGCGTGGCTGCAAGACGTGGATGCCCGGGACCCGGCTACGCCAAGGCTTCGCCGAGCGCTCCGCTGTCAGTCCGGCGAAGCGATAGCGAAGGCGGGCAAGCCCGGGCATGACGAGGGTGTTTTCACGAGTCATCCCCCTGTCGTAAAACCGTAAGCCGAGAGTCAAGCAGCGCGGGCAACCTTCGTCGCGATTCGACGGAGATCCTGCCCAATGGCGATCGCGACACGCGCCAGGCGCGGCCTGACCCGGCGCCAGCTTCTGATCCGGTCAGGCTCATCAGCCGCACTCGCAAGTCTTGGCACTCTCGCAAAACCCTATCTCAGCCGCGCTGCTGATCGCCCCGAACTTCGATGCGGGATTCAATCGGGCGACGTCTCGGGCGATGCCGCGGTGATCTGGTCGCGCGCCGATCGGGCCGCGCGGATGCAGGTGGAATGCGCAGCCGACGAGAATTTCAAAACCATCCTTCGCACTGTTGCGACCGACGTGTTGCCTTCGACCGACTTCACCGCAAAGCTCCTGCTCGACGGCCTGCCGCCGGGACAGGACATCTTCTATCGCGTGCGCTTTGAATCGTCGGATGGGCTTGCGGGCGAGGCGAGGACCGGCCGTTTCCGCACGGCGCCGGTGACGCGCCAATCGATCTCCTTCGTCTGGTCCGGCGATACCGTGGGGCAGGGCTGGGGCATCGATCCCTCCCGCGGCGGCCTGCGCAGCTACCGCACCATGCTGGAGAACCGTCCCGACTTCTTCATCCATTCCGGCGACCACATCTATGCCGATTGCCCAGTGCCGTCGGAGTTGCCGTTGCCGGACGGCACGCTCTGGCGCAACATCGTCACCGAGGCGAAGTCGGCCGTTGCCAGGAGCCTCGAGCAGTTTCGCGGCAACTACAAATACAATTGGTATGATGCAAACTTCCGCGCCTTCCATGCGGAGGTGCCGATGTTCGCGCAGTGGGACGACCACGAGGTCGCCGACGACTGGTCGCCGATCGGCACCGTTGATGAGGCCGGCTATGCCGAGGACGGCTCCTCGCGTCTGGTGGCGCGGGCGCGGCGCGCATTTCACGAATTCATGCCGATGCGCCCGGTGTTCGAGCAGGACGGCCGCGTCTATCGCAAGATCGCCTATGGCCCGCTGCTCGACGTGTTCCTGATCGACATGCGCTCTTACCGCGACTCCACCTGGAACAAGGGCGATGGCAGCGACAGCTTCATCCTCGGCAAAACACAGTTGGCGTGGCTGAAGCGAGAGCTGGTCGCTTCCAACGCCACCTGGAAGGTGATCGCCGCCGACTTGCCGATCGGCCTCATCAGCCTGGATGCGGTCGCGCTCGGCGACGGCCCGCCGGAGCGGCGCGAGCATGAGATCGCCGATCTCCTGTCCTTCATGAAGCGCGCCGGTATCCGCAACACGATCTGGCTCACCGCCGACATGCATTACACCGCGGCCCATCATTACTATCCGAACCGCGCGGTATTCCCAGATTTCGAGCCGTTCTGGGAATTCGTCTCCGGCCCGCTGCACGCCGGCTCCTGGTCGCCTGGCGTGCTCGACAACACTTTTGGCCCAAAGGCTATGTATCAGAAAGGCTGCAGCCCGGAGCAGGGCGACAACCTCGCCCCATGCTTCGGCCTGCAATTCTTCGGCCGCATCGACATCGACGGAACGAGCGAGGTAATGACGGTGACGTTGAAGGACGTCGATGATCGCGACCTCTGGTCGGTCGATATCGAGCCGCAGCCGGATGCGCGGCCCGGCGAGATCATGGCCGAGCACATCTGACTCCCTTCGTCTTCCGGGGCGTCCGAAGGACGAGCCCGGAATCCATCAGGCCGCAGGCGCAAGTGGAGAAATGGATTCTCTGATGTGCAATTGCACATCATAGCTCGATGCTGGCGCATCGCCCCGGAATGACGGTGTGGTTGCTTTCCGTGCGACAAATCAACCCGACGGGCAAATCAGTCGAAAGTCTGTCCAGACTATCAGCGAAAAATATTCCGCTTT
>NZ_PSRR01000088.1 GCF_004296405.1 Bradyrhizobium sp. Leo170
TCCAACATCGCGATGATGGTGGAATTGCTGGCGGGCCCGCTGCTCGGAGATGTCCTCAGCTTCGAAGCCGGCGAGCGCGACAAGGCAAATACGGGCGCTCCGTGCGGCGGAGAACTCGTGATCGCGATCGATCCGGTCCGCTGCATGGCGAACGGGGATCGCGCCAAACAGCTCGAACATGCCGAACTGCTGTTCGGCAGGATGCTGGCACAGGACGGCGTCCGGCTGCCTTCGGATCGCCGCTACGAGGCCCGCAAGCGCACCGAAGTCGAAGGGGTGCTGGTGCCGAAATCGCTCCGCGACTCGATCGAGCTTTACATCGCAGGCAAGCAAGCAGCCGAGCGGAATGCCTATGAGGGCGATCACCTGACGCATCGCAAGGATGCCGGTCGGGCCGTCGCGAGGTGAGGGCAGCCATGACAGGCTCGACATTATCGCCGACCGAGCGTACCCGCGTCCGGCTTCATCCGGAGCGCGCCGTCTATGATCGCGAGGTGATGTATCGCATCCTCGACGAGGCGCTGGTTTGTCACGTCGGTGTCGTGGTCGATGGCGCGCCGCGCGTGCTTCCGACCGCGATCGTCAGGATCGGCGACTTCGCCTACATCCATGGCAGTCCCGCCAATCAGTCGCTCGCGGCGCTGGCCGCCGGCGCTCCCGCCTGCATCACGGTCACCCTGATCGATTCGATCGTTGCGGGACGATCGGGATTTGGAATGAGCATGGACTACCGCTCCGTCATGATTTTCGCGGCGGCTGAGAAGATCGTCGATCCCGGCGAGAAGGAGCGCCTTGTCGCAGCGTTCATCGAGGATATCTGCCCAGGCCACCAGGTGCGCGCGCCGAAACCGAAGGAAATCGCCGCCACGCTCTTCGTGCGGTTTCCGCTAACCGAAGCCTCGGTCAAGATCAGGAATCAGGGCGTGGTGGATCCCGAAGAGGATTATCGGCTCGACACCTGGTCGGGCGTGATTCCGCTCCAACTTACAGCCGGCGAGCCGCGCAATTGTTCGGCCTTGAAACCCGGTATCGCCGTACCCGACTACGCGAAGAACTATCGCCGCGGCCGGTGAAGCTGTGATCTGAGCTGTATATCGTTTCGTGCGCCGATGACGATCGGCGCACTGATGTTGGTCGGGTCGCTGCGAGTGAAAGTGATGTGCACATCAAGGCCGCGCGCGGCTGCGCGGTCTGATTTGTCTGCTGATCGACTCTCAAAGTTGCTACGGCGACAGACGCCGCGATAGCCGAACTTGGCGTCATACTCGCGGGGCCATTCTCGCCGGATCGCTGGCGCTGGCTGTCTCTCTGCCCGCTATGATGCAGATCGCAACTTCTCTTAGTGATGAACGGGTGAGCACAATCGACTCGCGATCGTCGCAAAATGCCGCAACCCCGCCATTTGCTTTGACAGCAATGTGATTTGCGCCGAAAGAAGGGCCTCATTCTCGATGGGCGAAGTTGGGGAAGAACCGCGCGCATGAACCTTTTGTGATGCGCTTGTTGGGCTGTTGATGTTGGCTGAGACTTTTTGGGGGACGCGCTAATTGTTGCCGGTAGTCGATTATGGAGATCGCAGTCCTCGCGATCATCTCTCCCGCGTGGGGGCGGTTCCGGCCATGGACTCTGATCTGAGCCCGCAAGGGGGGATCTGGTGGCCTGAACGTGAGGATCTCTCGCTCGAGTTCATGCGCTTGCTGGCTTCCGTCCAGGAAGGCGGCGCGACTTTTTCGGAATGCTGGCTCACCGCCAGCCGCATCGATTTCGCTGGCGACGATGGCGACGATTCTTGGCACCGGGAATGGATTGGCGCCGCGGAAGTCAATCGCGAGCGGGCTTCATCCGCGGCCGCACAGGGCCATCTGGCGACGGCGAGGAGCAATTGGCTGCGCGCCATCAACTATTATCTTACCGCCGCATATCCGTTTGATCTTTCGCCGGACAAGCGGCGGTCAGCGACCGCATCGATGCGCGAATGCGCCGCGAAATATCTCAACTGCCGCGAGCCGGTCGGCGAGGTCGTCTCGATACCCTGGCTGAACGAGTTCACCTTGCAGGGATATTATTTGCCGGCGCGCCGCGGCGGCGATCGTGCGCCGGTGGTCATCTGTATCGGAGAGCCCGGACACCACAAGGAAGAATTCCTGTTCAAGCTTGCGCACCACGCCTCCGAGCGCGGGATGGCGCTGCTTGCGGTGGACGTCCTGGGCGACGGCACCGGCCAGTCGTTCGAGGAGGTATCGCTGCGCCACAAGCCGCAGCGGGCCATTGCACCGATCATGGATTACCTTGTCGGCCGCGACGATGTCGATGAGCGGCGGATCGCGATCCTCGCCGATGGCTGGAGTTCGTCCTTTGTCGCGCTCGGTATCGCCTTCGACCATCGCTTTGCTGCGGCCGTTTGCGACGGCGGCATCTGGGATCTGCATATAGGGTCATTCCTGAATCCGCAGGACAGGCCATTCGGCATCGAATCGTGTCCTGAATTGGAAGCCGACCGCATCCTGAGGAGCATCAGGTGTCCGTTGCTGATTGCCGCGAGCGGGCGCGGCGGACTCAGGGCGGACAGGGTTGCAGAACTGACGGATCAGTTGCGGGCGGGGCGGCGCGACCGGGACATCACGCTCGAGATTTTTGAGAGCGCGGAGACTGCCGCAGGCCAGGGGCTCTTCGACAATCCAACTCTCGCCAACGAGTGCATTTTGGATTGGATAGCATCCCGCATCGCGGCGCAGCCTTTATAATAGGGCATAGTCCGAATAATAGGGCATAGTCCGAAGCCGCGCTGTCGCTACCCTCTTTGCGTTTGGGCCGGAAGACTTCGTGTCTCTAGAAGTCCGCCGCCACTTTCAGGCGGGCTTTCTCCAGGCGCTTCTTGAGGGCAGCGAGCTTGTTGGTCAGATCATCCAGCTCGCGCGGGCTGAATTCCGCGAAAATGAACTCGTTCAGGCTTTCCTGCTGCGAGGTCAGGCCCGCGAGCTGCTTGTAGGTCTTGTCCGTCAGCGACATCTTCACGATGCGGGCGTCTTCCTTCGCCGGCTTGCGACGGACTAAACCTTTCTTCTCCAGAAGCTTCGATTGGGTCGTGACGAACGACGGGTCGACATGCAGCATTTTTGATACAGCGTTTACGGGGACGCCGTCGCCCTGATCGAGGTCGGCAAGCGCCACGATCATCATCCATTGCGGTCCGCTGATTCCGAGCTTCTTGGCCCAGAAGTAGCGAATCTCCTCGAGATGAACGCTGATCGCCGCGATCTCCCAGGCGAATCGCCGAATGACATTCTCGCTCTTGGTGGCGGACTCATCCATGGGCACTGTACTCACCCCCTTCAGATTCCATAGCGGATGTCCGGCGGAAACGACAGCGGTAATCCGTTATACGTGTCAATTCGCACGAGAAATTAGCAACAGGTGGTCTTCGGCGGTGCGCGTCTCAGTTGCCGAAAAGACACATCGAGGTGGCAATCAATATATGAGTGAGTAAACTAATTTGATTATCTAAATAGCACATGCATAACTTTCATTCCGACGGAGGGGGCACCCGACCGTCTCGTCTCAGGTGGTTCTCATCAGTCCACCGGCTTGAGAGATGCGTTGATCCTCAACGTTTTTTTCGAGGGCAGTCTAATCCGCTTTGCACGGGGGTTCGTGCATAGCACTTACTTGGAGGTTAACAATGAAGGTGGCTAAGAGCCTTATTCTCGGCTCAGCGGCGGCTCTGCTCTCGATGGGCGGGGCTCAGGCGGCCGATCTTCCCGTCAAGGCCAAAGCGGTCGAGTACGTGAAGGTCTGTTCGCTCTATGGTGCCGGTTTCTGGTACATCCCGGGCACCGATACCTGCATGAAGATCGGTGGTTATCTGCGTGTCGACACCACGTTCAACGGCGGCATCTACGGTTCGCAGGCTTGGAGCGGTGATGCGGGTCAGCATAACCGTTATCAAGACTACTTCTCCGCCCGCTCCCGTATGGCGCTGACGATCGATACCCGTACCGCGACGGAATATGGCGTCGTCCGCACCTTCGCTCAGGGCGACTTCCAGTTCGATACGCTCGGCAACAACACCTACAGCCCGAACTCGATCAACGGTTCGCTTCCGGTCGCAAGTGCCAACCTGCTGCACACGCCGGGCGGCGGCTATGTCGCGGTCGAGTACGTGTTCATCCAGTTCGCGGGCTTTACCTTCGGTAAGTCGTCGTCCGCGTTTGCGACGCCTTGGAACGGTTATCCGGGCAACAACTCGTCCAACCTGCTCGGCGGTCATGACACCGTCACCGGTGTGAACAACATCCAGTACACCGCGCAGTTCGGCAACGGCGTATCGGGCACCATCGGCCTCGATGATCCGACCGTGTTCAACCGCACCACGGTTGCCAACCTGACGCTGCCTCTCACCGCGACCGGTGGCGTCGCCAACGCGTATGCGGGCGTCCATGCTCCAGACATCGTCGGTAACATCCGCATCGATCAGGCTTGGGGTCTGTTCCAGATTTCGGCTGCTGCGCATGAAGTCAGTGGCTCCTACAACGTGCTGAACGCCGCTGGGGCTCCCGCAGGTGGCGTCGGTCTGCCGGGTGCGGCCCCGACCGCCGCTTCGGAACTGTCCGGTCACCCCGACACCAAGTGGGGTGGTGCAGTGATGGCTGCGTTGCAGATCAAGAACATCCCGACCGGTCCCGGCGACGACATCAAGTTGGATGCGACCTATGCCGTCGGCGACACCAAGCAGGTGATCTCGACGTCAGGGGCCTCGCCGAGCTTTGCGATGTTCGGCAGCAGCAGGCTCGGTGCCTATCAGAGCGTCGGCTTCGGTGCGACCACTGATGGTGTGTATCTCCCGGTCGCGGCCGGTGGCGATGGTTCGATCCACCTGACCAAGGCTTGGGGTATCCGTGGTGCGTTCAACCACAACTGGGATCCCTACTGGTCGACCAGCTTGTTCGGCAGCTACTCCAGCGTGAGCTACGACAACACGGCAAAGGCGTTCATCTGCGCCAACTACACCGGTACCAAGGCTGTCACTGCGGATTACAGCTGTAACCCGAACTTCAACGTGTCTCAGCTCGGCGTGGTCACCCGTTGGACCCCGGTCAAGAACCTGACGTTCTCGGCCGAAGTCATCTGGCTCCACCTCGACCAGAAGTTCACTGGTGGTGCCGTTCTCGCTGTGCCGGCCCCAAAGCCGACCACGCTTTACGAGTACAAGGACCAGGATACGGTCAGCTTGCAGGTCCGCGCTCAGCGCAACTTCTGATCCGCTCGATCTGATGCATCTCTAGAGAATCCCCGGCAGGCAACTGCCGGGGATTTTTCGTTGCGTGAAGAGTGAGTGGCGAATGGCGAGTAGGGATTAGGGAGTAGGAAATGCGAGCGGGCATCGCGCACTCCATCACACTTCTCTATTCGCCATTCCCTACTCGCTATTCGCCACTCGCCATTCGCTGCTTCCCATTCGCCACCTCTGCGGCTTCAGTGAACGGTCAAAAAAATATGATTTACTCAGGTAATTTTCTAAGGTAGTAAGGGCTTAAGTCGGCGCAGCATGGCCGGCCCGTTAGGTCTCGCTGAGACAGAACCTCTTAATGCTAAACCTCCGAAACCTCCGGCAATGCCCTGCCGGAGGTTTTTCATTACGGTGATCGCGCAGGGCTTCGCGCTCCGGCTCCAACTGATTCGGCCTGATTCGGGTATCGGCGCTCCTAGAGCGTTTTCGAGCGAAGTGGACACCGGTTCGCGTGAAGAAAACGCGTCAAAGCAAGAATCGAGAGCTTCGGTTCTGATTCAATCAGAACCGAAAATGCTCTAGACCGAAGCCTCGACGATCGTGGCGCGATCATCCGATCAATCCCGCCTTTGCATCATCGCAACGCCGGCCTCGCTGCCACAGCGCTCGGGCGGCTTCTCGCCCTTGGCGGCGCAGAAGCGGGAGAAGGAGCGGCCGTTGAGATGCAGCGTGCCCGCATAGCTACTCCCGACCACCAGCCCGTCGAAGACGAAGGGGTGGCCCTCCTGCCGCAGAATCATGCGCGCCCCATCGCGCCTCCAATGTCCGGAAAGCGTGGCCTGGATCGGCCTGCCGCTTGCAGCATCGCGCCCGTCCTCGCGGTAGCTCCCGTCCGGACTCATGCGCCACGTGTAGACGTAGCGCGGGAAAGCGTCGGGAATGATCGCCGTCCAGACGATGTCATCGGCTTCCGCAGCGGCATCGCGCGAAAGCCCAGGGTCGACCTGCAGGCACCAGAGCAGCGCGCACCAGGCTGCGAGTAGGAAAAACCGGCCGACCATTCATTTGCCCTGTGTTGATTCCCGGGTTGGCTGGAGCGCGACGCTCTCTCCGTCGTCGTTGTTTTGTCGCTGGCGCGCCTTGCACCGGCGTCGTCCTGTCGAATGACGGGGAAGGCTTCTGACTCAAATGTCAAACAGCTTTCCGCTGTCATCGTCCGGCTTGACCGGGCGATCCAGCATTCAAGAAGCGTCGACGCGCAAGCCGAGAATCACATCACGCCCGGCGCCGCAAGCTGAATTCTCCTGTCGGCACCCCGTGTAAGACAGTAGAATTAATGTCTTATCTGGCCAACGTCCGAATAGTGGACGTAATTCATGAATATGGAGAATATATGGACAAAAATCCTGATCTGGTCTAGCAGAGCCACATGGCCCTTTCCGCGACCCGCAAACCGACCTTCATTCCATCTCCCTCCGCGGAGGCGGTGCTAGCTGAAAGCGCGGGCGATGCCGCTTTCGCCACGACGCTGGCCAAGGGGCTGGTGGTGCTCGAGGCCTTCGATGCCCAGGCGACCATGCTCGGCAACATGGAGCTTTCGGCGCGCACGGGAATCCCGCGGCCGACGGTTGCGAGACTGACGCATACGCTCGCCGAGCTCGGCTATCTCCGTTACGACCAGGATCTCGCGAAATACTGTCTCGGCGCGCGGGCGTTGCGCATGGCCCATCCGCTGCTTGCGGGCATGCAGTTTCGCCAGGTGGCGCGGCCGTTGATGCAGGAACTGGCGGAGAGCGTGCGCGGCACCGTCTCGATCGGCCTGCTCGACGGAACGGCGATGGTCTATGTCGAGTCCGCGAGATCGGCGATGTCGGACCGCATGTCCCAGACATCGGCATGCCCATTCCCGTCGTCAGCACGGCGATGGGACGCGCTGCGGCCGCGACACTGCCTGCCGCTGATTCCGCATTGCTGGAGCGGCAGATCAAAACCGATAACGCCGAAGCGTGGTCCACGCATCGCGACAAGTACCGCGCCGGAATTCAGCAGTGCGCGGATCGCGGCTTCTGCACCTGCTACGGCGAATACATGCCGTCGATCCACGCGGTCGCCGCGCCGCTGTTTCACGCGCGGCGCTTGAAGCAGTCGTTTGCCATCAATTGTGGAATCCCTGCGTTCCGCCTGCAGCCCGGACAGCTCGAATCCGAGATCGGCCCGCGCATCCGGGCTCTTGCCGTCAGCATCCGCTCGCTCGTCAACGAGGCCGAGCCGATCATCGAGCCGCGCGAACGGCCCAAGACGAAGGTCACGAAATGATGCGGGAAACGACGGTCGCTGGCGCGATGCGCGTCGCAAGTAGCGGAGCATGAGATGGCCGGACCGCTCGCGGGATTGAAGGTTCTCGACATCGCCACCATCATCGCCGCGCCGCTGGCCGCTACCCTGCTGGCCGACTATGGCGCCGAGGTCCTCAAGATCGAGATGCCGGGGCAGGGCGATGGGCTCAGGTCGTTCCCGCCGTTGAAGGACGGCAAGCCCCTGTGGTGGAAGGCGGCAAACCGCAACAAGAAATTCGCGACGCTGGATCTTCGCGCCCCCGAAGGCCTTGCGCTGTTCAAGCAGATGCTGCCGCGCTTCGACGTGCTGATCGAGAATTTTCGTCCGGGCACGCTCGATCGCTGGGGTCTCTCGAACGAAGTCCTGTGGTCGATCCAGCCTCGCCTCGTTATTCTGCGTGCGACGGATTTCGGACAGGACGGGCCCTATAGCGATAGACCCGGCTTCGCCCGCATTTTCGAGGCGATGAGCGGGCTGACCTACATCACGGGCGAGGCCGACGGCGAGCCTACGCATCCCGGCTACCCGATCGGGGACTCCATCGGCGGCCTGTTCGGCGCCGTCGGCGTGCTCGCGGCGCTGTGGAAGCGGGCGCGGGATCCCGATGCTCCCGGCGAAGAGATCGATCTCGCATTGACCGAGGCGGTGTTCCGGTTGCTCGATGTCCTTCCCATCGAGTTCGACCAGCTTGGTTTCGTGCGCAGCCGGATCGGCAATGCCAACGGCTATTCCGCGCCGGCGGCGGTGTTTCGCACCAAGGACGATCGCTGGGTCACGCTCGCAGGTTCGACCAATGCGCTCTATGCGGCGAACTGCCGGGCGATCGGACGGCCCGACCTGATCGAGGACCCGCGCTTCTCCGGCAACGAGCGGCGCGTGAAGCATGCGGGCGAGCTCAACGAGATCTTCGCGGCGTGGTGCGCCGAGCACACGCTCGAGGAGGTGCTCGCAAAATTCACGGCCGCGCAGGGCACGATCGCGCCGATCTATTCGATCGATCAGATCGCGGCAGACCCGCAAGCCAAGGCGCGCGAGATGATCGCCCGCGTTCCTGATCGCGACTTCGGCTCGGTGGCGATGGCGAATGTCGTCCCGCGCTTTGCCGCCGATCCCGCGCAATTGCGTCATTCCGCCGGCGACGTCGGGCAGGACAATCGCGAGGTCTATCGGGACTGGCTCGGCCTTTCGGAGCAGCAGATCGAACGGCTCACCCAGAAGAAAGTGATCTGAGGTCGGCCATGCACCCGTGCGGTTCCGCAGAGACAACAAGAACACGCTGCGGACGTGCAACAACGAAAGGGAGGCATTCATGAAAGTCACACGCCGAACTCTGCTGGGCGGCGTCGCGGCCTGCTTCGCTGCAGGCTGCGGTTCCCGGGCGTTCGCACAGGGCGCCTGGCCTTCGCGTCTTGTGCGGTTTGTATCGCCGTATGGGGCAGGCGGCGCCAACGACATCTCGCTGCGCATCCTGACCGAGCAGCTCGAGCGTCAGCTCGGCCAGCAATGCATCGTCGAGAACAGGCCGGGCGCGGGCACGCGCCTCGCCAACGAAGCGGTCGCGCGCGCCACGCCGGATGGCTACACCTTCCTTTACGCCGCGGCGCCCTATGCGACGGCCGAGGCGTTGTTCGGAAAACTGGGCTATGACCGCAAGGACCTGCAGCCGGTGGCGATGGCGGTCATCGCGCCGCTGTTCCTGATTATCAGTGCGGAGGCGCCCTTCAAGAACCTGCAGGAGCTGATCGCCTACGGCAAGCAGCAGCCCAACGGGCTTACCTTCGCCTCTCCAGGCGCCGGCTCCCAACCCCATCTGGCGGCCGAGCTGTTGTTCAGGGATGCGGGCGTCAAGGGCCTCAACGTTCCCTTCCGCGGCGATGCGATGTCTTACACTGAATTGCTGGCAGGCCGCGTCGATGCCACGCTGACCGCGATCAGCACGGCGTTGCCTTATATCCAAAGCGGCAAGTTCCGCGTGCTGGGTGTGGCGTCAGTCGATCGCAGCCCGATCTATCCGGACGCGCCCACCTTGCGTGAGCAAGGTCTGCCCAATGTGATCGCTACCGGCTGGTACGGCTTCATGGCGCCGGCTGCTACGCCGCGCTCCGTCGTCGATCGGCTGCAGGACAAGATCGTCCGCATCCTTGCCGATCCCGACGTGAAGCAAAAGCTGTTCGCCCAGGGGCTGGAAGTCCGCGGCAGCACGGCCGCGGAGTTCGGCGCGTTCATCGACGCGGAGACGAGCAAGTGGGGCCAGTTGATCCGCGACGCCGGTCTCAAAGGAGAATGAGGATCACAACGCTGTCGCCGGCCACGGCTGTTGCGGTGCAACGAAGTCTTCGAGTGATTTGAGCAAAGCTTGATTGACACGTACCGGGGTCGCTTAGAGGCCATCATGGCCCACTTGGAATCCAATGTACCAGCGCGCTTGCACTGCGCTGGTTGAGCACTCACGAAGACTTGGCTCTAACACTTGGCTCTCGCGCGGGCGTGACCACGCCTTGTCTCTGTGCGCATCGTTGGAATGAAATGCGTGAAGCGCATCATTCATTGGAATCCTTTTCCAGACATCGGTCCTCTCGTCGCCATATTTTGGGATGATTTGTTTTTGCAACGAGCGTAACGTCGCTCGCTAAGAAAAAAGAATTATCTTGGGAGGAATGCGCCGATGAGTCGGACGAAGCATTTCGTTTGGGCATCCATCACCTGTCGCTCGCTGCCGACAGGGCACTCGCAGGATCACGCTTCCGCCAGGACGTAACCGATGATCGCCATAGCGACATCGCTGTCCCGCAGATCGAGAATCCTTGCGATTGGATTGGTTGCGGTCGGAACCTGGCTGACGCTCGGGGCCGCCGCGGCGGATGTTCCGCTGCAGGTGACCAACGCCCGTGTGCCTGCATCCAACGAGATCGGCATCAATCTCCCGCTACTGATGACGATCAGGAACGATGCGACCGAGCCCGACGCGATATTGCGCGTCCGCTGTCCGTTCGCGAACTTCTCCGAAAAGCACACCGTCGATCGCGGCGAGGGCGCGCCGGCCATGCGCGAGATCAAGTCGATTCCGATTCCGGAAAACAAGACCACCGAGCTCAAGCGCGACGGATATCACGTGATGCTGCTGCAGACGCGGCAGAAGCTTGTCGACGGCGAGAAGTTCACATGCGCCGTCGTCTTCCAGAAAGCCGGAACCAAGGAAACGGAGGTGGAGGTTTCACGAACGCCGTGATCGCGACAACGGGCAAGGTGAGCCCGCTGAACGAGGCTTCTCGACTGAGCGGTTCGGATGTGCCGGACGCTCGATCCAACATGAACTTGCCAAAGGAGGGCATTTGCTCATGGAGCGATTTTCAGGTCACGCAAGAAGAATCACCAGGCGAGCGGGTCTGCTTGCCGCAGCAGTCGCCGCCGGAGGCATGATGGCGGCATTGCCAGCCTTCGCCGCCGATGAGGTCAACCAGGAACGGCTGCTCAACGTCGACAAGGAACCGGGCAACTGGCTTCATCATCACCAGAACTACTCCGCGCACCGGTTCTCCTCCCTCAAGGAGATCAACCGCGATACCGTGAAGAACCTGAAGGTCGCCTGGACCATGCATCTCGGCGGCATCGAGCCCGGCGGCATCTGGAGCCATGGCGGCCTGGAAGGCACGCCGATCGCCGAAAACGGCTTCCTCTATGTCACCGATGGATGGGGCTCGGTCTACAAGATCGACGCGCATGGCGGCCGCGGCCAGTTGGTCTGGAAGATGGATCCCAAGACCGACCGTGACTGGGCCGGCGCCGTCGCCTGCTGCGGCGTCGACAACCGCGGCGTTGCCTTGTGGGGCAATCTCGTCGTTTCCCACACGCTGGACGGCCGGCTGATCGCGACCAACAAGGAGACCGGTCAGGTCGCCTGGCAACGCACCGTCGCCGATCCTGATAAGGGCGAGGTCATCACCGGCGCGCCGCTGATCGTCAAGAACATGGCGATCACAGGCGTGGCCGGCGCGGAATACGGCATCCGCGGCTGGATCGCCGCGACCGATCTCAACACCCAAAAGGAAATCTGGCGCACGCATACGATTCCGGGCAAGGGCGAGCCAGGCAGCGACACCTGGAAGGACAGCAACAACGCGGCTGCCGCCGGCGGCGGTTCGACCTGGGTGACCGGCAGCTACGATCCGTCGACCGACACCATCATCTGGGGCGTCGGCAATCCGGGACCGGACTGGGACAACGAGTATCGGCCGGGCGACAATCTCTACACCGACAGCTCGCTGGCTCTCGATGCCAACACCGGCAAGATCAAGTGGCACTATCAGCACACGCCGAACGACCCTTACGACTATGACAGCGTGGCGGAGAACGTGCTGGTCGATATTCCCGGACCCACCGGACCGCGCAAGCTCGCGCTCGAAGCCGACCGCAACGGCTTCGCCTATGCGATCGACCGCACCACCGGCAAGTTCATTTGGGGCCTTCCGTTCGTCAAGAAGGTCACATGGACCAAGGGGCTCGATGCGGAGACCGGCAAGCCGATCGAGTATGACCCGAACAAGGCCGTGCAGACGTACGTCGCCTCGGTGACACCAAGCCGCACCAACATGGAAACCGACATCTGCCCCGGCAACATGGGCGGCAAGAACTGGCCGCCGACCGCCTACAATCCGGACCTGAAGCTCTGGTACATCCCTGTGATCGAGAGCTGCAACCGGATCAAGGTCGAGGTCGCTACTCCCGACAAGCTGAAGCCGCGTGAGTTCTGGACCGGCGGTGGTCCGAGCCAGCCGTTCAAGATCACGGGCAGCGTCACCGCGATCGACGTCACCACCGGGAAGATCGCCGGCAAGATGGAAACGCCGTTCCCCAATCTGGGCGGCATTCTTGCAACGCCTGATCTCGTCTTCAGCGGCCAGCCGTCCGGCGAAGTGATGGCGCTTGATGCCAAGTCGCTGCAGAAGCTCTGGGAGTTCAACACCGGAGGCGGCGTCAACGCACCGCCGATGACCTTCACGGTCGATGGCAAGCAATATCTCGCCATCCTCGTCGGTCTCGGCGGCGCCTGGGACAAGTGGTTCATCGATTCAACGCCCGAGCTGAAGAAGATCCAGCCGGGATCGATGCTCTACGTGTTCGCGCTCTGAGTTTCCAACCATGGAGGGCCCGCAATGTCGGGCCCTCCTGCTTCGTCAACAAGAGACGTCATGATGATCTTCAACGCATCCTCGGCGGCGGCACGTGTGCTGCTCATGAGTGTCGTCGCCTTGATTCTTTCGATGCCAGCCGCAGCTTTCGGTCAGTCGGCGCAAGCGACGGCTTCGGATCCGACCAATGCCGGCAAGGCGGTGTTCAGCAAGGCCAATTGCATGGGTTGCCACAAATGGCACGGCAATGGCGGCGGCGGCTACGGTGGCGATGCGCTGTCGCTGCGCAAGACCGTGCTGACGCGTGAGCAAATCATTGAAACGGTCAGTTGCGGGCGGCCCAGCACAGGCATGCCGTTCTTCGTGCGTGGCGCCTATGACGAGGTGACGTGCTACGGCATGAACCGCGAGGAGGCGGGCAGCCATATGCCGCCTGAGGCCGGAACGTTCCTGCGGCAGAAGGATATCGAGGCGGTCGCCGACTATGTGCTTGCGCATATCAAGGGCGCCGGCGAGCCGACTTATGCGGAGTGCGTTACCTTCTTCTCGAGCACGTCGCGGGTTTGCGACATCTACAAGAAGCAGGATGATGCGACGGCCAGCACGGGGAAGAGCCAGTGACGATCAGGTTGAAACTTTGTGCAATCCTCAGCGTTCTGCTCGCCTGGCAGGCGGTCGCGCTCGCCAATTCTCCGGCCCGGACGGAAGAATTCGGCGGCAACGACCTGCGCGACATCCGCCTCGGCATGGCCGTGAACGAACTGGCGGAGTCAGGCTATGTCGATTTCTACTGTGCGACGGATCCGCGGCATATTTTGACCGGCTGGAAGGATTGGCGTGACTGTCCTGCCGGCGCCAGTGGAACGCGGGCGATCCGGTTTGGATATGATCCCATGACCAGCCGGGACGGCACGATGGTGGCGGGCCATCCGGCGCTTCTGACCCTATCGATCGACGATAGCGGGCATGTCTCCGGCTTGCTGATCGAGACCGATCCGAAGGCGCGTCTCTACATCCGCAAGAAGGCGTTCCTGCTCGGGCTGCAGGCCAAGTCCCGCTACGGCGCGGACGGCTGGGCCTGCACCGAAGGCCAGCCGGATCAGGGAGACCAGCCGGTCGGCGGCGTCTATCTCAAGGAGCGCTGCACCAAGACCATCAGCGGCCGCTCACTCGTCGTGGAACGCAATCTGTTCCGCCGGGCCGATCAGGATACCAAGAGCTTCGTCGACGAAACACGGATCAGCATCCTGCGGTCGAAGGACTAGCGGCGGTCGTCGCGGCGAAGGATGTTCGGCGTGACTCCCCGCGTCCGCTTCATGGTTGCGGTCATATGGCTGTTGCTGGAAAAGCCGGCGGCTTTGGCCACCGCGGCGAAAGGCATGTTGGTTGTCTTGGTAAGCCGTTCGACAAGGGCGAGCCTCTGCGCGACGACATATTGGTGTGGCGCCTGGCCGGACGTTTGCCGGAAGGCGCGCAGGAAATGGCTGGGTGAAAGTCCGGCCAGTTCGGCAAGGCGACCGACGGACAGGCTCTCCGAAAGATTGGCATGGATGTAGTCGGTCACGGCGCGCCATGCCCTGGGTGAAAGACCGCCGCTGAGCAGAGGGCGCGGCCAAGCGCTGAAGGACGAATAGCTGCGCAACAGGTGAGTGCCAAACAGCGTGATCAATGCGTCAAAGCAGAGGTCGTTCGCTGCTTCGCCGCGCTGGAATTCGGCGCGGATCAGATTGGCGAGCAACAGCGCCTGCTGGTCGACGAAGCCTGGCCTGGGCGGCTGGAACTCGAAATCCTCGTTCTGAAACTCCGCTCCGGCGAGCTGAGCCAGACGGTGTTGGTCGTGCGCGACGAGCAGGTTCTCCTTCGCGACGCGCCAGCGCGCGAACAGATCAGCCTCGGCCGGTACGACCTCGATCGTCCCGACCGGCGCGAGCGTGACCGTCTTGCGGCTGCTGTTGAGAGCGATCTCGCGATTGGGCTGCGGCGTGAACATCACCAGCGCTATATGCGCCGGCGCCCTGAAGGCGATTTCGTTCGGGCCCGTCCGCGTTCGCGTGACCGCGCCGCTTTCCGTGCCGAATTTGGGACCCCAGGCGTCCGGAACGCAAGCTAGCAACGCTGGCAAGTCCTTCCTCCACAACATCAGTTCAGCGGATGCCGGCCACGTCATCCT
Source organism: Bradyrhizobium sp. Leo170 (assembly GCF_004296405.1). Taxonomy (GTDB): domain Bacteria; phylum Pseudomonadota; class Alphaproteobacteria; order Rhizobiales; family Xanthobacteraceae; genus Bradyrhizobium. The sequence continues at coordinate 14,864 of NZ_PSRR01000088.1, forward strand.
CGGCGCAACACTCGCTCGATCAATCATTGGCACGCTATCAGAAAGCGATCATGTTGTCGAAATACCACCCAGTTTCACCGCGTGTGTCGCGCCCGGTTGATGAAACGGCATCAATCATCGGGCAAGGGATAGACTCGATACGAGAGGTGCCTTCACGATCGCGGCTTCCCTTCGCAAGGGCGGCACGTGACGGGAGTTCAAGCCGTTGGCGCCCCAGCAGCACGAAGGAGAAAGAAGATGATCGATCACAGCATCCAGGGGAAGACCGTCATCATCGCCGGCGGCGCGAAAAATCTCGGCGGCCTGCTCGCCCGGAACCTTGCCGCGCATGGCGCGAAAGCCGTCGCCATTCACTACAACAGCGCCGCGACGAAGCCGGCCGCCGACGAGACCGTGAAGGCCATCAATGCTGCCGGCGCCAAGGGCGTGGCCTTTCAAGGCGACCTCACCAGCGCCGCCGCCGTCGAGAAGCTGTTCGCCGAAACCGTTGCCGCCATCGGCAAGCCGGATATCGCCGTCAATACCGTCGGCAAGGTGCTCAAGAAGCCGATGGCCGAGATCACCGAAGCTGAATTCGACGAGATGAGCGCGGTAAATTCGAAGTCGGCTTTCTTTTTCCTCAAGGAAGCGGGCAAGACGCTCAACGACAATGGCAAGATCTGCACCCTGGTCACGTCCCTGCTGGGGGCGTTCACGCCGTTCTATGCAGCCTATGCTGGCATGAAAGCGCCGGTCGAACACTTTACGCGCGCCGCGGCCAAGGAGTTCGGCGCGCGGGGCATTTCGGTGACGGCGATCGGCCCCGGTCCGATGGACACGCCGTTCTTCTACCCGGCCGAAGGCGCCGATGCGGTCGCCTATCACAAGACCGCGGCAGCCCTGTCGAAGTTGACCAGGACGGGTCTCACCGATATCCAGGACATCGTGCCCTGGATTCGCTTCATGGTGTCCGACGGCTGGTGGATGACGGGTCAGACCATTCTCGTCAACGGCGGCTACACCACGAAGTGACGCGTCCGCCAGCCAGATCCCTGGTTGGCGTCGCAGTTCGAGCTGATCGGAACGTGCCAGGGTTCCTGGCACGGAGTCACATGCCGTCAGAGCCTGAGGCTCATTGTGACGTCAACCGGGGGGCACTCGGATGGATGGCTACAATGACCTGCATCAGAGCCACGAGATCTTCGTCCACATCCGCATCATCGTCGGAATGATCCTGGGCATAAGCCTTGCCCGCCTCGTCAGCGGCGTGACGCGGTTCATTCAGCACCCCGGAAAGGAGAGGATCAACCTCCTCCATATTGGATGGGCCATCTTCCTGTTCCTCGCCATCATCCACTTCTGGTGGTTCGAATTCGCGCTGTCCAAGATCGAGCGATGGACGTTCGAGAGCTATTTTCTCATCATCTGCTACGCCGTGGTGTTCGTCATGCTGTCCGCAATGGTGTTTCCGGACAACATCGGGGAACATGAGGGGCTGAAGGAGTATTTTTGGAATCGCAGGGCCGTATTCTACGTTCTCCTTTTGATTCTGTTTTCAGTTGATGTTTTCGACACGCTCCTGAAAGGAGCGAACTACTACAAGCAATTCTATGGCTGGTATTATCCGGTGAGGCAGAGCCTCCTGATCGGCGGGACAATAGGGGCGCTGCTTACGGCTTCCGAACGATACCACGTTTCGTTCGTCGCCTTTGCGTTGGCAATCCAGATCATCTGGGTCGCGAGTTTGTTCGACGTGCTAGGTCCGGACTGAACGGGTCGAAGGCGCGCTACGAAGCACGCCGCCAGCCCCGGTCGGGACATCTCGCGATTGAAATCAGGCGGATGCCGAATATGGCGTCCGCGCGATCCGGCTCTCCGGCGTGATGGTGAGTGCAGTGCCGTCCGCGAAGGCCAGGGTTGCCGGGCTGTACGGTCCGAACTGGACCATGATACTATCGTCGCTGCCCTCGAAGCTGATCGTCGCCACGGAGCCGGATACGCTCACACGGGTGTTGTCGGCACTGAGGCCATCGCCGAGTTTCAGCATCGTATTGGGACCGGCATAGATGGTGTCGTGACCGTCGCCCTTGGCGAAGTTCACGACCGAGTCGGAGCCGACCCAGATGGTGTCGTCGCCGCTTCCGCCTGAGACATTCGCATTGCCATACGCGGAAATCCGGTCATTGCCGGCGCCGCCCTCGACGAGACTGTCGCTCCAGGCCGAAATCTGGTCGTCGCCATCGCCGCCATTGATCTTGCTGTTGGACCAGCCGCTGATCACATCGTCGCCGGCGCCGCCGCGCACGGTCGTGTCGGACCAGGCCTTGATGACGTCGCTGCCATCGCCGCCATCGACAATGCTGCCGGACCAGGCGTCGATCTGGTCATTGCCGGCGCCGCCATCCACGACGCTGTCGCTCCAGACGTCGATGGTGTCGTTGCCGGTGCCGGCATCGACGAGGCTCTTCGACCAGCCGGCAAGCTGATCATTGCCGTCGGTGCCCGAAACCGTTGATAGCCCCAGCTCCTGCAATCGCAGCAGGAACGCCTGCACCACAGGCGAAGTGCCGATGCTGCTCGAGGTGTTGGCCGGTGCGCTCCCTTCGCCCGTCGCGGCGTCCGGCGCGCCAGTTGATTGGCCAGGCCCTGCTTGCGAGGAGGTGGCTGGCGGCGCGGCCGCGTCTTGGAGCACCTGGAAGATATCAGGAGGCGAAGGCGGCTCGGGAAGCATGAACGGCCTGTACCACGCGCCTTGAACCGACAGCGTCTGCATCGCCCAGCCCTTTTGGTCGCTTCCAACGCCGGGCACCGCATACGGTTAGTGACAACGATGCACGTGTCCGTCCCCAGGACAAAAAGAGTGAAATAGGTCAATAAAGCCTGAATCACTGACGCGGCAGCATGCCGCACCGCGTCTCGCTAGCATCGCTCTACGTCGCACGCGAATTGGTATCCAACTCCTCTGTGGGTCAAGATCAGCTTCGGCGAGCCGGGATCGGACTCCAGTTTGTGTCGCAAGCGATTCACCTGAACGTCAATGCTTCGATCAAAGATGCCATTGCTTGCGCGCACTGGTGCGGAGATCTACATCGGCGTAGCGGGGCCGCGCATGACGATCTTCAGAATGTCATCCGGCAGCGGCCGCTTCAGCGCTTGGCTTCATGCTGTCGTGTGCACGGCCTGATATCGCGCTTCGCGTTTATACCCGAAAAGGTAGCTTAAAAAGGCACATCCCTGGAACTACCATTCGGCGCCGAACCCTAGCGCATTTTTTCGGAGCCCCCTGAGCGGTCCCACCGCCCGGCCAGGGCCGTTCACTGAGCTTGGCACGAAAGGTAGGGCAATCGTGCTGTCCAACAAAGTGCTGACACACATCTATCGCGGCCGTGACCAGGCACGGAAGGGCCAAGGTTGCCGCGTGCTGGTCCGCGGCAACAAGAACCGGTGCCTTGTTGAATTCACGGACGGATTCCGCTTGATGACAAACCGAAACACGCTTCGAACGATCAAGCCGACCAAGTCAGCGCGGCTCCGCTGAGCGCAAAGGCGCAGTACCGCCGAAGTCGCCACCCCCATCGAACTGCTTCACGTTTCTGCAGGCGAATGCCGTAGTTTCCCGGGGAAGAACGGGCGCAGCCGCGGTGTTAGCAATGTCAAAGAACCGGGGCCCGGTACATTTTCAGCGCGGCAAGCATTTCCCGATTCGGTTCCCCGAAGCCCACCCAATTAATTGCTCGTTTCGATCCGTATTCAAAAAATTATCTCGAGGGATCATGGGACGCCGTTGGTCTGACCTCGACATCGACGATCTCAAGCGAATGGCGCGTAGCGATTACCCCGCACAAAGCATCGCACGGATGCTGCATCGATCTCCTGGTGGTGTCATCGCGAAGGCGCACGAGCTGAAGATTTCCCTTCAGTCTCATCACCGGCTGCTTCCCCGCGGATTCAAGCGGCCCCGGCCACGCGGGTTTCCGCTCACCTGAGCCGCAGCGCCATCCCTGATGTTACGAAGCGACTCGTCCTGTCGCGAAGCGCGGCGCGGAGACGAGTGGGAACCGCTCCAGTCGTAACGGTTCCACATATCCGGATATATTGTCGCACCCGGCTTTATTTACGCGGTGCGCATTAAATGTGATTAGATGTCGCGCAACTTCTGATTTAATGCTTTGTTGTTGGGCGGATTAAATCTATTCGTTCGTTTCATGCTGCAAGAAAGAGATTCGGATGCTCAACTCAGAAGAGCCCGACCCGATGGTCGAATCCCAATCCGCTTCTGATCGGCGCAATTTCCTGGCTGTATGCGGGAAAATCGCGATGATTTGCGCAACGGCAACAGCGACGTAGGAGGGTAATCGAGACGGGGCCTGTAGCCGCGAAATACGCGGCCTGAATTTGCCGGCGGGCGCAGTGCATAATGCCGTCATTTAATTGTCATTTATTTTCGTGCTTCGCGGAATTCGATTCCGTCGCTCAGCTTTCGTCGACATCATTATCCCGGTGCCAAGGAGGAAAATATGGCGAATACGATTCAAATCGAAGGCCAGGCCGCACAGCAATTGTTGGGAACTGAAGGGTTTTTCCCAGATTCCCGGGCCTTCGATTGGCTTTCCCTCATCGATCCCATCAACAGTTTGATCATTGGCACCAGACACGACGATGTCCTTGCCGCACAGGCTGACGGCGACATTGTCTTGGGCCTTGCCGGCGATGATCATGAGCAGCGCATTCAACCGGACCGCGTTGATCGGCGGTCGCGGCGATGACACTTTGACAACCAATGTTGTCGTCCCGCAGGGCGATTTGCACGGACTTGCCGTTCAATTCGGCGGGGCAGGCAACGACCACCTCGATGGGACCGTCACTCTCCAGGGTGAGAGCCCGCCTCAGAGCACCGAGAAGACCGCAGATGTGCTGCTCGATGGCGGCAGCGGAAACGACACTATCAACGCCACGGCCAATGTGGAGCTTGCTGTCTTCGGAAGCGTAACGGTCAGAACTGATGTGTTCGGCGGAAGCGGCGATGACACCATTCATGCCCTGGCAGATGGCCGTAACGTTCTCGGAAACAGTATCGCCATGAACACCGTCGATGGCGGCTCCGGCGATGACCACGTCACGGCTCATGCCGAAACAGAATTCGCTGCGCTTCACGGCAGCGCCAGTAACGTACTCTTCGGCGGTGACGGCAACGACGTGCTGGACGCGAGCGCTGTAGGACGATCCAATTCCACCGACCTGGTAACAAACGAGCTTCACGGTGGCCGGGGCGACGACGTATTGCACGCTTTCAATGTGACAGACTCAAACAGCGCCACGCCGGTCGGCATCAACCAGCTTTGGGGCGATGACGGCAACGACACCCTCGAGGCGACTCATTCCACCGATGGGGAGAACACCGTTACGGATCTCACGAATTATCTGGACGGCGGGAGAGGCAATGACACCTTGATTGCGAACTCCACCGCGCTTGGTGAAGTTGTTCGCGCACTCAATCAACTCGAGGGAGGTAGCGGAAGCGACAGCCTCACGGCACATCTCGACGCGGTAGCCGGCGGCAGGTTTGGTCCCCCCGGGGCGGATCTCTACGATGTCGCGAATGTCCTGAATGGCGGGGCCGGAGATGATCAGCTCACCGCGTTTCTTTCGGCAACGCCCAAGCCCGGCGTTACGGACAACTCTGTTGCCGAGAACCGCCTGGATGGCGGCGCTGGAAACGATGTCCTGACGGCGACCGTTGCGCCTGGTTCGCTCGGATCGAACTTCCTCAGCGGCGGTGCGGGCAATGATCAACTCACGGTTTTTGGCGGGTCAGGAAATGTCCTTGATGGCGGCGATGGCAACGACAGGCTCACGAGCGGCATCGGGAACGACAATATGCTTGGCGAACGCGGCGCGGATACGTTCGTCTTTGCCGCCTCGAGCGGGCATGACACGGCCGATTTCCAAGCAGGGCGAGACAAGATCGACCTCACGGCTTTGGCAGCGAACAACATCCACGATCTTGGCGACTTGAATATCGAGGTGACCGGCGGAAACACCATCATTCACTTTGATGCCAATAATGACCTCACCATCGCGGGCGTTCAGAACCTCAGCGCAAGTGATTTCTGGTTCGCGTAGCTGACTGGCGCGGTTCATTATCGGAAAACGGCCTGCGGGCCATCGCGATGTCTGCTTTTAGCTCGATAAGCCGACATCGCCAGCTCAATCGCGGCCGTGCGGCGGTTTCGTCGTGACGCGCCTTTCGTAACTTCCCGCTCATGGCCAGGTGGAAGCGCTCTAGCGTGGGTTGTGCCTGGTTATGGCGGGCATAGCCCCGCCAGTCGAGAACCCGAAAATTTGCCGACGGCCAACGATTGCGTAGGCCGGATGCCTGTCCACGTCGATGAAGCGGCGCGACCCTTGCAAGCGCGACCCTTGCAGATTTGTAATCGCGTGAACACCAAGGCGCCATCGGGACGACCAAAAGCCGCCGACGTTTGAGGACTATATGAAGCCCTCGGCCCCACCGGAATTCGCACCGATGTTGTTTCAAGCTGTAATTGTTTGCCTGCTCGTCCTCAGCGTTGGCGTTCTCATCGCCCACATGGTCGACGCCCTCAGGACATGAGGTAGCGTCGCTTCCCGCGGCTCAGCTCACAATCCGATATCACGATCGCGCTTCGTGGCGACGAAAGTACATGTATGCCCCAACGGTAAGGTAATTGGTCGCGACCGCGATCACATTCCACATGATGATGTTCTTTGAGCCGATCGATACGCCATAGATCACCCAGAGAATTTGAAAAGTGCCCGTGATGGCCGCCATTCGGGGGTTCATGCCGACACCGGAGCGCCGATTCAGCATCGTAATGAGGTCGGGCAGAGCCGCGAAGGTTGTCCCGAATCCCGCCGCGAAGCCGATGATTTGAGTGAGGTCCATCACTCCTCCTCAACGCGCGACCAATCCGGCCATATACTGTGCGGTGCTCGCCGGGCGCAAAAGACGATCGGTCTTAGGCTAGAGCGTTTTGGAGCGAAGCACGCCCTCGGACTTGATCCGAGGGTGGACGCCGGTTCGCATAGCAATCAAGTTTACGCAGATTGCGTAGACTTATCTGCGCAGAAAACGCGTCAAAACAAGAATCTAGAGCTTCGGTTCTGATTCAATCAGAACCGAAGCTCTAGGGACTTTTTCCGTCGAAAATGGCGGGTTTCTTCTACTTGAAGACCCGCCGCGAACGCCGATACACCAGTTTGCGCCGCTTCTGGCGTGCTCCGGCCGATCAAAAGCGGTGTCGTTGGTCCGGAGCGGCGTCGCCGCTGCTCCGGACCAACGTGCTGTGACGACGCGTGTGCTTGCCGCGTGGGCAAGACCTCATAGGGAGGCTTGATATGTCGCGTTCGACGCTAGCATTTGTCGCTATGATGACGCTTCTCTCGATGAGCTTCGTTCTTTATCCGCAAGACCCTGCCAACGCTGCCACGTTCTGTGCGCAGCTAAGAGGGGCGAAAGCCGCAGGACAGCCTGACTGCTCATTTTCGACGCTGGATAAGTGCCGCGCGCGCGTCAGGCATAGGGGCGGCGGGCACTGCTACAAACTAACCCACTAGCCCGACGGCGCAAATGCACCATCCATCCTGAATTGCGAGGACTGCGGTTGGTGCGAGCGGAGCGTCGTCGATCCGCGAGCGATAGGCCGGGTTAGCGCTGTCTTCGCCCTCTAGTGGGTGAAAAACATAACGCCGAGGGCGCCGAGTATGGCGCCGCAGTCGTGAATTTTCGCTGCCGGCCGTGAAATCGATCACGCGGTCCAAATCTGGACCTGATGGCGGCGCTTGTGCAAAAATCGATCATGTTCGGCACTTTTGATCCGGTTGGGTACCCGGCTCGAAATCGAGTATCGTCCGCCGGGGAGCCGGTCATCTAAGTTGCTGATTTTGTGGGTTTTCTGGTGCTGCCGGACAGGATTGAACTGTCGACCTCTCCCTTACCAAGGGAGTGCTCTACCACTGAGCTACGGCAGCATGCCCGGGAATAAAGAATCGGCCGAGTTGGCCCCAGCGGGCGCGGCGGTTCTTGCCACAAGCCCCCCTCCGGCGCAAGCGCGGGGACGGGGAGGCGGACCGCAAAAACACCTCGTCCCGTCGAAATTCGGCCAATCCGGGGGCACTTCGGTTCCCTGGGGCGCTCGGGAGTGCGGCTTTGGCCGGTTCGTCCTGCCACCGCACGGAAGACCGGGGGAGCCCACCTCCCCGATCGACCGGTGCATGTCCCTCGGCGCCTGGTCTATTGTCATGCAAGTTTGAAAGACGGATGCAACATGCAGGACGAGAAAGACAGGCGGGAGCGGCAGGTCGCGATTGCGTCAGACGAATCAAGACAGCATCGCCTCAAGCTCGCGCTGCGCGAAAACCTCAAGCGGCGGAAATCACAGGCGCGCGGGCGCAGCGATCCTGCATCTTCCGAACCGGCCGAAGGCCGACTAGATGACGCGAGCGATGGCGAGCCGGGTCCCTAGCCGGTCCCTGCATGCGGGGCATCGTTGCGACGTGTTTTGGTAAGAGGAGTGAGTAGCTGAGATGGCTGCAGAGGCGATGGCGAATCCGATCAGCGCGAGGTCCCTCGCGTTTCCGCGGCACGAGCAGACCTTTCCGACCCTGACCGAGCACGAGATCGAGCGCATGCGCCGGTTCGGCGAGGTCAGGCACTATACGGACGGCGAAGCGCTGTTCGAGACCGGCAAGCCGGGACCGGGCATGTTCGTGGTGCTTTCGGGCACGGTCGCGATCACCCAGCGCGATGGCCTCGGCCATGTCACGCCGGTGATCGACCAGGGCCCGGGACAATTCCTGGCCGAGATTGCCCAGCTCTCCGGCCGGCCTGCGCTGGTCGACGGCCATGCCGAAGGCGACGTCGAGACGCTCTTGATTCCGCCGGAAAGATTGCGGGCGCTGTTGGTGGCCGAGGCCGATCTCGGCGAGCGCATCATGCGCGCGCTGATCCTGCGCCGCGTCAACCTGATCCAGGGCGGCGTCGGCGGCCCCGTGCTGATCGGCCCGCCGTCGCTCGGAAAGATCGCGCAGTTGCAGAATTTCCTGGCGCGCAACGGCCAGCCCTATCACGTGGTCGATCCCGCCACTGACAAGGACGCGGCCGACCTGGTGGCGCGCTACTCGGCCACGCGCGCCGAGTTGCCATTGGTGGTCTGCCCCAACGGCAACGTGCTGCGCAACCCGTCCGAGACCGCGCTTGCGATGGCGATGGGCATGATCGGCGGCCACACCCATGACAAGCTCTACGACGTTGCCGTCGTCGGCAGCGGGCCGGCCGGGCTCGCCACCGCCGTCTATGCGGCGTCCGAAGGGCTGTCGGTCGCGGTGCTCGATTCGCGCGCCTTCGGCGGCCAGGCCGGCGCCAGCGCCCGCATCGAAAACTATCTGGGCTTTCCGACCGGCATTTCCGGCCAGGCGCTCGCCGGCCGCGCCTTCAACCAGGCCCAGAAATTCGGCGCTGATATCCTGATCCCGGTTTCCGTCAGGTCGCTGGACTGCTCCAAGCGGGACGGCCTGTTCTCGATCGCGACCGAATGCGGGCACACCTTGCGCTCACGATCGATCGTGGTTGCGAGCGGGGCGCGCTATCGCCGGCCGAGCATCGAAAATCTCGAGGCCTTCGAAGGCCGCGGCGTCTGGTACTGGGCCTCGCCGATCGAGGCCAAGCTGTGTGCCGGGCAGGACGTGGTGCTGGTCGGCGGCGGCAATTCGGCAGGCCAGGCCGCAGTGTTCCTGTCGGGCCATGTGCGCAAGGTCTACATGATGATCCGCGGCGGCGGCCTCGGGGCCAGCATGTCGCGCTATTTGATCGAGCGCATCGAGGCGACGCCGAACATCGAATTGATGTTCAACACCGAGATCACAGCGCTGGAAGGCGGCGAGGATGCCACGCTCCAGCGCGCGCGCTGGAAGAGCCGCCTGGCGCCGGAGCAGCACACGCTCGACGTCAACAACGTGTTCCTGTTCGTCGGCGCCGATCCCGCGACCGGCTGGCTCGAGGGCTGCGGCGTCAAGGTTGACCGCGGAGGCTTCGTGCTCACCGGCCAGAGCGGCCAGGATGGCCTGCGGCAGGGACAATTACTGGAGACAACGGTGCCCGGCGTTTTCGCCGTTGGCGATGTCCGCTCCGGATCGGTCAAGCGCGTCGGCGGCGCGATCGGCGAGGGCGCGCAAGTCGTCGCGGCGCTGCACGGCTTCCTCGCCGACAACGCCAATTCCACGGCTTAGGAAACAGCAGATGTCGAAAGGCTGCACCCATATCGCCGACATTCAGACCGTCACGCCGAGCGCGCTCGGCTGCGAGGAGTGCCTGAAGAGCGGCAGCCAATGGCTGCATTTGCGCATCTGCCGCACCTGCGGCCATGTCGGCTGCTGTGACGATTCTCCCAACAAGCATGCGACCGCGCATTTCCACGCGACCGGCCATCCGATCATCGAAGGCTATGATCCGCCGGAAGGCTGGGGCTGGTGCTATGTCGATCGCGTGCTGTTCGATCTCTCGCAGCGCAAGACGCCGCATAACGGCCCGATCCCGCGCTATTATTGATTCATAGCGCCGTGGGGAACGCGTAGCCCGGGTGGAGCGGAACGCGTAACCCGGGACGACTGCATCTGCGTTTACGAGCGGCCCCGGGTTACGCTTCGCTTCACCCGGGCTACGGCACTAACTCAGATAGTTTGGTGATTGCTGTCGGTGTGCTGTCATTTATGACAGGCATGCAAACGGTTTCGGCAAATCCCATACTTTAGTTTATTCGCATCATAATCATCTTATCTTCATCATATAAGCCGGCTTCCGATCCGCGAAGCATGTAGCAATCTCACTTGTTGCATCGTAGTGTTCAGCGCGGTTCTCAATCGGGAGTGCTTCACATGGTCCTGGGTATGAGCTTGGCCACGTTTACGCTTGTTCACGTGGTGATCAGTCTGATTGCAATCGTCGCGGGCCTTGTCGTGATGTTCGGGCTGCTCGGCTCGAAGCAGATGCCCGGGCTCACCGCGATCTTCCTGCTGTTCACGATCCTCACCAGCGTCACGGGCTTCATGTTCCCGTTCAAGGAGCTGCTGCCCTCGCATATATTCGGGATCATTTCGTTGATCCTGCTCGCGATCGCCTGCATCGCGCTCTATGTCATGAAGCTTTCGGGCACCTGGCGTCCGATCTACATCGTGACGGCGATGATATCGCTCTATCTCAACGTCTTCGTGCTGGTGGTTCAGTCCTTCCTCAAGATACCCCCGCTGCACGCGTTGGCGCCGAGCGTGCCACCGGCTCCGCCGTCCGGCCCCGTCTTCGCCGTCGTGCAGGGCATCGTGCTGGTGCTATTCGTGGTGGCGATCATCGGCATCTGGCGGCGCTTCAGGCCGATGGCCTCCTTCGCCTGAAGCATGATCCGGAAAAGTGGAGACCGGTTTTCCTCGCGACAAACGCGAAGCGTTTGCGCGGAGATCATGCTCACGATCCAATTGACATCGTGATTTGATATCGCAGGGCGATTTTGAAATCCGGAGCATGCCCGCGACCGGTATGTTCCATCAGCTTAACTCGCACGAAAGGCTGCGCGATGCCCACGATCACCACCAAAGACGGCGTCATGATTTTTTACAAGGACTGGGGCAGTGGTCAGCCCATCGTCTTCAGTCACGGCTGGCCGCTGTCATCTGATGACTGGGACACCCAGATGCTGTTCTTCCTCAATCACGGCTTTCGCGTCATCGCGCATGACCGCCGCGGCCACGGCCGGTCGAGCCAGGTGAGCGATGGCCACGACATGGATCACTATGCCGACGACCTCGCGGCGGTGACCGAGCATCTCGATCTGAAGAATGCCGTTCACGTCGGTCATTCCACCGGCGGCGGCGAGGTGGTCCACTATATCGCGCGGCACGGTGAGAGCCGGGTGGCGAAGGCGGCGATCATCAGCGCGGTGCCGCCCTTGATGGTGCAGACCCCGGCCAATCCGGGCGGCCTGCCCAAGGACGTCTTCGACGGACTGCAGGCGCAGCTCGCCGCGAATCGCTCGCAATTCTATCGCGAGCTCGCCGCGGGCCCGTTCTACGGCTACAACCGGCCGGGCGCCAAACCGTCGGAAGCGGTCATCCAGAACTGGTGGCGCCAGGGCATGATGGGCGGCGCCAAGGCGCATTACGACGGCATTGTCGCCTTCTCGCAAACCGACTTCACCGAAGACCTGAAGAAGATCAACGTGCCCGTTCTCGTCATGCATGGCGACGACGACCAGATCGTGCCCTATGCCGACGCCGGGCCGCTGTCGGCCAAGCTGTTGAAGAACGGCACGCTGAAGACCTACAAGGGCTTTCCGCACGGCATGCCCACGACCGAAGCTGCCACCATCAACGCCGACCTGCTCGCGTTCATCAAGGGCTGAGCGTCGCTTCCTTCACCTCTCCCCGCGCGCGGGGAGAGGCATAGGCCGCCATTCGGCGGCCGTTCTTAACGCCGAAGCGAAGCTTCGGCTATGTCGCATCGCAGATGCGATCCGGGTGAGGGGGGTCTCCGCGAGTCCGCCTGTCACTGTGTTAGCGGAGAGAGCCCCTTGTATCTGCACGGCCATGATCTGTGCGATGGAAGCGACTTAGCACCTTGGCCGGTGGCCACCGG
>NZ_PSRR01000089.1 GCF_004296405.1 Bradyrhizobium sp. Leo170
CCCTGATCGGGGCCACCTATCCGCGCGCGGAGCGAAACCGGGCGATCGGCGTATGGGCCGCGGCATCGGCTCTCACCACCGCCGGAGGTCCTGTCCTGGGCGGCTGGCTGACCGAGACGTTTGGCTGGCCATCCGTGTTCTGGATCAACCCGCCGCTCGCGCTCGTCGCAGTGGGAGTCCTGCTGGTCTTCGCGCCGAAAGATGGCCGCATCCAGCGCAGGTTCGACGTGATTGGCGCCGCGATCCTCGCTTCGGCGATCGGAGCGCTCACCTGGGCGCTCAGCCAAATCGGCCCTAGTGAAGCTCAGGCCGCTGCGGACACTCCAGCCCCGCCGGGCACGGTGCTCACAATCGTCGCCGGGCTTGGCATTGTCGGGCTCGCCGTCTACGCGTTCTGGGAGCTCAGAAGCGAACACCCGATGACGCCACCTCGCCTGGTGGAGAACCGCGCCTTCCTCGGGCTGAACGTCGCCACCCTGATGGTCTATGCGGGGGTTTCGATCATGTTCTTTCTGCTACCCTTTGACCTCGTCGATCGCCGCGCCCTGTCGTCGACCGATGCCGGGCTGGCATTCCTGCCCTTCACGCTCGGCGTGGGACTCTTGTCGAATTTCTTCGGCGGGTTGGCGGACAAGATTGGCGCACGGGCCATGCTCGTCGCGGGTCCGGCAGGTGCGGCACTCGCGTATATCTTGATGGCGCTCGGCCGGGACGAATCCCTGATGCTCGGCGTGCTCGGACCCATGACCCTGCTGGGCCTGTCCTTCGCTGTGCTCGTGGCGCCGCTCACTGCGTCGGTCATGTCGAGTGTGGATCAGACCGACGAAGGGCTCGCCTCCGGCATCAACAATGCGGCGAGCCGGATTGCACAGCTTGCCGGGGTAGCACTGGCCGCCGGCGTCGCGTCTTTCGCGTCCGGCCACGAAGTCGGTCTTGCCGTAGCCGCTGCGGCCTCGATCGGCGGCGCCTTTACAGCTGCAATAACCCCGACGCCGGCCGCGGCGAAAGCGGGCGGCTCGGGAGGGACTTAGAATCTGAACCGACGAGCGCTGCTGGTAGCGGCTCCCATCAGAGCGAAGGCCATTCCGGCGACCAAACAAAAGACCGCGCCATGATCTCCGCCCAGGCCCAAGATCAGTGAGACCAAGGCGGAACCAAGTGACCATCCGACGTAGCGCGCCGCGGCATTCATCCCACTCGCAGCCCCGCTACGCCCTATGGGTCCAGCCGTCATCATCGCAGTGTTGTTCGGGGTCTGGAAAAGGCCAAAGCCGATACCGCAAAGGGCCAGCCGCCATACGACATCCCACTTCGCCGGAGTTGTCGGCAAGAAGACCATCAGAACCAAACCGGCCGCCAACAACGCCAAACCAATGCTGCAAATCACCGAGGCAGGATAGCGGATTGTCAAGCGACCGGCGATTGGGGCCGTGACGGCAGTCATGAACGGCCAGGGCGTCAAGAGAAAACCTGTCTCCACGGCCGAAAGATGCATCCCCGTCTCAAATAAGAACGGCAAGGAGACGTAAGCTAGAATTTGTGCTGCATAGGAGCAGACAGATGTCCACACCGATAGGGTAAACAGAGGTATACGGAAAAGATCGAATGGTAACGTTGGCACAGGGTGCTGGCGCTGTTGTCGAACGAAGAGGCTAAAACAGACAAGACCTGCAACGATCTCTCCCATCGCAATACGCCCATCGCCAATACCCAGCGTGCCGGCACCGACGACGAAAAGTCCGAACGCTAACGCATTGAGAGCGGTCCCGGTCAGATCGAAAGGGCGAGCAACCCGAACGTCTGATGGAGCAGCGGCAATGAATAGCGGTACCGCGAGGCCGAATGGCACATTCACCAGAAACAACCAGGGCCATTTTGCCACGGCAAGTATTGTCGCCGCGATGGTAGGACCCAATGCTCCAGGTATCGCCACTGCTAATGCGACCAACGCGAGGCCCTTGCTGACCATGCGGTGCGGATAAATCACGCGTACAAATGCAACGCCGGCCACAGCAACGCCGGCCGCTCCAGCACCCTGAATCAAGCGCGCACTCACCAGCATCGGCAATGTTGGAGCGAAGGCGCAACCCAACGACGCGAGAACAAAAATAGCTAGGCCGGCGGCATAAACACGCTTCAGACCGAGTGATTCGGCCAGACTTGCAACGGGCAACAAGCAGACCGTTGCCGAAAGCTGATAGGCATTCACGATCCAAACGGTCGCCGCGTCACTACTTGCGAACGAACGCGAGATATTCGGCAAGGCAATATTCACGATCGCGCTTCCGAGGGAACTTAGACCAAGTCCAAGCAAGATGCAGAGCATTACCCAGCGGCGCTTCGACGCCGCTAAACATTCGACGCCGCCCATCAGGATGCAATCTCCGGCGCGAACTTTGGGCGGGGCCCGTGCCGCGCACCGCGCCCGCCTCTCACGAGTAGTCACCGCCGCTCTGCTGGCTGAGGTTGCCGAGGTAGTCGCGCTTCCCGATCTTCGCTCCGAGGTGCCGAAGAATCGCGTGCGCAATCGAGATGTGGAAGAAGAAGTTGGGCAGCACCAGGTGCCGGATGTAATCGTCGCCGCCGAACCACCCGCGCACGATAGGCGGCGTCAGCTCGTATGTGTGGGACCGCGCGCCGGCAATCTCGTCCGGCCGCACGTTTTGCAAGAAGTCGCGCGTCTCGAGGAGCCGGCCCTTCAATGCAGGGTACATCATGGGGGTGTTGTGGGGTGCTGGCGCGTCGCGCTGCATCAGCTTCGCCATGTGTGCGTAGACCTTGTTGCAGCTCACGGAAAACTGTTCTCCGAAAGTCAGCATGTCGGTCGCGAGCCGCTCGCCAAGGATCGTCCCAGGCTCAATCCCCCTGGTCCGCTCGAGCGCTTGGGCGTGGTCGAGATAGTCGTCCATCACGTTCAGTCCGTGCACCATGACAGGGACCGTGATGTCATAGACCGAGAAGGACACGTCGAACTCCATGCGCTCGTTTGTACTCTGAACGTCGATCGGACCCGCAAGGCCGATAGCCGAAACGAATGGTCACAACAGGCTCTTCAATCTTCCAGATTGCCGCACCAGCTTGCGGGATTCGACATTACCTCCGCGAAACTGCGGCAAGAGAAGAGCGCCCACGCATACGGTCGCCTAGTGACGCAGGACGGGATATCCATTCACATAAATCCAGTCCGTGGCCTGGGCCGGCACGTGGCACCCCTGGCAATCGGAATGGTAGTCCGTCGAGGTGGTCTTGAGCGGCTTGTCCGCGTCGAACCACGACCCATCCCCACCCGTCGCCCCACAACGGGTTGCCGGGGTGCGTTCCCTTACTGTCTCTCACCATGACGAACCAACCCTTGAGCTTGTCGGCGTGGCTCACCGTGCCGGTGGTTATCTCGTTCGTCGAGGTCTCGAGGACCTCTTTCACCAGAACGGCGCCGTCCGGGAAGTGCCCTGTCTTCCGGTAGGCGTCGATTGCCCCCGCAGATGCGTAGACGGCGTGCATTTCCTTCGAGCCTTGGCCGCTGTCGGCGGCAATTGCCCAGTTCCCGAGCGCTTGGTAGAGGGTTCGATAGTCTGCCGGTACGCGCAGGTGCCCGGCGGCGTCCACCACGTTCGCGGTCGGGTCGGCCGGAGCCGCTCCGCTGATCTGAGCGAGCGCCGCCACGGTGCCGGCGACCAGCGAGACGGCGACGGCTAGTCCGACAGTCCTCGATAATTTCATAGGGGTTTCCTGCTGCCCGCGCGCGGCACGGCGGCTCGGCGCAATGGCTTCAATCAATGTCGGGCCGGCCGCGCGTGCTCGGCCGGTCCAGCGGACCAGAGGATCGGATACAGCCGACGAAATCGGAAATTCCCTTTGGACATGCATTCGATAGGCGTGAGGTATCGTCGTCCAAAAGCGCCGTGCGCGCCGGCGTCCCGTCTGTCGGCGATCAGCCGTCGAGGAGTGCGGCGTACTCCGGGTGCCGGGCGGCGTAGGAGGACATGAAGGGGGCACTTCGCGATCACTCTTCTCCCGTCGCGTCGCAACGCTTCGAAAACGCCATGCGCCAGCCTCGATCCATACCCTAGGCCGGATAGCTCTTGTGGCACCTCCGTGTGGAGCAGGACGACGCGACCGTCTTCGACCTTGTAGTGGGCGACTGCGAGCGCGCGCTGTCGTAGAGGGGCATTTCAAACCGGCTCATCGCCGGATTGTCCCGGATGTCGCTCTCCACCTTCTGCCTTCCTCAGTAGGACGTGGAAGCGGCCTGGCGCAGCGAGACCAAGATTTGCGCGGGCTCCTCCCGTATCGTGAAGTCGGGCTCGACGAACGCGCTGCGGATCCGGCCTTCTGCGTCGATCACGTAGGTCGCGGGAATGGGCAACATCCACACCGGTGACCCGTGCCGGGCGCCGAAGTCGAAGCCTAGCCTGGAATAGTGCGCTTTGGTCTCGTCGGGCACGCGGAACAGCACGCCATACGACATGGCAACGCCGTAGTCGACGTCGGAGAGCACCTTCAGGTCCAAGCCCAGGCCTCGCTTGAGCTGCCGCGGGAAGTCCCTCGTCTCGGGTGTCACGACTGCGAGGGTCGCGCCGACGCTCTCGAACTCATCCTTCGCGGCCTGGAGGGCGCAGAGCTCAGCGCTGCAGAACGGACACCAGCCGCCTCGGAAGAAGCTCAGGACGAGTGGTCCGTTGCGGCGCAGCTGTTCCGAGGAGTGGAGACGGCCGTCGGCATCCGGCAGGAGGAAGTCGGGCGCGTCGTCTCCGACCTTCAACGCGTGCGATGCCACGTCTGTATCGCGGAGCCAGCCCACGAGGTGGTTGTATGACTCCCAGTCCGCGGCGCTGAACGTCGTGAACAGCTCGGTGCGAACCCGGGCGAGTGTCTTGTCGGTCTGGTTTGGCATCGGCGGGGAGTTATCAGGCTGAGGATCGATTGGCTGGAAACGGCTGGCCGCCGGCGTGCGTGTCCTGGTCATGCGGGCGCCCTCGCCACTTCCGGGACCGCTGCGTGCGGCACGCCCCGGTCGGGGACTTCGACCGACCAGTCGCGAAGCCGCGCGACCTTGACGAAAGCGTCCAGCGCCGGCGAGTAGCGACGCCCTTGCACAGCCAGCAGCCGCACCTCGCGCGAAACCGGGCAGCCTTCGAGCGGAATGGTCTTGAGCGTCGGAAGGCGCGGCATGTGCTCGGGCGCGAGTATCACGCCGAAGCCAGCGGCGGCCATGTGCTGCAGGTGCAAGTCGTGACCGCTGCAGTGACCGCGTTGGGGCGGTTTCTCGGGGAAATACGATTGCAGGATCTTCGGGGCGACGTCGCAGTCGGCGCGTTCCAGCAAGATGGTCTCACGGAGGTCGTCGATGCCGATCGAGGGACGGTTTGCGAGCTGGTGTGTCCGCGCGAGAACCGCGACGTAGTGCTCCTCGAACAGCGACCAGTCGTCGATGCGAGCAGGTATGTCCTGCACGTCCCCGACCATTGCGGCGCCGATCTCCCCCTCGAGCAAGAGGTCGACGAGCTTCTCCGCCGCGCCCTCGCGCAGCTCGACGTGAAGTCCAGGGACAAACTTTGCGATCTCTGCGATCGGATCGAGGACGAGCGACGCCGAGATGGATGGGGCGAGGCCGATTTTCAGTGGCGCGACGTCCTTGCGTTGGAACTCCTGGGCTCGGCGACGCACCGCCTCTGCCGAGGCCAGTGTGCGCTCCAGCATCGGAAGGACTTCCTTTCCAAGATCGGTGAGCTGCGTCAGCTGGCGTTCGCGGTAGATCAACTGTCCGCCGAGTTCCTGCTCGAGCTTCTGCACCCCCTTGGTCAGGGCGGGCTGCGTGACATTGCACTGCTCGGCCGCGCGGGTGAAGTTGAGCGTGGACGCGACGGCGAGGAAGTAGCGAACTTGATGAAGCTCCATGGGTTGTTCTCCGTCAAGGTGCGGCCGTCGATACTGACGAGCCTTTGCACTCGACGACGTGACGGGCACGTCGCAATCATGAGGGCGTAGATGCTACTTGTGGGCACACGTTGGAACGGCTCGGTCGATTGATTTGGACGCACGGACACGCTTTCCGGAACTTCTGAGAGCCGGGCCAGTGCACTGTGAGGTGGGCGAGAACCAGACGGGCCGCCGCGCCGGGTGTGCGCGATGCCGAAACACGATCGTCAGCGCTGAGATCAATCGTTGGACAACAAGCGGAGCAAGCCCCAACGACAATTCGTCAACCGCCAACACGTCTGGGCGAGCCATGATCCTGAGAACCTACGCTAGGCGGGTTGGCGCCATCCACTGGCGGGGACCACGATTTGGCTGGCTCTTCCGGACGGAGCGGTGTCAGGCGTGGAGGGTCTCGCCGCCCTTGGCATCTGCGTAGTATTGAGGCGCCTCGCGACGGTCGTATTTCCCGTAGTCGCGCACAATCCGCACTCTCCGGACCCTCGCCTTGTCGAGCGGCGCGGAAGCATCTTCGTAGGCCTGCGCCGCAGCGGCGTCCTTCCAGGATATGAGCAGAATCAGGTCGCCGGGCGTGAGCACGGCGTCGAAGATGTCCCAAGACGTGCAGTCGGCGGCCCAAGGGTTCAGTCCGAGCCACTCGGCGCACTCGTACGGGTTGTTGGTCTGCTTCCACTCCGCGGGGCGCGTCGCGTTGATCAGCATGACCGTCGTTCCCTCCCCGACTTCGGTCTCATCGAGCCGCTGCCCCGTGAGGGCGTACCCAGCGGGCACCTGATTGTCGGCAGTGATCTCGCCTACGCGGAGATGGTAGTCCGCGAGGATTTCGTCGCGGCCCTTCTGCTGGACCTCATGGTGGCGCATGCGGGTGCGCCAGCGGACAAGCGACTTCTCGTCCCGCCAGTTCGAAAGCGAAAGGATCCAGCCCTCGCGGGTCAGGCTCTTGTAGCGGATGTTGCCGACGAAGCCTTCGACCTGCTCCAGCTCGGGGCGCAGCATCTTGGCGTTGTCGAGGTAGTCATCCCAGTTCTCTTTATCGGGGAGGACTTCGAAAATCACTGAAAACATGGTCGTATCCCGCTTCTAGAGTGCTGCAGCGAAGTCGGTCTCGATGTCGGAGTGCCCCAGCCATGCGCGCCGCCTTCGCAGCAGAAGACCTTCGAGCCATCGATCGATCGTCTTGGACAGCATCCGCGTGGCTCCCGTTTCGTTCACTGTTGCGTATCCTTGCATTCAGCGCGACCGTGATCGCCGCAGGCCGCACGGATAATCTGGCGTTTGCGAAAATTATCCTCTCGCGAAGCGAGAGGGATCGTCTCTCAAGCGCCGTAGCGCTCGGTCTTGATCGCCCCGGCTTCCAGTCCCAAAGCGAGCGCGGCGTCCGCCGCGATGTCGACGAAGGCGTTCGACCCGCACACGAAGGCGCAGCCGGGGGACACAGGCAGCCGCCCCGCGACGCTAGCGACCATCCTGCCGTCGATCCGCCTGCTGAAGTCGGTGCGGCGCATCGCCGGCTCGCGTGTCAGAGCCAAGGCGAGCACGAAGTCGGGAAGCGACCTCTCCAGCTCGAGGAGCTCGTCCCTGAACAGCACGTCACCCCAGGTCCTGGAGGAGAGCAACAGCGCGACAGGCACTGGCTCTCCGCTGGCTTTCCGATACCGGATCATCGCCATGAGCGGCACGACGCCGGAGCCGGCGCCGATCAAGAGCACTGGTTTGTTGGAAGGCCCCGGCCAGAGAAAGTGTCCGCCAAGCGGCCCGCGAAGCTCGATCGTGTCGCCTACTTGGGCGACGTCGTGGAAGAACGGGGAGACCTCACCGTCCGGGAGGCGCTCGATCGCCAGCTCGATCACCTTGGAATCGCTCGGGGCCGAGGCGATCGAGTAGCTGCGCATGGCAGTGTAGCCGTTGGGCGCAGTCAGCCGCACGTCGACGTGCTGTCCGGCCGTATAGTCGAACGGTTCGGAGAGGCGGAGAAAGAAGCTCTTGATAGCCGACGTTCTCGTCGCGACCTCGACAATCGCACAGCTCTGCCATCGCGCGGTTGCGGCAATCGCTTCAGTCATTC
Source organism: Bradyrhizobium sp. Leo170 (assembly GCF_004296405.1). GTDB lineage: Bacteria > Pseudomonadota > Alphaproteobacteria > Rhizobiales > Xanthobacteraceae > Bradyrhizobium. Next base: position 8,003 of record NZ_PSRR01000089.1, read on the forward strand.
GTGTATCGCTGCTCTTTCCACGGATCGCCGTACATGTGGTACCCGCGCAGCTCCCAGAAGCCGGCCTCGTCGCGCTCCGTGAACTGAAGCCCGTTCACCCACTTCGCCGACTTCCAGAAGTAGAGATGCGGAACGAGCAGGCGCGCCGGCCCCCCATGGTCGCGCGGCAGCGGCTGGCCTTCGTACTTGAGCGCGACCATCGCCTTCCCCATTGCGAGGTCGGCGAGCGGCACGTTGGTGGAGTATCCATCGTAGCAATGTGCGAGTGCAAACGGAGTGGGTGCGGTAAGGCCAGCGTCGGCGAGGATGTCGTCGACGGCTACGCCCTCCCAGGCGGTGTTGAGCTTCGACCACGAGGTCACGCAGTGGATGTCTCGCGTCATCTTGGTTCGTGGGAGCGCGTTGAACTCCGACCAGCTCCACGCTTTGACCGGACGAGGTCCGACCTTGAGCGTGAAAGTCCGGTCCGCGGGCTCGATTCGCGGCGTGGGGCCGGCCGTAAGCACCGGGAAATTGTCGACGAGGTGCTGTCCCGGGGGAATCCGGTCCGATAGTTCTGATCCGGATTGGCGGCCTGTGAAACCGCGAGTGACCATAGCGGATTTCCTCCGTCGGCGGGTGAAAGGAGCTTAGTCCCGCACAACACGCTAAGCTGCTGTGCGCCAGATGAGCAAGGTACCGGCGAAGCATGGAATTCCGCTCGGCGAATGGGAAATGACGTCACGCCATGAAGTCGATAGCCGCGCGTTATGATGGCCGTAGGCACGTGAACATCTCTTCGCGGTCGCCGAGAGTTCCGCTCGGGCGAGTGCTCGCAGACCGAAGCGCCGCACTCCCTCCGCAGCGGTGCCAAGCGTCTCTCAGCCATTCCCGATAACGGTCGGCTATCGACTCCATGGCGAGAGGTGATTTTCCTTTAGACCGTCATAGACTCAATCTTCGAGCTGCAGTCGCCCCCCCTCGTGTACGGGCCGAAGTCGGCGTTCCGTTGAACGATCGCAAGCCAGGAGGTCCGACATGCGGATCAAAGAGACACCCCACGTTACCTTCCCGGGCGTGGTCGAGAGCCCTCCGCCGGAGGATGTCGTCGTGCTCGCGGACAGCGGCGTCGCGCTTGGAGTACAGCGCGCATTCGGTGCGAAGGTGCGGAGCGTCTGCGATGACGGCAGCGGCCTCATCGCGTCGAGGTGCGTGGAGATTCCGCTCGTCGGGCGTCGCGGCGAGATCTCCGGGATCCTGTGCCGGACCGCCCCATGGTCCGACACGCGCGGCGTGTTCTCCTCCCGCGGGCCGGAGGGGGCGGGGGCGATCGGGGACGTGGCGCAGTTCGTGGTCCACGACATCAACAACCTTCTCGCTGTGATCGGCAGCGGCCTGCGGTTGCTCGAGTGCCAGAGCGACGCCGCATACCGAAAGGCCATCGTCAGCAAGATGCAGCACGCGATCACGCAAGCAGCGTTGCTCAGCCGTCAGTTTCTCGACGCTGCGCGACCACGCGCCGAGTCTCAGCGATGGAGCTCATGATCCCGCCCGGCGGCCTCGACCGTCCGGTCGACCACGAGACGGACCACGTGCTCGGCCCGACCGATGCCGAGATGACGCTCGTCGAGTACGGCAGCTACGCGTGTCCGCACTGCAGGGCTGCCAACGAGCCCATCGCGCAAGCACGCGACCAACTCGGCGACCGCGTCTGCTACGCCTTCCGGCACAGGCCACTCACGGACATCAGCCTTGCGTTTCGGGCCGCCGAGCTCGCTGAGCTTGCCCAGACACCCGAGGCGTTCTGGTCGGCGCAAGCCGGCGGAGTACACGTGGCGGCAGTTGGCCGGGGCAGGAGCTCTCGCTGGCATCGGTTTCACGATCTCGCTCTTCATCACCGGGCAGGCGTTTCCAAGCGCCACCGACTTCTCAGCCGCCAAGATCGCCGTGTTCGCCGCGTCGATTCTTTCGGCCGTCGTTGGGACTGCCCTGCTCTGGGGAGCTTCGCGCCAGGAGCTGATCGAAGACGCGCCGCAGAGCGCTGGCATGCAAGTGTCATAGCCCGGTGTTTATGCGGATCGTGAACGGAGGGCTTTCGATGATTTTACCTGCCGGTACGACAATAGCAGTTGCTGACGGCGAGACGATGCGCCTGTTCCACAATACAGGCGTGAAGGCGCCCCATTGGACGGCGGTGGATACGGTACCATAGAACCATCCACTTAGAAGGCCGCTGAGTCGTACCAGGCGTCAGGCTCCAAACAGCTCAGGGCGTTTCGAAAGCCTTTCAGCGCCTCGCGCAGGCGCTCCAGCGGCCCTCATGCCACGAGATCCTACTGCCAAGCCGCCGAGGGCGCGGGAGCCGGCACACTAGAGGCAGTGTCAGCCAGGGCAAACGAGCTGATCGGTCGGACCTTCAAAGGCGACCGGGGCACAAAATCGAAGCCGATACCAGGACCGCATCTGGTCTACGGCTTTCTCACCACAGCGCCGAATGCAGTTGTCACGCCGATCCATCCCAAAGCCATGCCGGTGATCCTGACGACTGATGAAGAGCGAAATGTTTGGATGCGCGCACCGTGGGATGAAGCGAAGGCGTTACAGCGACCGTTGCCTGACGATGCGCTTAAGATCGTGATGCGGGGCGAGGACAAGGAAGACAAAACAGCGGCGTGATGCCTGTAGCATTATCGACGACAACACGCTGAAAAAATCGACGGCACCCGCATACGCCGTGTTTAGGGGGTCCAGAATGGAAACTTGTAGGGTCAACGTTTGCTGTCGACCGATGCGAATTGCATGGGCGGTTCACTCAACAGATCGCGATGCGATCCGCCGTGCTGTCAAATTGACCAATGCGCTTTGAGGAGGACGGCACAATCCGATTGTATTTGCGGATCACCCCGAAAATGCCAAGCGACTGATTGATGTTTTCCGGGCCGATCACATCGTCCCTCTTGGTGGCGCGCCGGAATTGCAGGCCCTCCGTGATGAATATCCGCATCTGATAAACCCATTTTTGCAACACGAGTTGTTCGTTGATCGTCAGTTTGGGCAAGGGCGATCCTATCTTCTCGATGTTCAAAACGCGCTCATTTACTGGGAGTAAGCGGCGGGACTGGACCGGTGCGCGTGAGCATGGATTCCACCGGATTGTTTGGGACAACTCCGATCCGATGGCAGATGCGTGGTTGTTTCAATTTGGCGCGTTTCCCGAGCACAATGAAATAGGAATCGATTACGCATCCGTTCTTAGGCAGGCTACTGAAGCACCTGACTTCCGAATCGACCCCGCCGCACCCGTCTCTGACGAAGTCTTTGACCTGTGCCTAGACGCTCGATCTCCTGCCGCCATGAGCGATCGGTTCCGACGACACCGGCTTGGGTGAGCGGATGTTTGAAGACTGAGAGGTGGACCGATGGAGAATGCCCGAAAGGGCTGCGGGGCCACGCGGCTACGCCTCTGATTTCACTCCCAAAGTCGCCCCTGCGGACGTTGCGGACGGACCATTGCGCAGAATGCCGCCATTGAAAATCCGGTATTATTCAATACAAGCTATCAGCATTATGGATATCAGACGGCTCGACCTGAACCTGCTTCTCCTGCTCGACGGGCTCTTCCGTGCTCAGAACCTGTCGGCGGTATCCCGTCAATTGGGAATGAGCCAGCCGATGGCCAGCGCGGGCCTGCGCAAGCTGCGGGACTTCTTTGGCGATCCCATGTTTCTGTCGACGGGCCGCGGCATGCGGCCGACGCCTTTTGCAGAATCGATCGCCGAAGCCGTCCGGACGGTGCTGTCCACCGTCGATCAGCAGATACTCCGCAAACCGCGCTTCCTGCCGGAAGAGAGCGACCGCGTCTTCACGGTTACGACCTCGGACATTGGTGTTCTGATCTTCATTCCGCCGATCCTCCAACGCATCCGCACAATGGCTCCGGGAGCCAGGCTGCGATGCGTGCCGACGTCACATGAGGATCTGGAGGACGCGCTTGAAAGCGGCGGGATCGATCTTGCGATAGGCTATTTTCCAGACCTCATCGGCCCAAACATTGTGACCGAAGACCTCTTCGATCACCCGTTCACCTGCATCGTCCGCAAGGACCATCCGACGATTGGCGATACCTTGTCGCTTGAACAGTTTCTTGCGGCAGACCACATCGTCGTCAACCAGCAGGGCCGCAGTCAGGAGATCTTTGAGAAGCGGGTCCGAGAACTCAAGTTGCAGCGCCGCGTGGTTCTGCACTTACCGCACTTCATGAGCGTGCCGCGGTTGATCGCAACGAGCGACATGATTTCCATCGTCCCGTTCTCACTCGGGGCCTGGTACGCGGACGCAGGCCTGAAGCTCCTGCCCCCGCCAGTCTCCATACCTCTCATTGAATTGAAACAGCACTGGCATCGCCGGATGGACAACGAACCCGCCGTGCGTTGGCTTCAATCGATCGTCGCAGAGGAGCTGCGTGATCGCGATCCCGCGCTGGCCATGTCGGCCGATTATGCCAAGTCGCGCGCCAAGGCTGCGGAGCCGCGCCGTCAGTGAGCCGATCCTGCGCCCAAGGCGCCATACGCATCGCCCGAACATCAGGCGTGACGCGCTGGAGGCACCCGTATTGAGCGGCTTTCGCACGCACCTCATGGAGCCGGAACTATTCAAGGAGCTCTGCACGAGTGCTCCCGCGCCCAATGCCTCGACACCGGACGGCATCGCTTTCGATGGTCTGGCACAGTAGTAGTCCAAAGGGGGTCGAACCATACGCTTCAGAAGGATGCAGACGACGAGCAGGCTTGCGACCGCGAGACAATCGGCCGTACGTCCAAAGATATCGAACTCGAAGCCGAAGACTGGGCTGGGAGAAATACCCGACAACCCGCCGGCGCTGCCGGTCAGCCAGGAGCTCTAGTGTCTCGAATCTGAAGTTCAGCGGACTCCAAATCGACTCGAAGATAGGAGACTGTCCTCATGGTTTGAGGAGGATGGTTATGGGTCGACGCTTTGCTCCGCTGGACTTGAATGAGGTTGAACGCGCTGAGTTGGCGTCGCTGGCCTCGCGCCGAAGCACGGCGCAGGGCTTGGCGCAACGAGCCCGGATCATCCTGGCCTGTGCTGATGGCGAGCAGGGCAAGATCGTGGCGGCTCGCCTGGGTATTGATCCCGATACGGTCGGCAAGTGGCGTCGGCGCTTCGCCGAACATCGGCTTGAAGGTCTTCGGGATGGGCCGCGATCAGGGACGCCGCGTACGATCGAAGATGCCCGGATCGAGGCGGTGATCGTCCGCACCCTTGAGACGAAGCCGCCCAACACCACCCACTGGAGCTCGTGCAGCATGGCGCGGGCCAGTGGACTGTTGGTCTCGACGGTACAGCGGATATGGCGCGCCTTCGGCTTACAGCCGCATCGGTTGGAGACCTTCAAGCTTTCAACCGATCCCGACTTCGTCGCCAAGGTTCGCGACGTCGTCGGTCTCTACGTGGCCCCGCCCGAGCGGGCCATCGTGTTGTGTGTCGACGAGAGCTCACAGATCCAGGCACTGGATCGCAGCCAACCCACGTTCCCCATGCGGCCTGGTCAGGCGGAACGCCGCAGTCACGATTACAAGCGCCATGGCACGACATCGCTATTTGCCGCCCTCGACATCGCAACTGGCCGGGTCATCGGCAAGTGTTACGGGCGCCATCGCGCCACAGAGTTCCGCAAGTTTCTCAATGAGATCGAGGCCGCCGTTCCAGACGATCTGGACGTGCATCTCGTCATGGACAATTACGCAACCCACAAGACGCCGCTGATCCGCAACTGGCTGGAGCGCTAGCACGTCCATCTGACGCCCACCAGTTCATGCTGGCTCAATCAGGTCGAACGTTTCTTTGCCCTCATCACCGAGCGCAAAATCAGGCGCGGCATCTATCGCAGTGTGGCGGCGCTACGTGCCGAGATCACGGCTTTCATCGAACATCAGAACGCCGACCCAAGGCCATTCCGATGGACCAGATCAGCCGACGACATTCTCAGCTCCATCGAACGCTTCTGCGCTTACAATGCGCCAGCCAAAGCCTAAAATGCCATGAACTTCTGGTTCAGGACACTAGGCGCGTACGAGTGCCGGTTCGGCCGCCAAATCTGCGCGCCGATTGTCCTTCTTGTAAGGGGCCGGGTGGACTGTAGCGCGGATCGTGCGCTGGGGAGTCCCTGGTGTACCCCACACTACCTCGACCTGACTGCCAAGCGTCGCAGCCTCCGGATTTAGGAAAGCAATTGCGAGCACGCGGCGGAAATAAAGACTGTAGCCGGGCGTTGATGAAATGCCGACCGGTCGGCCACTCTCCAGTACCTGATCCGCCCAGACCACCCACCGCTGCGGATGCGGGATATCCATGAAGTCGTAGGGTTCGCCGCCGCGGAACAGCGAGGCGTAGATGTCGACCACGTCGCGGCTGTCGAATTCCAGAGTCACGCGCTGCTTGCTGCGTCCCTCCGCCACTTCCCGCTCCAGCGCCACGCGGCCAGTGAAATCATGGTCGAACTTGACACTCTTGCCCCAACCGAGATCGAACGGGCTCATCATGTAATCGTTGATGCTGGCACCTTCGAAGCTGCCGCGCAGCGACGGCGGCGTGGTGAAGCAGTCGCTCCACCTGTTCATCGTGAACTCGAAAAAGCCGTCGCAGTTCGCGCTGAACATGTCGGGTGTATAGTGCCACAGCCCGGTTGGGAATGCCGCCTCCAAATGGTTGATCATCGCAGTGCGGCGGCCAAGGCGGCGGATGCCGTGCGGCGCCCCGGCGGCGAGCAACGCATCCTGCACCGCTTGCTTGTCAGCCTCGTCGCCGTGCAGTTCGAAGCCGATTTCGCCTGCCATACCCTGGCGTAGGGCGTAGACCTCCCGCCCGGCGATGCGGATTTCGCGGAAGCGCATGAATTTGATGTCGGTAAGCGGCTCGCCTGCCGCCGCCTCGCAGACCGCCAGCGCCGCGGGACCGGAGACCTGCAGCTGGAAGGTGTTGAGCTTGCGCGAGGTGACGTTGTAACCGCCCTTGCTGAGCAGGAAGTCGCTGAACACCGCCGGGCCCGATTGGACGCGGAACACGTCCTCCGCCATTCGCATCAGCACGCCTTCGACGATCACATTGCCGTCGTCGTTGCAATAGACGACATGTTTGGCGCGTCCGATCTCGAACACTTCGTAGCTGTTAACGGTGTGCTCGCGGAAATGCTTGAGTGCGTCGGGCCCGCGCACCTCGAGGTCCATCAGGAAAGACCAGTCGCCCAGGTAGCAGGTCGTTTTCCACGACAATTGCTCGTCCTGCCACGACGTATATTCAGGTCCGCCCCAACCGGTCGGATAACCGGGCGTCTGATTTCGAAGTGCAGCAATGATGGCGAAAGTCATGACAACATCGTCCCTCTTGGTTGGATCAGGCGAGCAGCTTCGGCTCACCGCTCATGATGCAATTCGCCAAGACGAACTTGCCGTCTTCCAGATGATAGTGAATGAACTGGGGCAGATCGATCGTCATTCCTTGCTTGATCGGCTTCAAGCTCGGGAAGTCCGACGCCGCGATGGTTTCCGGGGTCAAATCCCGCTTCGCTTCAATCCGCACCCGAGCTTCCATAAACAGGCTGCGCTCGTCGATCAGGATGCGATCCGGGATGATCGTCTCGTTGATGTAGGAGTGCAGGAAGCCATAGAAGGACTTCACCGTCTCGCGACAATTGAATAGCTCTGTGCCTTCGAACTGAACCGAAAAACTATCCGCCCAATAATCAGCTAACTTGTCGTAGTCTCGGGCGTTGAAGGCCTTCAGGTATGACTGGAAGTCGGACAAATTCATGGCTTCACTCCAAAAAGACGTTAACCCGCTGCGATCGCTTGTAATCAATGCGATTGCTGTAGACATTCAGAATTCGTAGCGTAGGTCGAGATAGATAGTCCCAGGCAAAGTGTATGACTGGTGCCGAACAGTGGCGTGGCCGCCAGCCCGCTAAATCCGCGGATCGCCTTGTCGGCCAGGTTCTTGCCCGACAGCGCGATCGACCAGCCACGATAGAGGCATCGAGGAGCCAATAGCTTGGCTCGCGGTCGAGCGGATCTTGGCTCGACTGGTATTGCGCGCCATCGTTGTAATAAGCGCGGCCGCGGGTACGCAACTCGAGGCGCTCGCTGATCGGGAAGCCGTAGGCGATGTTGGCGCTGGCGGTGAAGTCCGGCACCGCATCGAGCCGGCCACCGCGCGCGTTCTGAGTCGCGGGGCTGCAGGTCGACTAGGCGAGCGTGATGATGTGCAGCCCGATCCCGGATAATCGTTACAGCGGGCGTGTATGTAGGCGAGGTCGCCGCTCTGATCGTCAGTCCCGGCGCCAGCAGCAGGCTCGCATCCGCTTCGATGCCCTTGGCTGTCGCTGAGGCGGCGTTGGTGGTCCGGATGCTGCCGTTCTGCTGCGCCTGCGACGCCTGCAGGTTCTTGTACTTGGCGTGGAAGGCGGCGACGTTGAAGCGCGCGTGGCCGAGCGACAGCTTGGCGCAGACCTCGAAGTTGCGCGCCTTCTCGCTGTCATATTCAAACGAGGCGGTCGCAAAGCCGTTCTCGGGCGCGATTCCGGTCTTCTCCTGGTCGTTGAAGCCGCCGGCCTTGGTGCCGGTGGTGAAGCTTGCGTAAGCCGAGAATTTGCGGCGCGGCTTATAGTTGATGCTGATCGAGGGATTCCACGCGTTGAACGTGCGACGCCGATCGTAGACGCTGGTGCGGATCTTGCTCGGATCGGCCGGGTTGAGATAGCTGAAGGAGCCGGCGACGGATAGCCGAAGCTTCGTTCTGGTGCTGGTCATCATGATCCTCCCCAGCGGCGGGCCGAGTCGGACCGCCGCTCATTGTTACCCTCGGGCTTATTCAACGTTACCACTCAGGTCTATTCAACATGTTTAGTTTCTAGAATGAATGAGGGCTGTGGCTTAGGCGTGATAAGGCTCACCCGATCAGAGCCGCTCGGGGCAGAGGCTCTAGCGTTGGATTGAAAAGCCTGCTTAGCGTTGTAGTTCTAGCTCCGAAGGCGAAGGCTACACATTCGAATCGTGTCGGGTGCGCCATTTCATCACATGGCTAAGCACCACTTCGAGAACTGACGCGAGCTACGTTGTAGAGAGGAGTATCCCCGGGCTGCATGTCCAAACTTGTCACGCTCCGTGTCCAACTCGCGCGCGGACCTTATTTTCATGTCATGCTCTGGCACCTTCCATAGCGACGCCCGTTGTGCCACCACACCAGATACGCCTCGATCGCCGGCGCCTTGGTGAGCCACCCGCGATCGATGCTGTCTTTCCGGGCAGTTCCTTTAGACGCGAGAGCGCGACGGTTCAGCCCTCAGCGCGAGCTGATGCATGTCGACAATCGCCACCGCGACGAACGTAATGGCGACGCACGCGGCGATGACGGCGAAGAACATAGTCGCACCATACTTAAGAGCGAACGTGCCAATATAGGCGCGGACGATGGCCCCCGCCCGGCCGAATCCGGTCGAAGCTAGCACTGGCGCGTTGCAGCCTTAGGCGGTGAGCAGAGCGGCAGACGCATTCAGGATGCCGGGACCGAGCACCACAGCGAAGACACCCGGCCGTACGCTCGCACGCGCATAACCAAAGGCCATATAGCCCGACGTCTGTTCATGGCGGGCACCGATCGTACGTATCCGATTTTGATTCCGTGCCAAAGCATCTGTCAATCCGTATATCTGAGCGCTGGCCAACGCGAAGACAGTGTTCACACCGCGCGCGATCAGGCCTTCGATGATCGCTCCGCCGCCGGTGAGCGAGAGGGCGGTCGAATTAGACAGGGGAGTTGGGGCGGCGTTCATGATGTTCCCCTGAACCCGACGGCGGCATCAATAGGTGATGCAGACGGCCTTCTCTTCGGTGTAGGCGTCCAGCCAGCGCGGTCCGAAATCGCGGCCTATGCCGGATTGCTTGAAGCCGCCGAACGGGAGGTTGGGATCAATCGGCACATGGCTGTTGACCCAAACGGTACCCGCATCGATCTGCGGGATCAGGTCGAAGGTGGCACCAAGATCGCGAGTCCAGAGACTTGCTGCCAAGCCCATTACGCTGTCGTTCGCAGCCTTCACGGCGTCTTCGGCGTTCTCGACGCGGGTGAGCGTGAGGACGGGCCCGAACACCTCCTCTCGAACGAGCTTCGCCCTGTTGTCGGGATTGAGAATCAAGGTGGGCCGAGCATAGTAGCCCGAGGGATCGGGGCCGTCTGCGCCCTGCAGCAATTCTAGGCCTCCCGTCGCTGCGTCATCGAGATAGGACATAACCTTCCCGAGATGCCCAGCCGAGACCAACGGGTTGATCTGCGCGTCCGGATCGAGACCGGGGCCGACCACAAGGCCCTTGACCGCGCTTTCCATCCCGGCAGCGATGGTGTCGAACAGGGTGCGCTCAACATAAACACGCGAGGCGGCGGCGCAGACCTGGCCCTGGTTGAAGAACGCGCCCATCATGAGGCCCCGGATCGTGGCCTCGGGATCCGCATCTTTAAGCACGATTGCCGGGTTCTTACCGCCGAGCTCCAGCGAGACCCGCGTCATGTTGTCCATGGCGGCGCGGCCGATCATTTTGCCTGTTTCGGTCGATCCTGTGAAGCTGACCTTGGAGACGTGTGGCGAGGAAACGAGCGCGCGTCCTGTCGCGCCGTCTCCGGTTACAACATTGAACACGCCTTTGGGAATACCAGCCTCAATGGCGAGTTCCGCCAGCCTGAGCGCGGTCAGCGGCGTCAGTTCAGACGGCTTCAGCACAATGGCGCAGCCCGCCGCCAGCGCCGGCACGACCTTCCAGAGCGCGATTGCAAGCGGGAAGTTCCAAGGAACGATGCCGGCGACGACCCCTATCGGCTCGCGGCGCGTGAAGGCGGTCGCGCGTGTGCCCGGGGCCGCTAAAGAGACGTCGAGCGTCATGCCCGTGATCTTGGTGGCAAGACCTGCGGCATAACGCGTCCATTCGATGGCTCCGCCGACTTCGACATTTCTGGAGATGCCGATCGACTTTCCCTGCTCAAGCGTCTCCAACTGAGCGAGCGCATCCGCTTCGCGCTCAAGCAGATCGGCGAAGCGGAGCAATAGGCGTTCGCGATCGACCGGGCGCCTGTCCCGCCACCTACGATCACGGAACGCCGCATGCGCGGACTGGATGGCCTGTTTCCACCGTCGTGACGGAAGCGACCGGAACGTGCGCGATAACTTTGCCGGTCGACGGGTCGCGTACGGGCAGCGCGGTGCGGGCATCGCCCTCAACAAGCTCTCCCTCGATCAGACTGCCGTGCCGTCGCCCGAGAAATGCGGCGACGGCACCATCGATCTGGAACGGGTCTTCATGCACCATTTCACTCTCCCGATTTGTCTACTGTCCCGCAAAACGGACGGAAGATCGAGCCCATCGCGCCGTAATCGCCATGAAAACCGTCGCTGGGCAATGCGCCGTGATCTGAGTCCTGGATGTTGGATAGCTCGACTGCTCGAGCTGATCTTGTCGCCGATAAGTGTTCGTCTGCCCGCGCGCTTCTGATTGATGAGATCGATGAGGGCGGTTTCGTACTGGTCTTCGAACTTGTCCGGCTCGAAATGGCCCGCCTTCTGATTGACGATGTGTTTGGCGAGATCGAGCATGTCCTTGGTGACTTTGACGTCCTGAATTTCGTCGAAATACTCCTTCTCGGAGCGGACTTCGTAGGGATAGCGCAGCAGCGTTCCCATCAACCCCTTGTCCAGCGGATCGAGGGCGATGATGTGCTCCCGATTGGTCAGCACCACGCGACCAATCGCGACCTTGTTCATCTCACGGATCGTTTCGCGGATGACGGCGAAGGCGTCGTGGCCAACTTTCCCGTCCGGCACCAAGTAGTAGGGGCGGATCAGATATCGCGGGTCGATCTCGCTCCGATCGACGAACTCGTCGATCTCGATCGTTCGCGTCGATTCCAGCGCGACGTTCTCAAGCTCCTCCTTCGTCACCTCGATATAGGTATCGGTATCGACCTTATAGCCCTTGACGATGTCCTCGTTGTCGACCTCCTCGCCGGTGTCGGCGTCCACCTTGGCGTACTTGATCCGATGGCCGGTCTTTCGGTTCAGCTGGTTGAACGAGACTTTTTCGGATTCCGACGTGGCCGGATAGAGCGCGACGGGACAGGTAACGAGGGAAAGACGGAGGAAGCCTTTCCAGTTGGCGCGGGGGGCCATCGCGGGGAACTCCATTACTGATGTCGGAATCAAGACGAACGGCTCAGCTTGGTTCCGACATCACATCCTTCCCCCCGGGATGATTTTTTTCTCAGTGGCTAGCCGGAGCGGACTCGACATTTGTTCTTGTTCTGTTCTAATTCGGGCATGACCGACCGACCCGCGAGCTGGCGCATGCCGACCCCGAAGCAGATGGAAAAGCTGGCCGCCGAGGCCGCCCACAGGCCGACACCTTCCGCTGCGGCTCCGGATGCACCGCTTCCGGCCGAATACTGGGACTCGGTGCTCAAAGATCGCCGCGAGCAAATGAACTGATATTCAAGTGAAGCGGGCGGGCATAGAGTGGCGTGGGGACGGCAGGAAAAAAGGGGGAGCCGGTGGATGAAATACCCGACGATGGGCTGGATCTCGTCGCCCAGTTTCAAGAGACGCTCACCGAGAAGGTCTATGAAGGCATCGCCCTTCGCATCCGCACCAAGGTTCTTGGGGCTCGCAGCGACCCGGATACCTCGTCCCGGCGGTGGCCGTTCGAGCTAATCCAGAACGCCCATGACGCCGGGACGCGCGTAGGACGGGAAGGTATCAGCCTAACTTTCGAATATGCGGATGGCGTACTCCGCTTCTGGCACGACGCGGCGCCCTTCACGATGGACGAGTTTGCCTCTCTTCTTACGGGTGGATCGAGCAAGGACTTTATGTCCACCGAAACGACCGGTCGATTTGGAACCGGGTTTCTCGTCACGCACGTGCTCTCCGCGCAAGTGCAAGTATCAGGCATTCTCGAAGTGAACGGCAGCTATCGCGGCTTCGAAGTCGAGTTGGACAGGCCAAACGATGAAGAGCGGCTCCTCCAGAACGTCCAAGACTCGCTCAATTCATTGAGACATACCCATCTTGTCGAGAGCTTGGAAGACGAACCGACAGCTTCCTTTGAATATATTGTGGACGACGAGAAGATCGCACTCGCGGGCCTCGAAGCATTAGAAGAAGCCTTGCCGTATCTGTTTGCAACCTGCCGGCGTATCGGTGAGATCATCATTCGACGCGACGAACACGAGACTGTTTGGAAGCTCACGTCCGCAACCAAGCCAAGCAGGTTCTTGAACAAGCCAACCGAATATCGGGTCTCACGAGAAGAGAACGACGGAAGCATGAGCGAATGGCGTGTCGTTCGCGCAAGGTCCGAGGTTTCATCTGAGAACGCGGTCGTCGTTGCTCTCGCTAAGGAGAGCGATGCCTGGGCGCTTCGAAAGCCGGGCAGCCTGCCGAGCATTTTTCGTCAACTCCCGCTCCTTGGCGGTCCGTCGCTTCCCGGATGGGTGGTGTTTGACGGTCAGTTTGACGTAGAACAAGAGCGACGCACAATCTACGTGACCGGTGAACAAGAGAAGCCCCTTCGCGATGCGTTCGCTGCACTTCCGCGTATGATGACGCTGGCGAACTCTGAAGACTGGATTGATGGATATCGAATTGCGCAACTCGCCCTACCCCCGGATATTACCGGTGAAACAAACATAAAGGTGTGGACCGACGTTCTGTCGACCACTGCGCAGAACCTGTCGACACTGCCCCTCATCCCCACCGCGCGAGGAGGCAAAGTCCCCTGCGCCGCCGACACGGACGACGATAGATGCGCGGACTTCATTCGCCGTCCTGAGGCCGGCCCGACGTATGACGAGCTTTGGGATCTGGCGGCGAGCTCTACCGAAACAGACCCACCCGAGCGGGCCGTGTCCGAGGGGTGGTCCGAAGTCGTCGAAGGTTGGGAAGAGCTTGGCATCGAAGTTTCTTGGGTCGATCTCAAGGTGATCGGCGAGCGCGCCGTCAAAGGCATCGACAACGTGTCCGATCTACTAGTCGATGATGATCCGTTCGAATGGCTGTCCCACTACTACGAGGCCGTCGGCAAGACGTGGGTGGCGAGCGGTATCACCAAGAATCACTTCGACCACCTCGTACCTGATCAGCACGGTCAGCTGCGTGATGCCGACGATCTCAAGATCGATGGCGGTGTTGCCGAGCGCACCAAGGAACTCGCGGCCGATGTCGGTATCGATATTAGGGCAGAGCTGCTCGACAACACCTTAGTTGAGAGACTGACCGAGCAAGATTTCACCGCCGGCCTCTCCGCTGTGCAGGAAGCGACAGACGGTGAACTGACAGAAGAAGATGCTCTTGGCAGCCTCCTGCATCACGTTGCGGCGTCACTTCCCGACGAGCAAAAGGTTCCCGCCTGCCTTGGAACCGTTCTCACGTCAGCTTCAGTGAAGCGCTGCAATCGCTTCAAGAGCTCGGTCTGCGCCGCAAGGTCAGCAAGGTCGTGCAGTTCGAAGACCGGCGCAAAGGAGGCGGTCAGGACGGAGAGGCCGTGGATTTCGACGGCGACATAGGCACCGTTTCCCTTGATCAGCACGAGTGGAATGCCGTCCACGTTAATGACGGCCCTGCGTTCAACCTTGAAGCCGGCCAGTGAGAACCGGGCGGCGTCTGCATCTGACCTCGGCTTCCGTGCATCGAGGCGGACGATCCGTTTCAGCGCATGGGCGTGCCAGAACACCGGCACCTTGGGTGCATCCAGCCCCGGGTCGGCAAAGGCGGAGAGACCCCATTTTTCGGCGCGGGGAAAGCGTCGCGGTAGCCGCAAGACCTGCGTGCCGTCCTTCAAGGTAATGCAGGGCAGATGTCGCGGAACGGCGCTGCGCCATTCGCCGATGTAGTCGGGATTGCGGCGCAAGAACTCCCAGGCCCAGTCGCTGGCGTCGAAGCCTGTCGCGTCAAGAGACGCGGCGCGGGCGCCTTGGCGCGCTTGATTGCTGGCGTCGTTCAGAACCGCCCCCGGGACGCTGACGTCTTCTCGAGCCGATCGTTTCGATCAAATGGGGCGAGAGGACGGCCCCCGCGAGCAGTTGTCGCGGGGGCCGTTTGGCGTCAGTCCGCCGGGTTCCAGATCAGGGCGAACACGCTGTCGTCATCCTGGCCGGCGGCGCGGCCGAGATTGGCGTAGAGCTTGCGCGGACCGAACTCGGGCGCGGCGAGCGACAGGCTCACATAGTCCCTGCCGCTGTTCTCGCCCCGGCGGATCCAGCCCGCGCCGATCTCGACGCCCTGGGTCACGACGCGGAAGTCGGGATGGGTATCGGCGGTCTTGTCCCGGTTCGGGATGATGTCGATGTCGGCGCGGATGGAGACGGTCCGGAGCTGGCCCTTGTAGCTGCCGTTGTCGTTCTTGGTGACGTATCCGATGGCGGTCATGGTCTTGTCCTCATCTGTTGTTCGCGAGGAGCCGATCCCCTCGCGATGGCGAGACCGTGATGGCGGGCGCAACGCCTTCGAACCCGCATCCACGCGGGGCAGAGCGAATGCGGAGCACCCGAGCCGGCAGCTTTTTTGAGAGCGAAGCGGCCGCGAGGAGCCGGAACTGTTCCGGCGGGGAAAAAGCCGACGGCGAGGGTTTTGAAGAGGCGGGGCGCTTGCCATAGGTCTGTTTGCCACGCGCAGGGAGATCGGACCCGCAGTCAACGGATAAGGACAAGGCCCTGCCCGATCGGGCCGTCGCAGCGCGACATGCGGCGAGCAAGACCAGCACAGGACCGTTTCCATCCGCGCCGACATCGACCTCATCCCGAACCGGACGACAGCGAAAAGCCCTTCCGGTTTTGCGGAGAAGGCTGCGTGACGTCAGCGCAAGGCCTGTTCGCAGCCGTGAGAACGGCGGCAGGGACAATGTGAGCCTGTCGCCCAAAGCGCCCGTGTCGGCCTCCGCACGCGCCCTGCCGATTTCGTGGGGCGCTGCATCGGGTGACGACAATGTTTCGTCCTGATCTAAAATCCCGCGGACTGACGCCATCACCGCGGTGACGACTGCTTGGCGGGGCCATTCTGTCGCCCTGACGCATGATCTTTTCATGCGGGACGACTCCACGCCATTCACGCGGCGCGATGAGGGCCTCCCGATATCAAGCCGGCAAATTCGATGCTATGCTTTCTTCATGCAGGCCGATTCACGGGGCCCGCGCCTTGATGATTTTCTTTGAACGATTGATGGAAGGCCCCATGGCCAAGAAAGCGAAAAAGGCGAAGAAGACCACCGCGAAAAAAGCCAAGAAGAAAAAGAAGTAGTTCGTTCGCCGACGGGCCCGACGGCCTGTTCGCGCTACGCGTCGGCGTCCGGTGGAATCCGCTGTGACCACCATCTTGATCGCCTGGTCAAACGGGTCGCGCCGACGGCGGGGACCGACCGACATTCAATATTTGCCGTGAATGTGTCGGCGGTGGAGAGCCGCCGGCTAGACATGATCCGATGAGATGGAATCGGACCATGATCTCATCTCTCTGTTTAAGCATGATCTTCCCACGCAAACGCTTTGCGTTTCTCGCAGGGAAAACCGGTTTCCACTTTTCCGGATCATGCTCCAAAGCGAGCCTCCCCTGTTGATAGTCGCAATCGCGGACTGATATTGTCTGATCTGGTCAGTCGCATTCGGATCGATCTTCAACTGCCATGCCGTTCTATCGTCCCGAGGCAAACGATCTCGGCTCCGCCGATGCCGCCGGTTTCTCTCCCGAGGAGGTGCCACGCGCCGTCGTCGCCGTCGGCGTCGACATGGTCACCAAGGGCATGGAGATGGCCATTCACGCGCATCGGAAGGCCCAGCTTGTCCTGACCTTGCGGGGCGTCGTCAGGTGCGAAGCCGACCAAAGCGTCTGGATCGTGCCGCCGCGCTGTGCGGTATGGATTCCCGGCAATCTTCCCCACAGCGTGACCCTCGCCGGAAATGTCGAGGTATATCTTCTGTTCGTCGAACCGGATGCGGCCTCGCCGCTGCCCAGGCAATGCTGCACGCTGTCGATCTCGCCATTGCTGGAGCGTTTGCTGATGCACGTCACCGAGATGCCGGTCCTGTACGATGTCGACGGCGCCGACGGCCGGATCGCCACGGTGCTGCTCGACCAACTGTCTGTAGCGCCCGTCGAGAAGCTGAACTTCCCGATGCCGGTCGACGCCAAGCTGCGCAAGATCGCCGCCGCGATGATGGCCGATCCCTCCGACCGCGCAACGTTAGACGAGTGGGGCCGGCGCATGGCCGTTGCCCCGCGGACCCTGACCCGCGCCCTGAAACGCGAGACCGGCATGAGCTTCGGCCGCTGGCGCCAGCAGCTCCATATCCTCATTGCCCTGCAGCGTTTAGACCAAGGGGCGTCGGTCCAGACCGTGGCGCTCGATCTCGGCTATGAGGGCGCGAGCGCCTTCGTCACCATGTTCCGCAAGGCCCTGGGCAAGCCGCCCGCCCGATATCTGTCGGAACGCCGCATCGCCGCGTGATCTCCGTCGTATCGCGCGAAGCCCCACGCGCGCACTGACCGGAAATCGCAATATATTGTCCCGTTTGCGGAATGCGGTCAGGCGGGCGATCTCCTATCCTGCCTCTGAGCACTGACACCCCTGGCGCGCCGGGGGGCGCATTCTAGAGCATGATCCGGAAACGTGGAAACCGGTTGTCCCTCGCGACCAAAGCAAGGCGTTTGCGTGGGAAGATCGTGTGCAAAACAAAGAGATGAGATCGTGATCGGATTCCATCCAATCGGATCATGACCGAAGGAGCCCGATACATGGATTCACTCAGCAGCGGCCCGGTCGCGGAGGTTCTTAAACGCCTGCATGGGGAAGCGGAAGCGGCCGATGCACCGTTGATGCAAACCTACGCGAGCGAGATGACCAATGCCGAGCAGGTGATCAGCCAGGTCATCGAGGCTGAGACCAAGGATCTGGCGGGACTGTATCACGGTTTCGCCGGCAATTTCCTCAGCGTCTCCCCGGAATTCGGGCGGTTTCTCTACATGTGCGCCCGCAGCTGCAAGGCTAGGCGCATTGTCGAGTTCGGCTCGTCGATGGGGGTTTCCGCCATCTACATGGCGGCAGCGCTGCGCGACATGGGCGGCGGCCGTCTGATCGGGACCGATCTCGAACCCAGCAAGGCGGAGCGCGCGTGGGCGAACCTCGCTGCCGCCGGGCTGGACGACCTGGTCGAGTTTCGGGTCGGCGATGCGCGCGAAACCCTCAAGCCCGGCGTCGGCGGCGACATCGACATGGTGATGCTCGACGGCGCCTTCATCCTCTATCTTCCCATTCTCAAGCTGCTGGAGCCGCATCTGAAGCCCGGCGCGATCATCATCGGCGAGAACGCGTTCTCGGAAGCCTCAGGCTATATCGACTACGTGCGCGATCCGCAGAACGGTTATCTCTCGCTGCCGCTGCCTGTCGATCCCGGGCGCGGCAATGAATTCACGGTGAAGACGAAGTGATCCGCTCGGGGCTGCGACCTCGACATGTCGGTGAATGGAGCGAATTTTTGATGCAACCCGTTCGCAGGCAAATTTCTACGCCGCCGCTCGCGCCCCCGGGCCGACTCCCGCGGACGCTGCTGCGATGGCTGATGCGTCCTGCGCGCGTTGCCGCAGTCGAGACGCTCTCGCCGCAGTTTCGGCTGGCCGAGCTGGAAGGCGAAGCGCTCAGGAACGTCGCCTGGACGGCTGGCCAAAAGGTCCAGGTGGCGATCGGCTCGGGCCTCAGCGCGCGGACCTACACACCGATGTCGTGGGACGCCGGCAACGGCAGGATACGCATGCTCACCTTCGCGCATGGCGACGGTCCCGGCAGCCGATGGGCAAGGGACTTGAGCGCAGGCGACACCTGCCAGTTCTTCGGTCCGCGCCGCTCGCTCGATCTATCGGGCCTTGAATCGCCGGTGGTCCTGTTCGGCGATGAAACCTCGTTCGGCCTGGCGGCGGCGCTCCGCGAGTGCCCGCAGGCCGCCGGTGCAATCCATGTGCTCGAGGTCTCGGACGTCGCGGAGTCGCGGCCGGTGCTGGAGGCG
This sequence comes from Bradyrhizobium sp. Leo170, assembly GCF_004296405.1. Lineage (GTDB taxonomy): Bacteria > Pseudomonadota > Alphaproteobacteria > Rhizobiales > Xanthobacteraceae > Bradyrhizobium. Next base: position 27,086 of record NZ_PSRR01000089.1, read on the forward strand.
ATCGGCCTCGGCCAAGCGACGTTGATCGAGCGCCTCGCCGACGACGCCCATCTCGCAGCGGCGGAAGCCGAGATGTTGCGCCTTGCCGCACACGGCGCGCATTTCGTTCTTACCGGCAAGGCATCGTCGATCCAGCGCGTAAGCCGGGCCCTGAAAGCAGCCGGCCTCGCATCATCGCGGGTGAAGACCAAGGCCTATTGGGCGCAGGGCAAGACCGGGTTGGACTAGGGTCTGTTGGGATTCA
>NZ_PSRR01000090.1 GCF_004296405.1 Bradyrhizobium sp. Leo170
GCGGCGAGGCCGGGCCTGAGAAGGTGACGACGGCGTGATCGCGGACACCGCCCTCAAAGATATTTCTGAACACGATGACCGGACGGCCGCTGCCATCCAGGGCCAGGCCGAGGCGACAACATTCGCAGGTGTTGTCGGCGACGATCTGCGCGTCGGAGTAAGTCGAACCGCCATCCTTCGATGTCGCGAAGAACAGGCCTGCGCCATCGTAGGGCTTGCCGTTCTGCCGCGCCGGCACGCGGTTGCGCTTGTCGAACCAGGCCGCGAACACGGTACCGTCAGGCGCGAAGGCAATAGCCTCGAAGCGCTGGCTCTCGTTATCAGCGGTGATCGGGCGCAAGGGAGCAAAGCTCTTGCCCCCATCGGTCGATTGCGTCGTGAGCACCTGACCGTTGAAGGCCTTGTCCCTGAAGATCGAGAACGCAAGCGCAATCCGCCCCTTGCCATCGATGGCGATCTTCGGACGTGCGTCCGGTCCCCAATCCAGATTAAGGCTCTCGCGCGTGACCTGCACCGGCGAAGAGTAGGTCTTTCCTTCGTCCTTCGAACTTGCAACGGATATCTGACCGCCGGCCATCCAGACCAGCCAAAGCGTCCCGTCGGCACTGAATGCGGGCATGACCTTGCTTGCGCAACGCAGGACCGTCTCCTCGCACGCAGCTTCCGACGCGTGCTGATGGTTCATCTGCGCGGATGCGCCGCCGTGCCAAAGCGTGAAGACGGCGGCCATGGCGGCAGCACCGAGGATAGCTCTGAGGTCCTTCATGACAACGCACCTCATTTGAACGCCAGTTTCATGCCGGCCACAAACGTTCGTGGCGCTCCGGCATAGATCGAGCCGGTGGTGTTGGCCAGCACGCTCGCGGGGTTTTGAATGCCCACCGCCGTCACCGTGTCCGGAATGTTGTTGGCGGAGGCCACATACGTCCGGTCAAAGACGTTCCGCACCTCGAAATAGAGGTTGATCGCCTTGAAATAGTCCGAGACCAGATCGGTACCGTAGTGGACATTGAGGTTGACCAGTTCATAGCCGGGCGCCTTCAAGAGATTGGCATTGTCCATGAAGAAGGAGTCCTTCCACTGCACTTCCACAAACGCGCCGAGCCCCCGGAGCGGCCCGGACAACTGGTCGTAGGAAAGCCGCGCGGTCAATTCGTTCGGGGAGATGCCGGGGATCTTGTTTCCCGCGCGATTGAAGCCGAACACCGCGCCATTGGTGATGTTCTCGACGTACTCCGTATAGACCTCGTCGAGATAGGTGTAGGCCGCCGTCAGCCGCCAGCCCGGGAGGAACCGCCAGTCGGCGGCAAGCTCCACGCCGCGATGCTCGGATCGCGGCGCATTGAACATATAGCTCGCATTGGGCGCTCCGACCGGAGTTGCCTGCGACACCAGTTCGTCCTTGAAAAACTCGTAGAAGCCGGTGGCGCTCAGCTTGAGCGCGCTGTTCGGCGTCCAGTCGAAGCCCAGATCGTAACCGAGGTTTTTCTGCGCCTGCAGCCCTGTATTGTTGCCGTTCTGACCGTTTGACAGCACAAAGAGGTTTCCGACCTGCGGCGTCCCGTATCCGGTAGCCACCCTGCCGCGGAATTGCCACTCGCTGTTCAGCCTGTAGAGAAGCGCAAGCTCCGGCGCGGTGTTCTGGAACTGCCGATCGGCGGTCGTCACCGTCGCCGTCGTGATCCCTGTCGGCCCGGTATAGGTGAAGGCCGTGTTCCTTCCCTTGAGGTTGGTCGTTTCCCATCCAATGCCCGCGATCGCCGTGAGCGACGGGTTGAGCTTGAGTTCCTGTCGCGCGCGAACGCCGTAGTTGGATGTATCGCTGTACAGATTGCTGGATAGCGCTCCAAGCGTGGCATTGCCGCCCGGCGCGACATTGCGCGTATCGCTGGAGGCGGCGAGCGTGTTGTACCAGCCCCCGAAATAGGTGGTCGAGTCCATGCCAAGGATCTCGCCGCGCCGCGTGATGTCGCTCATATAGTTGTAGGACGGGAAATCGCCGATTGCGCTGGTCGCTCCGGTCGGCTGATTGATGTTGCGGTCGTCGAACACGAACTGGTTGCGCCAGGTGGTCTGATTGTCGAAATCATGCTCCCAGCGGCCGCCGACGATGGTGCGACGATCGTTACGGCCGAGCCCCGCCTGTAGCGCAGTCTCCCTGTCGATTCCCGCCGCCGCGTTGAAGCCGTTGTTGAACAGCGGCACCGTTGCGCAGCCCAGCGCCGCGGTGGCGCCGGTCACGCAGCCGCTCTGGAAAGGGTTCTGGTTGTACTGGTTCAGCGACAGCCGGATCGGCAGCCGCGCGCTCAGGTCGTTGTTGATGAACTTGACCGTGAAGCGGTCATCGGGCGTGGCCTGCAGCGTGCCGAGGAAATTCACCGTCTGGGTGTTGAACCAGCTATTGCTGATGTAACCGTCGCCGCGCGCATCACTCGCAAACAACGAGCCCTCGAAATTGCCAACCTTCTTGCCTGCGGCCAGATAGTTGTTCAAGTAACCGAAGCTGCCGCCGTCGACGCCGTATTCGACACCGTCGATCGTGCCGCCCGGCCGCGTCCGGAAATTCAGCGCACCGCCGGTCGCGTAGTTGCCGAACAGCGCCGAGGATGGTCCGCGGATGACGTCGATTGCGCCATAGGCGTGCGGATCGATCAGGTCGCTGCGCGACAGTCCGTCCGGTTGGGTGACCGGAAAACCGTCCTCGAAGATGACGAGGTTGCGAATCCCGAAGCCGTTGCGGGCGTTCGATCCGCGGATCGAAATGCCGACGTCGCGCGGCCCGTTGCCCTGCTTGATCGAGATGCCGGGGCTCTCTCTCAGCACGTCTCCGACCGAGAACGCCGGCCGGTTGTCGAACTGGCTGCGGTCGACGGTGGTTTGGGTTTGGCCACTGGGAGCCTGGTTGAGCCCGTCGCGCAGAACCGAGGGCGCAACGTCGCGCTGCACGACGACGGTCGGGATGGTGGTGGTCCTCGGCGACGTCACCCGCGGCCGGGCGGCGAGCGTGCGCCCCACCGGCTTCGGTTTCGCGGGCTTGGCGCGGGCTTCTCGGGGTGCATCCACGTTGACCGGCGGCAAGGCAGTTTGCGCTGTTGCCGGGGATGGATCGGTGGCGAGCATGGCACCAAGCACCATTGTGCCGGCACCGCTCAGGAAAGCGAGGCGTAACATGGGAGGAAATTCCTGACACCGGCTCTGCGGCCGGCTTGATTGACGGCGTCAACCGGCGCAGCGAAGGCGCACCGGCAGCGAACGGCAGTCAGGAAATCGATGGTGGGGCGCGTGCCTGCGCGTGGGAGCGTGCCCGCACATCCGCCAGGCGGGACACGAAATCGAACCATGCCACCTGTTCGGGCGACCGCTCGATAACGCCGGCGGTCATCTCGGGTGGATCGACCGGAGTGCCGGTCTGCAGCACATTACAGATCGAGCAGCAGCCGTCTCGGACGTGCGGCCCGCCCGGGTCGGCTTCGCCGGAACCGGCGCTGTTGTCATGACAGATGATGGCGGCAGCCAGCGGATCGGAAGCGGCGATTCCGGCCGCCCAACAGGCTGCGATCGGCGCAAAGACTTGCACCATCAGCGCAATCAGGAAAACGGGCAGAAAATTCTTCAGCCGCCGGCGCATCGCAAAACCCATCCGATGGCGGAACTAATCATTGCGCCCAGCCGGAGTCGAGAGTGGAAACGCCGCCTTTTTGTCCCGGCGCAAGGAATAATCGGCTGGACCAAGTGTCCGCCCGCGCCCTACCCCTTTACCCCGCGACGGGTCCTGACCGCAGCTCTACAACCGGCAGTGGCGAAATCCCAATCATTTCGCAAATTGCTCGAATTTTGAACAATCGTTGCTGAAATTGATGACAAAACAAAAAAGATGGTCTACCAATTCGGGCTCAGGCCAGCCACAGGGCGGACGGTCTGGTGGTCCAAGTCTCGGGAGGAGCCCGGCGCGCGGAAGCAGCGTCACCCCATCAATCAAGATCAAATCCGAATTTTTGGGGAAAATAGGGTCGACACAATTTCTCGAGCAGGGCTGGTGCCCTGCTCTTTTTTCTTTGGGCCATCGCGATCGCTGATCATGTCATCGGCAAATCCGATCGAGCGCAGCTTCGAACTTGCGGCGGCGCGCTGTGATGATCTGACGCCGCTAGTCTATCGTCGCTTGTTCGAAGCGCATCCCGAAGCAACGGCGATGTTTCGCACCGAAGGCAGCGAGCTCGTCAAAGGCTCGATGCTGGCGCTGACCATCGAAGCGATTCTCGATTTCGCCGGCGAGCGGCGCGGCAACTTCCGCATGATCGAATGCGAGGTCGCCTCGCACGACGCTTACGGCACGCCGAGAGAATTGTTCGTCGCGTTCTTCGCCGTGATCGCGGGCGCGCTCCGGGAAATTCTTGGCGTGGAGTGGACGGTCGAAATCGATGCTGCGTGGCAAAAATTGCTGCGCGAAATCGAAAGCATCGTGATGCCGGACGTTGGCTAGCGCAGCCGCGGAATCGGAACCGTTGGCATGAACGCTCCGATTGTGACAGACTTTCCCTGATCCGCGGCGCGTGCAACCGACGCCGACGGCGCCAAGAACAGATATCAGGGAGCGTGCGATGCCAGGGAAGGACACATCCTCAAGGACCAGGCGCGATCTTCTTCAGACAGCGGCAGCCGCCGCGCTGCTCGGCGGGATTGGCGTGAGCCCCGCGCTCGCGGCCGAAGTCGGACGTTCCGAGAAACCGCTGAAGGCTGCGTTCTCCAACGCAGGCCTGCAGGCCACCTGGTGCGCGCAAGGCAAACAGGCGGCCGAATATTGGGGCAAGCTCTTCAACGTTGACGTCACCTGGTTCGACGGCCAGCTCGATGCGGTGAAGCAGCGCGCGGCGATCGACAACATGGCGTCGCAGAAATGGGACTTCGTCGCCATCCAGGCGTTCGGCATCGGCACGCTGACCCAGCCGGTGCAGAAGATGATCGACGCCGGGATTCCGGTCATCGACATGGACACGCTGATCGCGCCGCTGGATCAGATCAACGTACATTCCTTCCTCGCCCCCGACAATGAATTCATGGGCTCATCGGTGACGCAGGCGCTCGTCAACGCCATCGGCGGCAAGGGCAAGATCATCATGACGCAAGGCGCGCTCGGCCACACCGGGGCGCAGGGCCGCGCCAAGGGCTTCAACTCAGTCGTGAAGCAGTATCCGAACATCGAGGTGCTCGACACCCAGCCGGCCGATTGGGACGTCTCCAAGACCGCGCGTCTGTGGGAGACCTATCTCACCAAATATCCGCAGATCGACGCCGCCTTCTTCCACAATGACGACATGGCGCTCGCCGCCTACAACATCATGAAGGCGCGCAACCGCACCAACATCCTGATCGGCGGGGTCGACGCCATGCCGCCGGCGATTCAGGCGGTGAGTGAAGGCCGCATGTTCGCGACCGTTCGCAATCCATCCTGCCGCATCCATGGTGGCGCCATCATCGCCGGTGTCGCTGCGGTGACCGCGGGCGAGAAGAGCGGACAGGGCATTCCAAAGAGCGTGGTGACCGACGGCCCTGTCGTAACCAAGGCCAACGCCGCGGGGATGCAATGGATGGAGGATCATTTCCTGATCTGAGCCGCCCGCATGCCACAGGGACGCTCACCCATCCTCGAACTGAGGGAGATCACGAAGGCTTTCGGCGGTGTCGAAGCGCTTCGTGGGGTCGACTTCGCGCTCTATGCCGGCGAGATCCACGGTCTCGTCGGCGAGAACGGCGCTGGAAAAAGTACGCTGATGAAGATCATCGCCGGCGTGCATCCGGAATTCTCCGGCCACATCGCACTCGACGGGCGCGAGGTCCGTTTCCGCTCGGCACGCGATGCCCATGCGGCCGGCATCGCCATGGTGCATCAGGAGCTCAGCGTCGCGCCCGATCTTTCCGTCGCCGAAAACGTCTTTCTCGGTACCCAGCCGACCAACCGTTTCGGCCTGGTTCAATGGCGGAGAATGGCGCGCGAGGCGGGCGAACAGCTTGCGCGTTTCGGCATCGACGTCGACCCGATGACGCGGCTCGGCGATCTGCCGATTGGCCTGCAGCAACTGATCGAGATCGCCCGCGTGCTGTTTTCCGGCGCCCGCATCATCATCCTGGACGAGCCGACCTCTGCGCTCTCCCCACCCGAGGTCGAGCGGTTGTTCACGACCTTGCGACGGCTGCGCGACGAGGGCACCGGCATCGTCTTCATTTCCCATTTCATCGAGGACATCCTGCGCATCTCCGACACCGTGACTGTGTTCCGCAACGGACGGAAGGTCCACGAAACGGAGGCCGCCGCGACGAGCAAGGCTGCCCTGATCGAAGCGATGATCGGCAAGGGCCGCGAAGCGCTGGAAGAGACCTATGCGCACGACATCACGCTGCCGCCGCGCGGTAACCGCCCCGTGGTCCTGAAGGCCGACGCACTCTCGCTCGCCCGCAGCGTTCAGGACGTCTCGTTCGAGGTGTGCGCCGGCGAAGTGCTCGGCATTTACGGCTTCATGGGGTGCGGTCAGCTCGAATTGGCGCGCGTCCTGTTTGGCAAGATCAAGCCCGATAGCGGCGTGGTGCTCATCGATGGCGACCGTAAAGCCTTCGCCAGCACGGCCGCCGCCCGGCGCGCCGGCATCGCCTTCGTTCCCGAGAGCCGCCGCGCGATGCTGTTCCACCAGGAGCCGGTCTATAAGAACATCTCGATCAGCGTGCTCGATCGGATATCCGCGCTTCTGCTCAAGCCGGCGCGCGAGCGGTCGATTGCCGTCCGGCAGGTCGATCAGTTGCAGATCCGCCCTGCGGCGGTCGAGCTCGATCTCGGCATGCTCTCGGGCGGCAATCAGCAGAAGGTCGCGCTCGCCAAATGGCTGAGCTATCCGCCGCGAGTGCTGGTGCTGTGCGAGCCGACCCGCGGCATGGATGTCGGAGCCAAGAACGATGTCATCAACATCGTCCGCGAGCTCAGCGCCAAGGGGCTCGCCATCATCGTGCTCTCGACCGAACCTGAGACGGTGTTGTCGCTGGCCGATCGTATCATTGTCCTGAAGCGTGGCGCCGTGGTGCGCGAGTTTGCGGGTGAGGTGGTCAGCAAGGACCGCCTGCTTGAGGCAGCCTGACGGAGAACAGCATGGCGACCAGCGAAGGAGTGACTGCATCAGTGCATCGCGGTGGACAGCGCAGCGCGGCTGCGATCCTGCGCTCGCAGATGCGCAACATCGCGCCGTTCCTGACCCTGATCTGCCTGAGCGGGTTCTTCGCGATCGCGAGCCCCTCCTTCGCAACCCTCGACAATCTCGGCAACATCCTGACGCAAGTCTCCGTGACCGGCATCATCGCCGTCGGCCTGACCTTCGTGATCCTGTGCGCAGAGATCGATCTCTCGATTGCAGCCATCGCCAACGTCACCGGCATTGCGGTTGCCTATTTCACGCTGCAGGAGTCCTACGTGAACATCGCCAATGTCCCGCTGCCGGGCTGGGCGGCGATCCTCCTGTCATTGGCGCTCTGCGCACTGCTCGGCCTCGTCAATGCGCTGGGGCTGACCGTGATCGGCATCCCCTCTTTCATCATGACGCTGGCGATGATGCAGATCGCGGCCGGCATCTCGGCGCTGCTGGTGCGCGGCCAGATCGCCTACAAGGTGCCGGACCTGGTCACGACGCTCGGTTCCGGCTCGATCGGCGGCATTCCATGGATCGTGATCGTCGCGGCGGTGATGCTGCTCGCCGGCCACCTGGTGCTCACCTACACCCGCTTCGGCCGCTACGTCTACATGGTCGGCGGCAATCGCGAAGCGGCCGAATATTCCGGCCTCAACGTCAAGCTGATCCTCGGCAGCGTGATGGTGATCTCCGCGGTCTGCTCCGGCATTGCCGGCATGCTCGGCGTCGCCCATTTCGGCAGCGCGCAGCAGAACGAATTCGACACCTACCTGCTCGATTCGATCGCCGCTGTGGTGGTCGGCGGCACCAGCCTGTTCGGCGGCCGCGGCGGCATCGGCAACACCATTGTCGGACTGTTCGTATTGGGCGTGCTCAATAACGGCCTCGACCACGTCAATATCGACAGTTTCCTGAAGATCCTGATCCGCGGCCTGATCCTGCTCGCCGCGCTCGTCATCAACGTCTATGCGCAGCGGTTGCGAGCACGGGCGGCGGAGTAGCGAACCGATGGCGTGCGGCGACATGAATCGCCGCACGCCATCGCGTCAATGCACCTCAGGAAAGATGATGGACTTCCTGCAGGCCGTAAACCGGCGTCGCAAGTCCCTCCTTTCGGGCCTTTAGTTGCAATGAAAGATACTGGGAATAGTGGCGCGACTGGTGCAGATTGCCGCCGTGGAACCAGAGACCTTCCTGTTGCGTCGGTTTCCACATGTTGCGCTGTTCGCCTTCCCACGGGCCAGGATCCTTGGTCGTGTTGGAGCCGAGTCCCCAGCATTTGCCGACCTTGTCGGCCACGTCCTTGGAGATCAGGTCCGCGGCCCAACCGTTCATCGAGCCGTAGCCGGTGGCGTAAACGATCAGATCCGCATCCAGCTCGCGGCCATCATCCAACAGAATCGAATGCTCCTTGAGCTCGCGAACGTTCACGCCGCTCACCAGCTTGATCCTTCCATCGGCAACGAGATCGCAGGCTCCGACATCTATGTAATATCCGGAGCCGCGGCGCAGATATTTCATGAACAGGCCGGACTCGTCGTCGCCGAAATCCAGCATGAAGCCGGCCTTTTCCAGCCGCTTGTAGAACGCTTCGTCCTTCTTACGAATGGCGTTGTAAATCGGGATCTGGAATTCGTGCATGATGCGATAGGGGAGCGAGGCGAAAATCAGATCCGCCTTGCGGGTCGTCATGCCTGAGGCGACGGCACGCTCGGAATAGAGATCGCCAAGGCCAATTTCCATCAGCGAGTCCGATTTCACGATGTGGGTTGACGAGCGTTGCAACATCGTCACATCGGCCCCGGCCTCCCAGAGCGCCGCGCAGATATCGTGCGCGGAGTTGTTGGATCCGACGACAACCACCTTCTTTCCCTTGTAGGCGTCCGGTCCCGGATGTTGCGACGAATGCTGCTGCTCGCCCTTGAAAACATCCTGCCCCCTGAACTTCGGGATGTTTGCCTTGCCCGACATCCCGGTCGCCAGCACGAGCTGTTTCGGCTTCAGCACGATCTCCTTGCCGCCACGCTCGACGACGACCGTCCACTCCTTTGCCCTCTCGTCGTACCTGGCGGATTTGCACGTCGTGGAACTCCAGTAGTTCAGCTCCATGACCTTCGTGTACATTTCCAGCCAATCGCCGATCTTGTCCTTCGGCGCGAACACCGGCCAGTTCTCCGGGAACGGGATGTACGGCAAATGATCGTACCAGACGGGATCGTGCAGGCAGAGCGACTTGTAGCGCTTGCGCCAGCTATCGCCCGGCCGCTCGTTCTTCTCGATGATAATGGTCGGCACGCCGAGCTGCCGCAATCGTGCGCCAAGGGCGATGCCGCCCTGACCGCCGCCGACAATAAGGACGTAAGGTTGCGTCTTGATGCCGAGTTCGGCGGTCTCCTGTTCGCGCTTTTCCTTCCAGGTCTTGCGACTAGGGTCGCTGCCGTGCTCGGCCCCCATGGGCCGCATCGGCCCTTTCGGCTCCTCGTGGCCTTTCAGTTCCGTCAAGGTCGTGAGCAGCGTCCATATCAGCCCGTTCTTCAGCCGGATATGGCCGTAGCCACGCGCCACTTCGGTCTCGAATTCAAACCAACCATCCGCGACGCCGTCGGCTTCGCTCGCGGGATTGCTTGGATCCTGACGAAAATGGCGCAGTTTGATGCCGGCGAGCTGCGTCGTCAACATCTCCCGGATCTGGCCCTGGCCTTCCATGGTGCGCAGGTTCCAGGTGAAGGCCACGAGATCGCGCCAGTAGCAGTCGGCCTGAAACAGATTCACCGCGACATCAATCTCGCCGCTGGCGAGCGCGTCCTCCAGCTTACCGAGGGCAGCCTCCACCTTGGTGTGAGGGCTATTGTCCAGCATAGTCGTCTCCTCTCTCTTGTATTTGGTAATGTCAGTCAATGCGGCGCTCGCCATGCCTGGCGAGCGACCGCGCCTTTCGCAGAAGCTATTTCGTCAGATCGATCAGGATTTTCAGATGCTGACCGGCAGGATCGAGCAGCACGTCGAAACCCTCTCCGACCGCCTGATCCAGCGTGATCTTCTTGGTCACCACCTTCTTCGCCGGAAGCAGACCGGTGCTGATCAGCCTGATAACACGCGGCCAGTAATGCGTCGGATAGGCCCACGAGCCGCGTATATCGATGTCCTTGAAGGTGACCTGGAACCAGTCGAGCGGATTTTCGTGGGGATGAAGACCGGTCTGCACCACCACCCCCTGCTTCCGCACCGCGTCCGTGCAAGCTTTGAGAGCCTGCTCGTTGCCGACGCATTCGATCGCGACGTCGCAGCCGACATTGCCTTCGCTCAACGAGTGGACCACATCGCCGGGATTGTCGCGCTTCGGATTAATGGTGACGACGTCAGGCAAGATGGACTTGGCGAATTTCAGTCGCGCGTCGTTGATATCTGAAACGAAAAGCTGAGCAGCACCCGCCGCCCGCGCAGCCAGCAGCGTCAATATCCCGATTGGGCCCGCGCCGGTTACCAGCACGCTGTCGCCTGCCGTCACGCCACCGCGGTCGCAGGCGTAGACGGCCACCGCCGTCGGCTCGACAAGCGCAGCTTCCTCATCAGTCATCTCGTCCGGGATCTTCTCAACGTTATATTCGTTGAGCAGGGCATATTCCGCCATTCCGCCGGACACCCAGCTCAGCCCCGCCAATGCAAGTTGCGAACTGAGATGGAAGAGACCGCGGTCGGCGAAATAGTCGCCGGAGCGTGGCATGATCAACGGCTGAACCGATATGCGGTCGCCCGGCTTTACCGATGTGACGCCCTTCCCGACCGCTTCGACCACGCCGCCGAATTCATGACCGAGAACCTGCGGCCCGCTGGCGCCTGTAAACGGATGCGGTTCGACGGGGATGAAGATCGGCCCGTAAGCATACTCGTGCAGGTCAGTGCCGCAGATACCGACGAAGCGGTTCCGGATCAGCACCTGACCTGTGGCAGGCGTTTCCGATGGTATTGGAATCGTATCGAGACGCAGATCTTTGGCTGCATGAAATCGTAAGGCTTTCATTCTTTGCTCCTGTAAGTATTTGCGTTGGTGGTTTGCTGCATATGATCGCGAGTTGCCCAGTTCGGCGCCTCTCTCATCCTCACGGGACATCGTCCCAAGAACCTGGCGTCCTCTGTCCCTTCCAGAGATAGGGCTCAGCCAGGCCGTAGCCGAACAGCATCGGAACGATGAAGGACCAGTGCGTGCCCATGTAGCCGTAGGTGAAGGCTTCACTGATGTTGCCGAAAACCGGCCCGATCAGGTCGAACAAGAGTTTCGTCACCAGATAGGCGAGCAAGAGGCAAAAGCCGGACGCCGCCAATCCACCCCACGGCATGGGAATCTGGGAGAACGGCCAGTTGTGAATGGGGATCAAAACGCCATAGGTAACCGAGCAGGCGACCATGAACCACAGCAGCCAGTATTGATCGTCGGTGAAGTATCCGATGGACCAGAAATTCCCGACGCCGGGCTTAGCGGAATCCCACAGCCCCAAGTAGCGGCTGACCCATAGGCAGAGAAGCACGGTCAGGAAGAGGATCGCCATCTGCGTAAACCCGCGACCCGGTTGTTTCATCCCCCGCGTCCAGTATGCGAGGAGTCCCGTAGCGGCCCCCATCTGCACGAAGGGAAACCACCAAGCCGGTATCCACCGTACCACCGAGCTCGTGACGAGATAGGTGCAGAAGCCGATCAGAACCAGCAGAATGAAAAACTGCCGGTACGGCGGCATACCCGCCACGATCCAGTTCTCACCCGTGAATGAAAAGAACGCCAGAAAGAAGAAGATGCATCCGACGATCGGAAATATCCAATCCGCGCCAAGCCCGCTCCAGTAGATCGACTTTGCCGATAGCCAGCCCAAGACCCACGAAGCTGCAACGATGACAAATCCGCGCGCGAGATTGCTCTTGATTCGATCAAACGGCCAGCCGCAACATACGATCGACAGCAGGGCCCACCACAGACTGAGCAATTGCCAGGTGACGTTATCTAGCCAGAACATCTGGCTGATCTGATCGCTGCTCCATGGTCCGATCGGCATCGCCTTGACGATCAGGTTGACGATGAAACACGAAAGAATGGTGAGCCCGTAGACCAACGCCAATCCCTTGACCGACGAATTTAGCCGGAATGGCGCAACCTCGATCGCATACTGCATGTTTGTTTCCCTCCTGGAGCCTTTCCGGCGTTGATGGAATCAAGCCGGGGTTCTGGTTTTTGTTTTGATGCGGTTTCTTCGCGAACCGCTTTCCACAAACGCACTAGTGTCCCAAGTCCAGAGTTCGCTTCATTTCACGGCGTCGCCTTTGCTAGTCCTTTCATTGCAGCGACAGAAAACGCCGCTCCATTTGTCGCGGCGAGGCCCGACGCCTCAGCTCGGCGCGACCTCAGATAAGAACCATGCCTCCGTCGACGACGAGACTTTGGCCGGTCATGTAGTCGGATGCGGATGACGCCAGGAATCGCGCAACACCACAGAGATCGTCCGCCGCGGATGGACGCCCGAGCAAAATCCCGGCAGAGAATGTCTCGAAGGCTTCGTTGTCGCGCGAGGTCAACCCCTCGTCCTTGAAGCCCTTGTCGATGAGCTTCCACATGTCCGTCGCCACGACACCCGGACAGATCGCATTGACGTTGATCTTCTGGGCTCCGAAGGCGCGGGCCGCCGCCTGCGTCAACGCCACGACGCCGAACTTAGAGGCCGAATAGTGAGCCAGCGGCTCATAACCCTGCTTGCCCGCGATGGAGGCGGTGTTGATGATCTTGCCGCCGTGGCCCTGCGCGATCATCTGCTTGATCGCCTCCTGCATGCAGATGAGAACGCCAAGACCGTTGGTATCCGTGACCCTGCGCCAATCCTGTTCGGTGATGGACAGGAACGGCTTCGTCTGCGCTATGCCCGCATTGTTGAAGATCACATCCAGCTTGCCGTGCGCCTTCACCGTCGCGGCGATCATGGCCTTGACGCTGTCGCGGTCGGTGACATCGACGCGGACGGCGATCGCCTTGCCACCTGCGGCGCGAATTCCTTCCGCGACTGTCGAAGCATTGCCTTCGTCAATGTCCGCGATCGTCAGCAGTGCCCCATCCGCCGCAAGGCCGCGTGCGATGGCTTCGCCGATGCCGCGGCCGGATCCGGTCACGACAATCGCGCGCCCCTCGAGATCGAATGACATGAAAATCCTCCCATTTGCTGTTGCACTCTTACGAATGCTTGCAAATGAAAGGAGCAATCGCCGTGCCAACGGCAAAACCCGAAGAAATCCTTCGTTTTCAGGTGAAACAGGGAGCGCTACTGTTGCAAGGCCTGCAACAGATGCCACACCTGTTGCAGTCTCACCGCGACAACGTCAGGTAGGTTGGTTCAAACCGTATCGTTTGATTTGACGATGAACGGTGGACCGGTCGACACCCAGCCTGCGCGCGGCTTCCGAAACATTCCCGCCGCAGGCCGCAAGCACCGTTTCCAGCATCGTTTTCTGCGAATGCGGTTCTTTCGCCTGTGCGACGCCGGTCGTTTTCAGCAAGGCCTCGGGAAGATCGTGAGGTTCGATGACTCCATTTTGGCAGAGCGCCGCGGCGACTGAGATAACATTGTCCAGCTCACGGATATTGCCAGGCCAGGCGTATGCCTCAAGCGCATGGAGCGCTGCCGGGGACACGGCCAGCGAGCCTTCCTTCGCCCGATGCCTCTCCACGATCTTGCCCAGAAGCCACGCAAAGTCAGATCGCCCTCGCAACGAAGGCAAGAAAAGCGTTGCGGCGTTCAACCGGTAAAATAAGTCCTCGCGAAAACGTCCGTCCTTCACGAGCGTTTCGATCATGCGGTGAGAGGCGGAGATCACGCGAACATCGACCGGCTTCGGACGGGTCGCACCGATCGGCATCAGCTCCTTCTCCGCGAGCACACGCAACAACCGGCTCTGGAGCGGTAGCGGCATGTCACCGATCTCGTCGAGGAACAACGTGCCGCCGTCAGCCTCTTCAATCAGACCCTTGCGGCCCTTGGCGTTGGCCCCGGTGAACGCCCCCGGAACATGACCGAACAATTCGCCTTCGATCAACTGCTCGGGAATCGCCGCACAATTGACGGCTACAAACCTGCCCTTGACGGCGCTGCTGTCATGGATCGCACGGGCGAGATATTCCTTGCCCGTCCCCGTTTCACCCTGAATGAGGATCGACAATGGCCTTGCGGCGAGTTTTGCAGCCTTGACCTGAAGAACTCCGATTTGCGGATCGCCTCGGCCGAGATCGCGCAACGAGGCTGGAATCTCGTGCCGGACGCTTGTAGGCGCGCGCACGGCGATGTTCGGTTCGATCGCATGGGCAAACAGCGCGTTGCCATCGCGGGCAAAGACGAGGCGATCCTGCGTCCGGCGTTGCCGTGTCAAATTCGGCAGGTCGTTGATATCAATTTCAAAGAAGCGTGAAATCGGCTGCCCGATCAGATCGCCGGACTGGCGCCAGTCGCGGCTCACGGAACGCGCCAAGATCTTGGCGCCACCATTGGTCATCCCGATGATGCGTCCAGATCCGTCGATGGAAATGGCCGCCTCGGGATCGACGTCCAGAAATTCCGGCGACCGGGCGAAGCGCAGCACCCACTCCCGGCTTGCCTGCGCCATCAAGTTGGCTAGCTCGATACGCCGCACGGTCGCCGTGACCAGGTGCAACGCGAGATTCTGGCTTGCCTTCTTGATGGGAGAACTCAGGAGCGAAATGTCGAGCACCGCCGCGAGCGCCCCCCGAACATCGTAGATCGGCGCAGCAGTGCAGGACAGCGGCGTGTGCGTATTATCGAAATGATCGGTTTGATGAATGCTTAGCGCATCCCCACTTTCGATGCAGGCGCCGACGGCACAGGTTCCCGCCCGGGATTCCGACCACTCGGAACCAAGATAGAGCCCCGCCTTGCGCAGATTATTGTCGAACAGCGGATCTCCAAGAAATTCGACCGTCACGCCCTGGCGATCCGAGAGCAGCAGCACATAATTTTGGCCGGCGACCTGCCGAAACAGGTTCTCAAGTCCAGACCGCGCGATCGATATGAGTTCTTCCGACTGCTGACGGTGTTCACGCAACTCGGTATCGGGCACGATATAGGCTTCGCAAGCCTGTGCCGGATCGAGCCGGTGTTGGTTGATGCAGCGCAGCCAGCTCTGCACAACAATATCATCACGGTTGGTTGCCGCGCCGAGACTGACGCTTTCGATTTCGCGGATATGGTCAGAATGCGAAAACATGCGACAATCCGGGCTGCCTCCCAACGGCCACGACCATATTTTCTCTTTTTTCCCAGGCCGGGCAGTCTGCACGAGTTTGGTCGAATGTAAACCTGCTTCCAGCGGGATCAGCTCGCGTCAAGCGCCTGTGTCCGCTGCATCGCACAGCAGCATTTTCAAACAGATCCGGACCGGTCACTGGACTAGTCTAAAAAACAACGTGCGCTAAAATGGCGTACCCATCAGCTTCGACAATCTTTCGATGCTGAGATAGCCGGCGTTGTAGGCCCACATCGCAACAGCAAAAATGACCGCGGAGATCAGCGTGGTCCAGAGCAGCTTGCGGCCCATCCGCGCCATGATCGGCGCGCCGGGATCGGTGCCTTCAACGCCCCCGCCCTCCTCGTGCTGGCTGCGCACGCCGAACGGCAGCGTCAGGAACAGCACGACCCACCACAAGACGAAGTAGATCGCGAATGCGGTTGAGATGCTGTAGGCCATGCTCTACGTTTTCAAGCGAAGTGGATGCCGGTTCGCGTCAAGAAAACGCGCCAAAGTAGAAGCTAGAGCCTGATCGATTCTGATGCAATCAGAACCGATCCGGCGCTACGCCTGCTCGATCTCGACCAGCGCGCCGGAAAAATCCTTCGGGTGGAAGAACAGCACCGGCTTGCCGTGGGCGCCGATCTTGGGCTGGCCGTCGCCGAGCACGCGCGCGCCTTCGCCGATCAGCCGGTCGCGCGCGGCGATGATGTCGGGCACGTCATAGCAGACGTGATGGATGCCGCCGTCGGCATTGCGATCGACGAATTTTGCGATCGGCGAAGCATCGCCGAGCGGCTCGATGAACTCGATCTTGGTGTTGGGCAAGGTCACGAACACGGTGATGACGCCGTGCTCCGGCAACGGCACCGCATCCGAAATCTCGGCGCCGAATGCCGTGCCGTAGATCTTGGCCGCCTTCTTGGCGTCCTTGACCGCTATCGCGACGTGGTTGAGCCGGCCCAGCATATTGTCTCTCCCTCGTAGTTACGCTTGTTCTTGTCGCCGCCTTCGCCGAACAGGCGTCAGACCACCAACACGTGAACGAGGCAGATCGGCTTCTTCCCCCAATGCTCGTTCACGGTCCCGCGCACGGCGCGGCGCACCGATTCCGCGACCGAATCCGGATCGCGCCGGCGCGCCCGTGGCAGGCTTTCCACCGTCGATACCACCACATCGAACACGATCTCGTCGAGCGCCTCGCCCGCGGTATTTTTCTCCGGCACGCGACCAGGTCGACCTCCGGATCCTCGGCCAATTCCCCCTGCGCCGTCATGGCGATCGCAACGAAGGCACAGCCGGCAAATCCCAACCGCCGCCGCTCGACCACGGCGCGCGACTTGGCGTCCTCCAGAATGATGCCGTCCTTGTAGAGGCGCCCCGAGGGCAGCTCAGCGATGATCCCGGGCTCGCCGGGCCCGAGCTTGACCAGGTCGCCGTTGCGGCACTCGATGACTCTTGGCACGCCCGCGGCACGCGCGAGCTTGGCGTGCTCGTGCAGATGCAGCGCCTCGCCATGCACGGGGATCAGAACTTGCGGCCGCACCCAGGAGAGCATGTCGCGCACTTCGTCGCGGCGCGGGTGGCCGGAGACGTGGACCAGATGGTCGCGGTCGGTGATGACCTCGATACCCTGCTCGACCAGGTCGTTGATGATCGATCCAACCGCTTTCTCATTGCCGGGGATGGTGCGGGAGGAGAAAATCACGCAATCGCCCTTGTTGAGCGTGATCTCGGGATGATCGTCCTTGGCGATCCGCGCCAGCGCCGCGCGCGGCTCGCCCTGGCTGCCGGTGCAGATCGCCAGCACCCTGTCGGGCGGGAAATGGCCGTAGAGATCGGGCCCGCGGAAATTCTGCACGCCATCGAGGTAGCCGGTCTCACGCGCGACCTGGACCACGCGGTCCATGGCGCGGCCGACCACCACGACCTCGCGGTCCGCCACCCGCGCCGCGTCGGCAACCGCCTTGATGCGAGCGACGTTGGAGGCAAAGGTCGTCACCGCGACGCGGCCCTTCGCGCCTTTCACCAGTTCGGCGATGGTCTTCGACACCTCGGCTTCCGAGGGCGAACGCCCGTCGCGCACGGCGTTGGTGGAATCGCCGACCAGCGCCAGCACGCCGGCGTCACCAAGCTCGCGCAAGCGTTTCTCATCGGTCGGCGGACCGACGGTCGGCGTGGGGTCGAGCTTCCAGTCGCCGGTGTGCAAGACCGTGCCGACCTCGGTGTGGATCGCGAGCGCATGCGACTCGGGAATCGAATGCGCGACCGGGATGAATTCGACATTGAACGGGCCGATATCGACGCGCCCGCCAGAGGGCACCACGGTGATCGGGATTTTCGGCGGGTTGCGCTCGGCGGCGCATTTGGCCTCGAACAGCGCCGCGCTGAACTTGGTCGCGTAGATCTTGCACTGCAGCTTCGGCCAGAGATCGATGATGGCGCCGAAGTGGTCCTCATGGGCGTGCGTCAGCACGAGGCCCATCAGGTTCTGCTGTTCCTTCTCCAGGAACGAGATGTCGGGCATGATCAGGTCGATGCCGGGCAGATGCTCCTCGTCGCCGAAGGAGACGCCGAGATCGACCGCGAGCCAGGACCGCTGGTGGCGGTTGCCGAGCCCATAGATCGACAGGTTCATGCCGATCTCGCCGACGCCGCCGAGCGGCGCAAAAGTCAGTTCATCCGGCCGCGCCATCAGGCCGATCCCACCGAGGCCGTCGTGCCGAAATAGACCTCGCCTGCGGTTACTGGGACGTGCTTGCCGTCGGGCAGCCGGATAATCATGCAACCTGTCTCATCGATGGTGTCGAACGTGCCTTCGAGAATAGCGTTCCCCGTCCGAATCGCCACATTCTCCCCCAGCCGGGCGGCACGCTCGAGCCAAAGCTGACGGATTTCCGAAAAGCCGCGGCCATTGTCCCAAATGCCGCGGAATTCCACCCAGGCGTCCGAAAGCGCGGCAAACAGCTCCTCGGCGCTGACATGGACGCCAAGAGCAGCGAGCGAGGTCGCGGGCGTCGGCGTGCCCTCCGGCGCCCCCACGACATTGGTGCCGATGCCGACCACGACCGCAAGGCCGCCGCCGGCCACGATCTCGGCCTCGAGCAGGATGCCGGCGAGCTTCTTGTCCCCGGCCAGCACGTCGTTCGGCCATTTCAGCGAGAACTTCAGCGCATCCGCCCGGCCCAGACGCAGCACTGCCTCGACGCTCACTTTCTGCAGCGCCGCCTCCAGCGACAGCCCCGCGGCAAAGCCGAGCGTCGCCGCGACCGCGGGCGCCACGTCCACCACCTCGAGGATGCTGCTGGCGAGATTGCCGCGCGGCGCGATCCAGGCCCGCTGCCGCCGGCCGCGCCCCGCCGTCTGCTCCGGCGTGACGAACCAGATCGGCCCCCGCTCGCCTTCGCGGGCGCGGGTTAGAGCTTCCGCATTGGTCGAGCCGATCTGGTCAAAGGCGGCTAGCCTGTAGCCGGCGGAAGCGGCGCGATGACCAAGCGCGAACGGCATCTAGAACAGCGACTTCGCCGCGGCGGTCGCAACGCTGACCAGCGGTCCCGGATAGGCGAAAAAGAAGATGTTGAAGAGGCCCGCGACTGCCAGCACCCCGCGCAACTCGATCCGGACCGGGTCGAGCTTGCCGACCGGCTCGTCGAAATACATCGTCTTGATGATGGCGAGATAGTAGTAGGCGCCCACCACACTGGTGAGCACGCCGATGACGGCGAGCGTGAACAGGTTGGCCTTGATCGCTGCGACGAACACGTACCACTTGGCGAAGAAGCCCGCGAGCGGCGGAATGCCGGCGAGTGAGAACAAGAGCATCGCGAAGAAGAAGGCGAGCAGCGGATTGGTGCGCGAGAGCCCGGCAAAATCGCTGATCTGCTCGACCGCCTGGCCATTGCGCTTCATGGCGAGGATGATCGCGAACGAGCCGAGCGTCATCGCGACGTAGATCGCGATGTACATCAGCACGCCCTGCGCGCCTTCCACCGTGCCGGCGGCAAGGCCAACCAGCGCAAAGCCCATGTGGCCGATCGAGGAATAGGCCATCAGGCGCTTGATGTTCTTCTGCCCGATCGCGGCGAACGAGCCCAGTGCCATCGAGGCAATGGAGACGAACACCAGGATCTGCTGCCACTGCGGCACGATGCCTGGGAATGCTGTCAGCGTCGCACGCGTGAACACCGCCATCGCCGCGACCTTCGGTGCGGAAGCAAAGAACGCCGTGACCGGCGTCGGCGCGCCCTCATAGACGTCGGGCGTCCACATGTGGAACGGCACCGCCGAGACCTTGAAGCAGAGGCCGGCTAGCAGGAACACCAGGCCGAAAATGATCCCTGGCGTTGCCGTCGTGGCCGCCGCCGCGATGCCAGCGAAGCTGACGGTGCCGGTGAAGCCATAGATCAGCGAGGCGCCATAGAGCAGCATGCCCGAGGACAGCGCGCCCAGCACGAAATACTTCAAGCCGGCTTCGGTCGACTTGGCGTTGTCGCGGTGGCTGGCGGCGACGACGTAGAGCGCAAGGCTCATCAGCTCGAGCCCGAGATAGAGTGCGATCAGGTCACCCGCCGAGATCAGCACCATCATGCCGAGGGTGGAGAGCAGCACCAGGATCGAATATTCGAAGATGCGGCGCGACGGGTCGGACAGGAACTCCGTCGATAGGATCAGAGTTGCCGCCGAGCCGATCAGCGCGAGTATCTTCAGGAAGCGGGCAAAGTCGTCGACGATGAAGCTGCCGCCGAAGGTCACGAGCTTGCCGGACGGCAGCATCAGTATGAGCACGCCGGTGAGGATCAGCAGCAACGTCGCAAGCGTGGTCACGAGCCGGGTCGTCCCCTGCCCGCGATAGGCCCCGATCATCAACAGCACCATCGAGCCGACCGCGAGCACGAGCTCGGGCAGCACCGGCTGCAACTGATAACCTGCACTCGAGAAGCTCATGGGTTAAGGCCTTACTGGAGCAGCGCGGCTGCCTTCACGGCAGTCACGGCGGTGTTGTAATTATTGACGAGCTGCTGGACCGAAGCCTCGGACATGTCGAGCACCGGCTTTGGATAGACGCCGAACAGGATGGTCAGCGCCACCAGCGGGAACAGGATCAGGCATTCGCGCGCCGTCAGATCCTTGATGCTCATCAAGGACGGCTTGACCAGCGCGCCGAACACTACCTTGCGATAGAGCCACAAGGCATAGGCCGCGGACAGGATCACGCCGGTGGTCGCAAGCACGGTGGTCGGCAGCGACACCTTGAAGGTGCCGAGCAGCGTCATGAATTCGCCGATGAACCCGCTGGTCCCGGGCAGGCCGACATTGGCCATGGTGAAGACCATGAACACCAGCGCATAGAGCGGCATCCGGTTCACCAGCCCGCCATAGGCGGCGATCTCGCGGGTATGCATGCGATCGTAGACGATGCCGACGCAGAGGAACAGCGCGCCGGAGACGATGCCGTGGGAGATCATCTGGAACACGCCGCCGGCGACGCCCTGCATGGTCCCGGCGAAAACGCCCATGGTGACGAAGCCCATATGGGCGACGGACGAATAGGCGATCAGCTTCTTGATGTCCTCCTGCATCAGGGCCACCAGCGAGGTGTAGATGATGGCGATGACGGACAGCGTGAAGACCAGCGGCGCGAAGTCGTGCGACGCCAGCGGGAACATCGGCAGCGAGAAGCGCAGGAAGCCGTAGCCGCCCATCTTCAGAAGGATTGCCGCCAGGATCACCGACCCCGCGGTCGGAGCCTCGACATGGGCGTCAGGCAGCCAGGTGTGCACCGGCCACATCGGCATCTTCACCGCAAAGGAGGCAAAGAACGCGAGCCAGGCCCACTTCTGCAGGTTGTGCGGCACGGCGGTGTGCATCAGGGTCGGAATGTCGGTCGTGCCCGCATTCCAGTACAGCGCCATGATGGCAAGCAGCATCAGCACCGAGCCGAGCAGCGTGTAGAGGAAGAACTTGAAGGAGGCATAGACCCGGCGCGGGCCGCCCCAGACGCCGATGATCAGGAACATCGGGATCAGGCCGCCTTCGAAGAACAGGTAGAACAGCACGAGGTCGAGCGCCGAGAAGGTGCCGACCATCAGCGTTTCCAGGATCAGGAACGCCATCATGTATTCGCTCACGCGCTGCGTGACCGATTTCCAGCTCGCGATGATGCAGAACGGCATGACCGCGGTGGTCAGGATCAGCAACGGCAGCGAGATGCCGTCGACGCCCATGTGGTAGTTGATGCCGGTGGCGAGCCACGACGCCTTCTCGACAAACTGGAAGTCGGCGTTCGCCGGATCGAACCGCACCACCAGGATCAACGAAATCAGGAAGGTGATCAGCGTGGTCCACAGCGAAATCCAGCGGGCGTTGCGGTTTGCCGCTTCATCCCCGCCCCGTGCGAGCAGATAGACCAAGAGCGCGCCGAGCGCCGGCAGGAAGGTAACAACGGAAAGGATAGGCCAGGTCGTCATCACTGGCCTCCCAGGCCGAACATGAACCAGGTGATCAGGCCGGCGACGCCAATCAGCATCGCGAAGGCGTAGTGGTAGAGATAGCCGGTCTGGATCTTCACGGCGTTACGGGCGACGTCGAGCACACGCGCCGACACGCCATCCGGTCCGAAGCCGTCGATGATGGCGCCGTCACCCTTCTTCCAGAGGGTGTAGCCGATCCACTTCGCGGGCCGCACGAAGATCAGATCGTACAGCTCGTCGAAATACCACTTGTTGAGCAGGAACTGGTAAAGCATCGGCTGCTGCTTGGCGAGTTCGACCGGCAGATACGGCCGGCTGATGTAGAAGAGATACGAGATCAGGAAGCCCAGCACCATCATGACGGTCGGCAGGAAGGCGATGCTCTCGGGGATATGGTGCATTTCCTCGATGATATGCGGGTTCATCTTCACGGAGTCGCGGAAGAACTCCTCGATGCCGTGGCCCGCGAACAATTCCTTGAACGGGAAGCCGGCCACGATCGAGCCGACCGCGAGCACGCCGATCGGGATCAGCATCCAGATCGGGCTCTCATGCGCAGCCTCGTAATGCTCCTCGTCATGCGGCGTAC
Organism: Bradyrhizobium sp. Leo170; assembly: GCF_004296405.1. Taxonomy (GTDB): domain Bacteria; phylum Pseudomonadota; class Alphaproteobacteria; order Rhizobiales; family Xanthobacteraceae; genus Bradyrhizobium. The sequence continues at coordinate 22,500 of NZ_PSRR01000090.1, forward strand.
CGTGGAAGGTCTTGAAGATCAGGCGCCAGGAATAGAACGAGGTCAGGAGGGCAGCGAAGACGGTCAGCAGAAAGCCGTAGAACGCGAACGGATTGTGCGAGGCATAGGCCGACTCGATGATCGCGTCCTTGGAGAAGTAGCCCGCGGTCAGCGGGAATCCGGTCAGCGCCAGCGTGCCGACCACCATCACCGCGTAGGTATAGGGGATCTTTCGCCACAGCCCGCCCATGTTGCGGATGTCCTGTTCGTGATGCATCGCGTAGATCACGGAGCCAGAGCCCAAGAACAGCAGCGCCTTGAAGAAGGCGTGGGTGAACAGATGGAACATGCCGACCGAATAGGCCCCCGCTCCCATCGCCACGAACATGTAGCCGAGCTGGGAACAGGTTGAATAGGCGACGATGCGCTTGATGTCGTTCTGTACCAGACCGATGGTCGCGGCAAAGAACGCGGTGGTCGCGCCGAAGAACATCACCACGGCCTGCGCGTTCGGTGCCAGCTCGAACAGCGGCGACAGCCGCGCCACCATGAAGACGCCGGCGGTCACCATGGTCGCGGCATGGATCAGGGCCGAGACCGGGGTCGGGCCTTCCATCGCGTCCGGCAACCAGGTGTGCAGCAGGAACTGCGCCGATTTGCCCATCGCGCCCATGAACAAGAGAACGCACGTCAGCGTCAGCGCATCGACATGCCAGCCGAAGAAATTGATGGTCTTGCCGGTCAGGCCTGCGGCGCCGCCGAAGATGGTGTCGAAATCAGTCGAGCCGATCAGCGCGAACACCGCGAAGATGCCGAGCAAAAAGCCGAAATCGCCCACCCGGTTGACGATGAAGGCCTTGATCGCGGCGGCGTTGGCCGACGGTTTCTGATACCAGAAGCCGATCAACAGGTAGCTCGCCAGGCCCACGCCTTCCCAGCCGAAGAACATCTGCACCAGATTGTCCGCGGTCACCAGCATCAGCATCGCGAAGGTGAACAGCGACAAATAGGCGAAGAAGCGCGGCCGGTACGGATCCTCGTCCATGTAGCCGATGGAATAGAGGTGCACGAGCGAGGACACGGTGTTGACGACGACGAGCATCACCGCGGTCAGTGTGTCGATCCGGAGCGCCCAGGAAACCTGCAAGTCGCCGGAGGTGATCCACGGAAATAGCGTGACGCGGGCGTCGTGGTGCAGGAAGCCGACATCGACCAGTGCGAACCAGGACAGCGCAGCCGAGACGAACAACAGCCCGGTCGTGATCAGTTCGGCCGCGCGGGAGCCGGCGGCCGGCGGTTCGGCAGCATGATGATCGTCATGGCCGTGATCATCATGACCGTGCGCGTCGTGGGCTTCGGCAGCGTGAGCGTCCGCGCCATGCCCGTCATCGTGATGCTCGACGGTGTCGCCGCTCGGATTGCGTCCATGCGCGCCGACGATCGCAATCAGGCCGGCAAGAATGGCGCCGAGCAGCGGCAGAAAGACGATTGCCTGGTACATCGGCGCGTTAGCCCTTCATCAGATTGACGTCTTCAACCGCGATCGAACCGCGGTTGCGGAAATAGACCACCAGGACGGCAAGCCCGATCGCAGCCTCCGCGGCCGCGACGGTGAGCACCAGGAGCGCGAACACCTGGCCGACGATGTCGCCGAGGAAGGTCGAGAACGCCACCAGGTTGATGTTGACCGAGAGCAGGATCAACTCGATCGACATCAGGATGACGATGATATTCTTGCGGTTCAGGAAGATGCCGAGGATCCCGAGCGTGAACAGGATCGCGCCGACCGCGAGATAGTGTCCGAGCCCGATCGTCATTTCACCCACTCCGCCGCATCAGCTTCCTGCAGCCCCTGCCCCGACGACACCTTGCGCAGCGCCATCGCCATTTCCGGCGTGCGCGCGTTCTGCACGGTGATGTTCTGCCGCTTGATATTCGTCTTGTGGCGCAGCGTCAGCACGATGGCGCCGATCATCGCGACGAGCAGCACGAGGCCGGCGAGCTGGAAGTAGAAGATGTACTTCGTATAGAGCACGAGTCCGAGCGCCTCGGTATTGGAGACATTGGTCGGGATCGCCGCGGTGATCGTCTTGGTGACGGCGGGGTTGATCACCCAGGCGCCGACTATCAAGAGAAGCTCGAACATGAAGATGCCGCCGATCACGAGACCCACCGGCAGGTATTCGAGAAAGCCCTCGCGAAGCTCGCTGAAATCGACGTCGAGCATCATGATCACGAACAGGAACAGCACCGCGACCGCGCCGACATAGACGACGATCAGGATCATCGCCAGGAACTCGGCGCCCATCAGCACGAACAGGCCCGAGGCGTTGACGAAGGCCAGGATCAGATACAGCACCGAATGAACGGGGTTGCGCGACACAACCACCATCACCGCCGACGCCACGCAGACCGCGGCAAACAGGTAAAAGAACAGTGCGGGAAGGATCATTGCTGCCCTCCCGTCATTCCGGGGCGCGCAACGCGCGAACCCGGAATCTCGCACGACAACCTCTGGATTCCGGGTTCGCGGACGTTGTCCGCGCCCCGGAATGACGTGGGAATGTTCTGAAGGATCATGCCCTCACCTCAACGGTACGGCGCATCGAGCTCGATCGCCTTGGCGATCTCGCGCTCCCAGCGGTCGCCATTGGCGAGCAGCTTGGCCTTGTCATAGTAGAGTTCCTCGCGTGTCTCGGTCGCGAATTCGAAATTCGGTCCCTCGACGATGGCATCGACCGGGCAGGCCTCCTGGCACAGGCCGCAATAGATGCATTTCACCATGTCGATGTCGTAGCGCACGGTGCGGCGGGTGCCGTCGTTGCGGCGCGGGCCGGCCTCGATCGTGATCGCCTGCGCCGGGCAGATCGCCTCGCACAGCTTGCAGGCGATGCAGCGCTCCTCGCCGTTCGGATAGCGGCGAAGCGCATGCTCGCCGCGAAACCGCGGCGAGATCGGGTTCTTCTCGAAGGGATAGTTGATGGTCGGCTTCGGCTTGAAGAAATAGCGCATGGCGAGGAAGAACGCCGAGACGAATTCCGAGAGCAGAAGCGAGCGGGCTGTTGCGTTGATATTCATGACGGCCTCACTTCGGCGCGATGCCGGCGAATTGCAGCACAGCGGCCACGACCACCACCATCGCCAGCGACAGCGACAGGAACACCTTCCAGCCAAGCCGCATCAGTTGATCGTAGCGGTAGCGCGGCACGATCGCCTTCGCCATCGCGAACAGGAAGAACATGAAGAAGAGTTTCAGCGCGAACCAGATCACGCCGGGGATCCAGGTGAACGGCGGCAGCGCCACCGGCGGCAGCCAGCCGCCGAGGAACAGGATCGTCGCCAGCGCACACATCGTGGTGATCGCGACATACTCGCCAAGCATGAACAGAAGATACGGCGTCGAGCCGTATTCGACCATGAAGCCCGCGACCAGTTCGGATTCCGCTTCCACGAGGTCGAAGGGCGGACGGTTGGTTTCCGCCAGCGACGAGACGTAGAACACCACGAACATCGGGAATAGCGGCCAGACGTACCAGTTCAGGATGGTGAGCTGCGGCAGGCCGATCAGGTGGGCCAGCCCACGGGTGTTCTGCGCTTCGACCACTGCGGACAGATTGAGCGAGCCGGCGCAGAGCAGCACGGTGATGATCACGAAGCCGATCGAGACCTCATAGGACACCATCTGCGCCGCGGAGCGAAGCGCGGCCAGGAACGGGTATTTCGAGTTCGACGACCAGCCGGCCATGATGATGCCGTAGATCGACAGCGAGGAGATCGCGAAGATGTAGAGCACGCCGACATTGATGTCGGAGATCACCCAGCCGAAATCCATCGGGATCACCGCCCAAGCGGCGAGCGCGAGGACGCAGGACACCAGCGGCGCCAATAGGAACACGCCCTTGTTGGCGCTGGCCGGGATCGTCGGCTCCTTCAGCACGAACTTCAGCAGGTCGGCGAAGGATTGCAGCAGTCCCCATGGACCGACCACGTTGGGGCCGCGGCGGATCTGCACCGCCGCCCAGATCTTGCGGTCGGCGAGCAGGATGTAGGCGATCGCGATCAGGAGCACGACGAGCAGGAGCACGCTCTGGGCGAGCATGATGATCAGCGGCCAGAGGAAGCCGGTCCAGAACGAGCTTGCGAAGAAATCAGCCATCAGGTCACGCTCACTCCGCTGCCGTCAGCATCCGCGCCGAGGCCAGGCGCGAACATTCCGCCATCACGGCGGACGCCCGGGCGATGGGGTTGGTCAGATAGAAGTCCTCGACCGGACTCTGGAACACCGCCTTGTCGGCGCTTCCGCCCTTCGACGCAAGCGCCTTGATATCGTCGGCCTTGCCAGGCTCGATCTGGTCGATCCGCATCAGATGCGGCACCGCCTTGAACAGCGCCTGGCGCAAGGCAGCCAGCGAATCGTAAGGCAGCTTCTTGCCCAGCACGTCCGAGAGCGCGCGGATGATCGCCCAGTCCTCGCGCGCTTCCCCGGGCGGGAAGGCGGCGCGGGCGGCCATCTGTGCCCTGCCCTCGGTGTTGACGTAGATGCCGGACTTCTCGGTGTAAGCCGCGCCCGGCAGGATCACGTCGGCGCGGTGGGCGCCGCGGTCGCCATGGGTGCCGATATAGACGACGAACGTTCCGTCCGACACCTTGATCTCGTCGGCGCCGAGCAGGAACAGCACGTCGAGCGCGCCGGAGGTCGTCATCCGCGCCGCATTCAAGCCGCCGGCGCCGGCCGAAAAGCCGATATCGAGAGCGCCGACGCGGGAGGCGGTATCGTGGAGCACGCCGAACCCATTCCAGCCGTCCTTC
>NZ_PSRR01000091.1 GCF_004296405.1 Bradyrhizobium sp. Leo170
GTGCTTCCGGCGCGGGCCGGCGCAGCCGACAGGCTTGCGGCCCAAACGCAGGATGTGCCACAGAAGGCGGCATGAATGCTTCCGCGCCGGGCTCCGCGGGACATCGTCTGGCCGCGCGGTTCGCGGACGGACCGTATGTGTCCGCGCCCATCCAAGCCGAACAGCGCCTGACAGACTGGCTCGCCGAACTCGAGCCGGCGCAATCGGCTGCGCTCGCCGAACTGCTCGGCTATCCCTTCGCCAGGCGCATCCTGCTCGGTATTGCGGAATGCTCGCCGTTCCTGTTCGAGCTCGTGCGCGTCGATCCGGCGCGGCTGATCCGGCTGCTCTCCTGCGACCCGGAGCCGCATCTGGCCGGCCTGATCGAAAAGACCTCGCACGACGTGTTCGCCGCCTCGGGCGAGGCCGAGGTGATGCAACTGCTCCGCCGCATGAAGGCGGAGGCGGCGCTCCTGATCGCGCTTTGCGACATCGGCGGCGTCTGGCCGGTCACACGGGTCACCGCCGCGCTGACCGACCTTGCGGTCGCCTCCGTGCAGTCGGCGCTGCGCTACCTGCTGCGTCAGGAGATGGCGCGCGGCCGCCTCCGTGCGCCCGACGCCGACCATCCCGAAGAGGGCAGCGGGCTGATCGTGCTTGCGATGGGCAAGATGGGCGCAGGCGAACTGAACTATTCCAGCGATATCGATCTCATCGTCTTCTACGATCCGGCCGCGACCTCGCTGGCCGACGACATCGAGCCGCAGCCGTTCTTCGTCCGCGTCACGCAATCGATGGCGCGCATGCTGCAGCAGCGCTCCGGCGATGGCTATGTGTTCCGCGTCGACCTGCGGCTGCGGCCTGATCCGGCGTCGACGCAGGTCGCGATCTCGACCGATTCGGCGCTGAACTATTACGAGCGGGAAGGGCGGACCTGGGAACGCGCCGCGATGATCAAGGCGCGCCCCTGCGCTGGCGACAGCAAGGCGGGCGAGGTGCTGGTTGCGGAAATCGCCCCCTTCGTCTGGCGCAAGCATCTCGACTTCGCCGCGCTTGCCGATGTCCACGACATGAAGCGGCAGATGCAGACCTACCGCGGCCAGAGCGAGATCGCGGTCGAGGGCCACAACGTCAAGGTCGGCCGCGGCGGCATCCGCGAGATCGAGTTCTTTGCCCAGACCCAGCAGTTGATCGCGGGCGGACGGCATCCGGAATTGCGGGTGCGGCCGACGCTCGAGGCGCTTACCATGCTCGCCTCCAGCAACTGGATCACCTTTGAGGCGCGCGACGAACTCGCTGCGGCCTATCAGTTCCTGCGCCGTGTCGAGCATCGCTTGCAGATGATCGCCGACGAGCAGACGCACACGTTGCCGGAGGATCCCGCGGCGATCGAGCGCTTCGCTCATTTCCTCGGTTATACGAGCAGGGCCACGTTTGCGATGGAATTGCTCGCGCATCTCAACATCGTGCAGGGCCACTACGCCAAGCTGTTCGAGGGCGACGAGCCGACCGGCACGGCAAAGCTGCCGAAGGCGAACTACGGCGCCGGCCCTGAAGACCAGCGGCTGCTCGAGCATCTCGTCAGTCTCGGCTTCGAGAAGCCGGTTGCGGTCGCAAAGACCGTGCAGCAATGGATCGAAGGCGACTATCGCGCGCTGCGCGTGGAGGCGACGCGCAACGCTTTCCTCGAGTTCATTCCGGGCCTGATCGACGGCCTCGCGCATGCCGAGGAGCCGGACGCCGCGGTTGTGGCGTTCGACCGTTTCCTCGGGGCGTTGCAGCGGGGCGGGCGGCTGATCACGCTGCTCAGCCAGAACCGCGACCTGGTCGCGCTGGTGGCGCTGATCCTCGGCGCCGCGCCGCGGCTCGGCGACATGCTGGCGCGGCAGCCGCAGATCATGGACGGGCTGATCGATCCGCGCTTCTTCGGCGCGATGCCGGACCGGCGCGAATTGTCGGAGCGGCTCGCGATCACGCTCAAGGACGCCGGTTCCTACGAGGACTTCCTCGATCGCCTGCGGCTGTTCGGCCAGGAAAGCTTGTTCCTGATCGGCACGCGGATCCTCTCCGGCACGGTGTCGGCGCAGCAGGCGAGCGTCGCCTTTGCCGACGTCGCGGAAGGCATCGTGCACACCGTGCATGGCCTTGTCACCGACCAGTTCGCCACGCAATACGGCCGCATCAACGATCAGGAGACCGCGATTCTCGCCATGGGCAGGCTCGGCAGCCGCGAGATGACAGCGTCCTCCGACCTCGACCTGATCCTGCTCTACGACTACGACCACGAGCAGCCGGACTCCGACGGCGCCCGCGCGCTGCACGGCGCGCAGTATTTTGCCCGCTTCACCCAGCGCCTGATCTCCGCCTTCACGACACGGACCAATTACGGCGTGCTCTACGAGGTCGACATGCGGTTGCGCCCGTCAGGCCGCGCCGGCCCGCTGGCGTCACGGCTCGATTCATTCGCCGAGTATCAGGAGCGCGAGGCCTGGACCTGGGAGCACATGGCGCTGACGCGCGCGCGCGTGATCTCGTCATCGCCGGCGTTCCGCGAGAAGATCGAAGACATCATCCGTCGCGTGCTGACGCGCAAGCGCGATGCGGCCGCGACCGCCAACGACGTCGTCGAGATGCGGCGCGCGATCGCGCTCGAGAAGGGCGAGGACGACATCTGGGACCTGAAGCTCGCCGCAGGCGGCCTCGTCGACATCGATTTCATCGCGCAATATCTGCAGCTCGTGCACGCTGCCGAGAAGCCCGACATCCTCAGCGTTTCCACATTGCAGGTGCTCGACAACGCCGCAAAGCTCGGCGTGCTCGGGCAGTCGGAGGCCGAAGTGCTGCGCTCGGCCGCGCGGCTCTATCATGACCTGACGCAGATCTTGCGGCTTTGCGTGACCGGCAAATTCAATCCCGAAACCGCCGGTGACGATCTGCTACGCGTGATGGCGCGGGCAGGCGACACGCCGGATTTCTCCGCCCTCGAAGCCGGCGTGCGCGAGACGCAAGGTGAGGTCCGCCGCGTGTTCAACGCGCTGGTTGGCGGACGTTAGGCGCAGCGCCGATCGCCATAAATTCGGTGTCGTCCCGGGCTTGACCCGGGACCCCATAACCACAGGCGTTTGTAATGTGCTCCGCCACAACCGCTTGCTCGCGCCACAACGCGATCCTGTGGTTATGGGTCCCGGCGTTCGCCGGGACGACAGTGCCGTAGGGTGGGCAAAGCGGAGCGTGCCCACCACCCACGGTCGGTGAAGAAAGGTGGGCGCGCTGCGCTTTGCCCACCCTACAATTCCGTGGCTTACGCCTTCTTCAAGCTCTTGAGCGCCTCGTGGACGTACGGATCAAGCCCCGCGCCGCCGGCGTCGAGATGGGCGAAGATCGCCTTGCGCATCCTTGGGTCCCAGAACTTCTTGATATGCTCGGCGATCCCCGGCACCGCGCGCTCATGCCCCTGGTTCTGGAAGAACTTGCCGATCTGGTTGGCCATGTAGATCAGTCGGTCAGGCGACATGGATGGCCTCCCTGGCATCGGCGCGGGTCGCGATCCGCTCCGCATGCGTGAATACCTCGAACCCGTCGGCGCGCGCGATCGCCGCAAGCGTGATGCCGGCGGCGTCGGCCATGCGCACGGCAAGCGCTGTCGGCGCCGATACCGCGACCATCAGCGGCGCGCCGATGGTTGCCGTCTTCTGCACCATCTCGACCGAGACGCGGCTCGTCAACAGCACCATGCCCTCGCTGGTCGACACCTTCGCCTGCGCCAGCGCGCCGGCGAGCTTGTCGAGCGCATTGTGGCGGCCGACATCCTCGCGCAGCGCGACGATGCCGCGCATAGGCGTCCAGAACGCCGCGGCATGCACTGCGCGGGTCCTGAGGTTGATTGCTTGCAGCGGGGCGATTGCGGCCATCGCGGTCATGATCTCGCGCGGCGAGAAGCTGCGGCCCTTCTGCACGATGGCTGCGGGACGAACCGCTTCCGCGATCGAATCGATGCCGCAGAGGCCGCAACCGGTCGGGCCCGCGATATGCCGCCGCCGCTCATTGATCAGCGTGGCCTTTTCGGGCGCCAGCCACATCCGCAGCTCGATGCCATCATCGAGCTCGATGATGTCGAGCGTCTCGATCTCGTCGGCGGACTGAACAACGCCTTCGCTGAGGCTGAAGCCGATGGCAAAGTCGCGAAGGTCCTGCGGCGTGCCCATCATCACGGCGTAGGTGCCGCCATTATAGGTCAGCGCCAGCGCCGTCTCCTCGGGGATCTGGCGCGTGCCTTCGCTCAGGCTGCCGTCGCGCCAGACCTGCCGCTCCGCGCTGGTGACGGGATCGTGCATCCTCACTCCGCGGCTTCCACGACCGGCGCGATCCGGCGCGAATGCTTCGCCTGGGCGTCATAGGCTTTCTGCCAGTCGGACGGACCGTTGGACGGCGAGACCTGCACTGCGGTGACCTTGTATTCCGGGCAGTTGGTCGCCCAGTCCGAATAATCGGTCGTGATCACATTGGCCTGCGTGTCCGGATGATGGAACGTGGTGTAGACTACGCCCGGCGCGACGCGGTCGGTGATGAGCGCGCGCAGCGTGGTCTCGCCGGCGCGGCTCTTCAGGCGCACCCAATCGCCGTCGCGCACGCCGCGCTGCTCGGCATCGTGCGGATGGATCTCCAGCAGGTCCTCGCTGTGCCAGACCACATTTTCGGTGCGGCGGGTCTGCGCGCCGACATTGTACTGGCTGAGGATGCGTCCCGTCGTGAGCAGCAGCGGGAAGCGCGGGCCGGTGCGCTCGTCGGTCGCGACATATTCGGTGACGATGAACTTGCCTTTGCCGCGCACGAAGCCGCCGATATGCATCACTGGCGTTCCCTCGGGCGCCTTCTCGTTACAGGGCCATTGCACCGAACCGAGCTCGTCGAGCTTGGCATAGGAGACGCCGGCGAAGGTCGGCGTCAACGCCGCGATCTCGTCCATGATCTCGGAGGGATGGTTGTAGTGCATCTCGAAGCCCATCGCCTTGGCGAGGCGGATGGTGACCTCCCAGTCGGCCAGCCCGTTCTTCGGCGTCATCACCTTGCGCACGCGCTGGATACGACGCTCGGCATTGGTGAAGGTTCCGTCCTTCTCCAGGAAGCTCGAGCCCGGCAGGAACACGTGCGCGTAATTCGCGGTCTCGTTCAGGAAGAGATCGTGCACGATCACGCATTCCATCGCCGACAGCGCCGCCACAACGTGGGAGGTGTTAGGGTCGGACTGCAGGATGTCCTCGCCCTGTACATAGAGGCCCATGAAGGTGCCTTCGATCGCGGCGTCGAACATGTTGGGGATGCGCAGGCCCGGCTCAGGGTTGAGCTTCACGTTCCACATCGCCTCGAACTGGTCACGCACCGCATCCGTCGCGATGTGGCGGTAACCCGGCAGCTCATGCGGGAACGAGCCCATGTCGCAAGAGCCCTGCACGTTGTTCTGGCCGCGCAGCGGGTTCACGCCGACGCCGGGACGGCCGATATTGCCTGTCACCATCGCGAGGTTGGCGATTGCGATCACCGTGGTTGAGCCCTGGCTGTGCTCAGTGACGCCGAGACCGTAATAGATCGCGCCGTTGCCGCCGGTGGCGTAGATGCGCGCCGCCTCGCGCAGATCCTTCGGATCGACGCCGGTCAGGATCGCAGTCGCTTCCGGGCTGTTGTTCGGCTGCGCGACGAACGCCGCCCATTCCTCGAATTCGCTCCAGTCGCAACGCTCGCGCACGAAGGCTTCGTTGACGAGGCCCTCGGTGACGATGACATGCGCCAACGCGGTCATGACCATCACGTTGGTGCCCGGCATCAACGGCAGATGCAGCGCCTTGAGGTGTGGGGCTTCCACCATTTCGGTGCGCCGCGGATCGATCACGATCAGTTTTGCCCCCTGCCGCAGCCGCTTCTTCAGCCGCGAGGCGAACACCGGGTGGGCCGAGGCCGGATTGGCGCCGATCACGATCACGACATCGGTGTCTTCGACCGAATCGAAATCCTGCGTGCCGGCCGAGGTGCCGAAGGTTTGCGACAGGCCGTAGCCGGTCGGCGAATGGCAGACGCGCGCGCAGGTGTCGACATTGTTGTTGCCGAAGCCGCCGCGGATCAATTTCTGCACCAGATAGGTTTCTTCATTGGTGCAGCGGGACGACGTGATGCCGCCGACCGCGTCGCGGCCATACTTTTGCTGGATGCCCTTGAACTTCGCGGCGGCGAACGAGAAGGCCTCGTCCCACGACACCTCGCGCCAGGGATCGGCGATCCGCTCGCGGATCATCGGTTTCAGGATGCGTTCCTTGTGGTTGGTATAGCCCCAGGCGAAGCGGCCCTTGACGCAGGAGTGGCCACGATTGGCCTTGCCGTCCTTGTACGGCACCATGCGCACCACTTCCTCGCCGCGCATCTCGGCCTTGAAGGCGCAGCCGACGCCGCAATAGGCACAGGTGGTCACCACGGAATGCTCGGGCTGGCCGATTTCGATCACCGATTTTTCCGTCAGCGTCGCGGTCGGGCAGGCCTGCACGCAGGCGCCGCAGGAGACGCATTCGGAGCCGAGGAAGCTTTCGCTCATGCCGGGCGAGACGCGGCTGTCGAAGCCGCGGCCGGCGATCGTCAGCGCGAAGGTGCCTTGCACCTCCTCGCAGGCGCGGACGCAGCGCGAGCAGACGATGCATTTGGCAGGGTCGTAGGTGAAGTAAGGGTTGGACTCGTCCTTCGGCATCCAGGCCGGATTGACCGCGCCATCGGACTTGGCGAACACATGGTTGTCGCCCTCATAGCCGTAGCGCACGTCGCGCAGGCCGACGGCGCCGGCCATGTCCTGCAATTCGCAATCGCCATTGGCGGCGCAGGTCAGGCAGTCCAGCGGATGGTCGGAGATGTAGAGCTCCATCACCCCCTTGCGCAGCTTCTTCAATCGGTCCGTCTGGGTGTGAACCACGAGGCCCGGCGCCACCGGCGTGGTGCAGGAGGCCGGCGTGCCGGCGCGTCCCTCGATCTCGACGAGACACAAACGGCAGGAGCCGAAGGCGTCGACCATGTCGGTCGCGCAGAGCTTCGGGATCTGGTGACCTGCGTCCATCGCCGCGCGCATGATGGAGGTGCCCTCGGGCACCGTGATGGGCTTGCCGTCGATGGTCAGCGTGACCATGGTCTCCGATTTGGAGCGCGGCGTGCCGAAGTCGATTTCCTCGATCAATGACATGGCGATTTTCCTATTCCGCGGCCTCTAAGCGGGCCGGTGCCGGGCCGAAATCATCCCGGAAATGCCTGAGGGCACTCAGCACGGGGTAGGGCGTGAAGCCGCCGAGCGCGCAGAGCGAGCCGAACTTCATGGTGTTGCAGAGGTCCTCGACGAGGGCGAGGTTTTCGGCCACGCGCTCGCCACGGATGATCTTCTCGATGGTCTCCACGCCGCGGGTCGAGCCGATGCGGCACGGCGTGCACTTGCCGCAGGATTCGACCGCGCAGAATTCCATCGCAAAGCGCGCCTGCTTGGCCATATCGACGCTGTCGTCGAACACGACGATGCCGCCATGGCCGATCAATCCGTCGCGAGCGGCGAACGCTTCATAGTCGAACGGCGTATCAAAGAGAGCGCGCGGGAAGTAGGCACCTAGGGGACCGCCCACTTGCACCGCGCGCACCGGACGGCCGGTGAAGGAGCCGCCGCCGATCTCGTCAACGAGTTCGCCGAGCGTGATGCCGAACGCGGTCTCGAACAGGCCGCCATGCTTCACATTGCCGGCAAGCTGGATCGGCATCGTGCCGCGCGAGCGGCCCATGCCGAAATCTGCGTAAGCCTTAGCGCCGTTATCGAGGATGAACGGGATCGCGGCGAACGACAGCACGTTGTTGATGACAGTCGGCCGCCCGAACAGGCCCTTGTGCGCGGGTAGCGGCGGCTTGGCGCGCACGATGCCGCGGCGGCCTTCTATGCTTTCGAGCAGCGAGGTCTCCTCGCCACAAACATAGGCGCCGGCGCCGACGCGCACCTCGAGATCGAAACTATGTGCGGAACCGCCGATGCGCGCGCCGAGATAGCCGGCGCGCTTCGCCGCCGCGATCGCGGCATTCATCGCCTCCACCGCGTGCGGATATTCGGAGCGGGTGTAGATGTAGCCCTTGGTGGCGCCGACCGTGATGCCGGCGATCGTCATGCCCTCGATCACGACGAACGGATCGCCTTCCATGATCATGCGGTCGGCGAAGGTGCCGCTGTCGCCTTCGTCGGCATTGCAGACGATGTACTTCCGGTCGGCGCTGGCCTGCGCCACCGTCTTCCACTTGATGCCGGTCGGGAAGCCGGCGCCGCCGCGGCCGCGCAGGCCGGAGGCGGTGACGTCGGCAAGGATCTCGTCGGGGGAGAGCGTCAGCGCCCGCTCCAGGCCCCTGTAGCCGCCATGGGCGCGATAGTCCTCGACCGAGCGGGGATCCACCACGCCGCAGCGCGCGAAGGTTAGGCGGGTCTGGCGCTTGAGCCAGGGGATCTCGTCGGCAACGCCCAGCCGCAACGGATGCGGCCCGTCGGCGGCCATCGCATCGAGCAGGGAAGCTGCGTCCGCGGCGCTCACCGGGCCGAACGCGATCCGGCCCGCCGCTGTTGCGACTTCGACCATCGGCTCCAGCCAATAGAGCCCGCGCGAGCCAGTCCTGACGATCTCGATCGCAAGGCCGTGCTTCTCGGCGGCGAGCTGCAGCGCCGTCGCGACCTCATCAGCGCCAACGGCGACCGCGCCGGCATCGCGGGGGACAAAGAGTCGCATCGTCATCGCTGCGCCTCCCTGACCAGCGCGTCGAGGCGCGCTTCGTCGAGCCGGCCGACCACGCGGCCATCCAGCATCGCTGATGGCGCGGTGGCGCAAAGGCCGAGGCAGTAGATCGGCTCCAACGTCACGCGCTCATCGGCCGTGGTGTTACCGAGTACAACGCCAAGCTTGGCTTCCGCGCGCGCGGCCAGCGCATCGCCGCCGGCGGCCTGGCAGGCCTCCGCGCGGCACAGCTTCAGCACATGGCGGCCTGCAGGCGCCTTGCGGAAATCATGGTAGAAGGTGAACACGCCGTGGACCTCGGCACGCGAGAGATTGAGCGTGGAAGCGACCATCGGGATCGCGGGCTCGGGCACGTAGCCGAAGGCTTCCTGCAGGGCGTGCAGGATGACCAGCGTCGCGCCTTCGAGCTCGGCATGCTCGGCGATGATCTCGGCGCCGCGCGCTTCGTTCCAGGGTTCGTAGGCCGATGTCATCCATGCCTCTCAAATCGGAGGGTTTTCACTCGCGCCCATGAAAGTTGGAATCGATCCAGATATCAATAAAGCTGTCTCATGCTGCGATCGTGAACAGCGATCGATTGGGATATGAAATCGATCAATATAGAAATAGAATTGGTAGCAGAACACCTTGTGCGGTACGGCTTTTTCTCGTGTTCGTCCCGGCTGTGATCGTTATATTCGAAGTGGCATGCCAGAGCTGATGAGGCCTTCTTGATCGACAAGCTTGAACTCCTGTTGGCACTCGCAAAGGAGCGGCATTTCGGCCGCGCGGCGGAGGCGTGCGGCGTCACGCAGCCGACGATGTCGACGAGCCTCAAGCAGCTCGAGGATCTCCTCGGCGTGATGCTGGTGCAGCGCGGTTCCCGCTTTCAGGGCTTCACGCCCGAAGGCGAGCGCGCGCTCGACTGGGCGCGCCGCATCGTCGGCGATGCCCGCGCGATGCGGGAGGAGATCAACGGGCTGAGGCACAAGCTCTCCGGCGAGATCCGGATCGCGGCGATCCCGACTGTGCTCGGCATGGTGGCTTCGCTCACCACGCCGTTCCGCGCCCGTCATCCCGACGTGCGTTTCCGCATCCAGTCCTGCACCTCGTCCGACGTGCTCGGCCTCTTGGAGAACCTCGAGGTCGATGCCGGGCTGACCTATATCGAGAACGAGCCGATCGGCAAGGTTCGCACCATCCGTCTCTATAACGAGAGCTATCGGTTGCTGACATCGCCCGACGCCATGTTCGGCGATCGCGACTCTGTGACGTGGAAAGAGGTCGGCCAGGTGCCGCTGTGCCTGCTGACGCCCGACATGCAGAACCGCCGCATCATCGATCGGGCACTTCGTTCAGTCGGGGCGGAAGCAACGCCGACGCTGACCTCGAACTCGCTGCTCGTGCTCTACACCCATGTGAAGACCGGGCGCTGGGCAAGCGTGATGCCGGCAAAGCTCGCGGAGACACTCGGCCTCGCCGACGCCGTGCGCAGCATTCCGATCGTCGACCCCGTGGTGAACTACAGTATCGGCCTGGTGATCCCGCAGCGCGACCCGATGACACCCTTGATCGCCGCCCTGGTTCAGGTCGCGCGCGAAGTCGCCCCCACGCTGGAGTCGGTATCTCCAAATCATAGCGCGTGACCAACGCGCCACCGCCATTGCTTGCGAAAGATGGCGGTGAGCCACGACGCTGCCGTGGGCGGCTTGCTATTGCCTGAATTGCGGCTCATGTTGTTGACGAGTTCCGGACATTTTCGTGGCTGCGCCGCGGCCGGGTGCGGAGTTTTCCCAAACGACGGGGACGGAGATCGTCTGAGAGGAATCTTTAGCTGAACGTTCCAGCATTCATGGAACTTGCCGACGGCTTGGCTGTTTCCATGCGGCGCCTGGTCCAAATGCTGAGGAGTTCTCGTGAATCGTCGCCAGCTACTGCAAGGCTCGGCAGTGCTGCCGACACTCGTATTGTTTCCGGGAACCGAAGCGGTCGCGACTGTTCCGTTTGATGCGTCCACCGTTCGGGAGCTCGCGCGCAGCCTCGCGAGCAAATCGTTCGAGGCGCCCGACGAAAAGCTGCCGGCCGAGCTGAAGGATCTGAACTACGATCAATATCGCTCGATCCGCTTCATGCCGGAGCGCGCGCTCTGGCGCGCCGACAAGCTGCCGTTCCAGGCGCAGTTCTTTCACCGCGGCTTCTTCTACAAGAACAGGGTCAACATCTTCGAAGTCGTCGACGGCCAGGCCAACGAAATCCGCTATCGCAAGGACGACTTCTCGTTCGGCAACGATGTGCCGGCGTTCGCCGCTGATGATCTCGGCTTTGCCGGCCTTCGCATCCACGCGCCGATCAACAAGCCCGACTATTTCGATGAGGTCTGCGTCTTCCTCGGCGCGAGCTATTTCCGTGCCGTCGCCAAGGGTGAAACCTACGGATTGTCGGCGCGGGGATTGTCGATCGATACCGGCGAGGCGAAGGGAGAGGAATTTCCCACCTTCAAGGCGTTCTGGCTGGAACGCCCCGCGGCGAACGCGACCTCGCTCGTCATCCATGCGCTGCTCGACAGCAAGAGCTGCGCCGCCAGCTATCGTTTCACCTTGCGGCCCGGCGAGACCACGGTGTTCGACGTCGAGATGTCGCTCTATCCGCGGGCCGATCTCGAGCACGCGGGGCTGGCGCCGATGACCAGCATGTTCTTCTTCGGCCCCAATGACCGCAACGATGTCGACGATTTTCGCCCCTCGGTGCACGATTCCGACGGGCTCGCGATCTTCAACGGCAAGGGTGAAAGCCTGTGGCGTCCCCTGAGCAATCCGCGGGATCTTCAGGTCAGCACCTTCCAGGACCTCAATCCACGCGGCTTCGGGCTGATGCAGCGCGAGAAGAGATTCGCCGCCTACGAGGATATCGAGTCACGTTTCGAAGCACGCCCGAGCCTCTGGGTCGAACCGATCGGCGATTGGGGCGAGGGCGGCGTCGTACTGATCGAGATTCCGACCAAAGAGGAAATCCACGACAACATTGCCGCGTTCTGGCGGCCGAAGGTGCCGCTGAAGGCGAAGAGCGAAAACAATTTCACCTATCGCCTGCACTGGGGTCCGGATATGCCGAAGCCTCATTCGCTCGCCCGCTTCGTGCGCACCGGCATCGGAGCGCGTGGCGACGACAGCAAATTGTTCGTGCTGGATCTGATCGGCGACAACCTGAAGGGTGTCGATCCCAACAGCATCAAGGGCGTTGTGAGCGCCGAGAAGTCCGAGATCACCAACATCGTCACGCAACCAAATCCTGACACGGGTGGATGGCGGCTCAGCTTCCAATGCGCGGTGAAGAAGGATACGCCCATCGAGCTTCGAGCCTTGCTGGTGCAAGACGATAAACCTCTTTCCGAAGTGTGGGTTTATCGATGGGCTCCGTAGCGACGTCGTCGCCGCTGACGCCGGATGCGCCCACCGACGGGTTCCTGCCACGCGAATATCCGCTCGAGATGATCACATCGGACTTCGCGCATGCGCCGCAGGCGACGCGGCAGCCCGTGCCGGTGGCGTCAAGCATGTGGCTGCGGCGGACATTTGTCTTTGCAGCCACCATCGCGCTCACCGGCGCCGGCGCCTATGAGATGTACAAGGTGCTCGAAGTCGGGGGCGTGACCGTCCTGGAATGGATGGTGCTCGCGCTGTTCGTGGCGTTGCTTGCCTGGATCGGTTTCTCGTTTGCCTCCGCCCTTGCGGGCTTTTTCGTCCTGCTCGGCCGAAGAGGGAACGCACTGCAAATCGCCGCCAGCGGCGCCTTACCCGAAATCGCGAGCCGGACGGCGGTGCTGCTGCCGACCTATAATGAAAACGAAAACCAGTTGATGGCTCGGCTGCGTGCGATCTACGAGTCCGTCGAGGCGACCGGGCATGGCGAGCACTTCGACTGGTTTGTGCTGAGCGACACCACCGATCCCGATATCTGGATCGCCGAGGAACGCGCTTTCCTGAAACTGCGGCAAGCCTGCGGTTCCGATCGGCTCTACTATCGTCACCGCGCCAACAACGTCGCGCGCAAGTCCGGCAACATCGCCGAGTGGGTTTCCCGCTTCGGGAGCGGCTATCAGTTCATGATCGTCCTCGATGCCGACAGCCTGATGACGGGCGACACGATGGTGCGGATGGTTCATGCGATGGAGGCAAACCCCGCGGCCGCGTTGCTGCAGACGTTGCCGATCATCGTCAATGCGCGAAGCCTGTTCAGCCGCCTGCAGCAATTTGCGGGCCGGCTTTATGGGCCGATGATCGCAGCGGGCGTTGCCTGGTGGCACGGCTCCGAAGGCAATTACTGGGGGCACAATGCCATCATCAGGGTGAGCGCATTCGCCGAAGCTGCCGGGCTGCCGGAGCTTCGCGGGCGAAAGCCGTTCGGCGGACATATCCTGAGCCACGACTTTGTCGAGGCCGCGCTGATGCGACGCTCCGGCTGGGGCATCTACATGGCGCCGACGCTCGGCGGCAGTTTCGAGGAAGTGCCGCCTTCGCTGTTGGATTTCGCGGCGCGCGACCGGAGGTGGTGCCAGGGAAACCTGCAGCATCTCGCCGTGTTGCCAACGCGCGGATTGCACTGGATTTCGCGCCTGCATTTCATGACCGGGATCGGTTCGTATATCACCGCGCCGCTCTGGTTTACGTTCCTGCTGCTCGGGATACTGATCTCGCTGCAGGCCCGCTTCGTCCGCCCGGAATATTTTCCGAAAGGGTTTTCGCTGTTTCCCAACTGGCCGGCGCAGGACCCCGTTCTCGCGGCCTGGGTGTTCGGCGCCACCATGGCGCTTCTGATTGTGCCGAAATTGCTCGGCTTCCTGTTGCTGTTGACGCAGCGGGAAACGCGCCGGCGGTTCGGCGGCGCCATTCGCGCTTTCCTCGGCGTCATCGTCGAAGTGCTGATCTCCGCCATGATTGCACCCGCAATGATGGTCTTCCAGTCGATCGCGGTGATCGAAATCCTGATTGGCCGTGACGCCGGATGGCAGACGCAGCGCCGCGACGACGGCTCGGTCGAGCGGCGCGAGCTCTATCGAAAATACGGAGTGCCCACGGCCTTCGGCGTGCTGATGGCCGCGAGCGCCTATGCCGTCTCTCTGCCGCTGCTGTTGTGGATGTCGCCGGTCATCATCGGGCTCTTGTTTGCCATTCCGATCGGCGCCTATACGGCGAAGCCGCGGATGAGGGCGCTGTTTGCGACACCGGAGGAAGTCGCGCCGCCGGCCGTGCTGGCCCGCGCGAACGAACTGGCTGCATCGCCTTCGGTTGATCGCGGCCGCGCGCTGGTCGAACTGCAACGCGACCTGTCATTCCTGACGCAACATCTCCGCTCGCTTCCCCCACCGACGCGCCGGCGACCGGAGCAAATCGACCCGCAGCTCGCAATCGCCCGCGCCCGCATCGAGGCGAGCGACACCTTCGAGCAGGCCGTCGCCTCTCTCACCACCCGCGAGACACTGGCGGTGCTGAATGACCGGGCCTTGCTGGAAACGAGTCTCCAGTTGCCACTGGCAAGGGCTGCTTCGACAGCGGTGTGAAAGCTACGCCGCTGCCCGCATCCTCGCCGCGCAGGCGTTGCGCGGCAGGGCGATGCGGACGACGGTGCCGACGCCGAGCTTCGAGCGCAGCTTCATCGAGCCGCCGTGCAGGCTGGTCAGCGAGCGCGCGATTGCAAGGCCGAGGCCCGAACCCTGGTAGGTCTTGGTGAGCTGGCTCTCGACCTGCTCGAACGGCTTGCCGAGGCGCTGCAGCGAATCCTGCGCGATGCCGATGCCGGTGTCGGCGATCAGCATCACGATCTGATCGTCCAGCACCTGGCTGCGCACGATCACCCGGCCATTGTCGGGCGTGAACTTCACCGCATTGGAGAGCAGGTTGACGACGATCTGCTTGATCGCGCGGCGGTCGGCCACCACGGGAATCGTGCGTTCGATGTCGGCATCGAGCGTCAGCTTCTTGGCATGGGCGCGTCCGGACACCACGCGCAGCGATTCCGCGAGCGTCCGCGACAGATCGAGCGGCTCCAGGTCGAGCTTCATGCGTCCGGCCTCGATCTTCGACATGTCGAGGATGTCGTTGATGACGTCGAGCAGATATTTGCCGCTGGTGAGGATGTCGTGACAA
Organism: Bradyrhizobium sp. Leo170; assembly: GCF_004296405.1. Lineage (GTDB taxonomy): Bacteria > Pseudomonadota > Alphaproteobacteria > Rhizobiales > Xanthobacteraceae > Bradyrhizobium. The sequence continues at coordinate 14,882 of NZ_PSRR01000091.1, forward strand.
TATTCCTGGTACTTGTCCGAGCCGAGCGCGCCGAACATGCCGCTGCCCATGATCTCGGAGAAGCCGATGATCGCGTTCAGCGGCGTGCGCAGCTCGTGGCTCATATTGGCGAGGAATTTCGACTTGGCGGCGTTGGCTTCCTCGGCCCGCGTCTTCTCCTGCGAATATTTCTCCGCGAGGTCGGCGAGCTCGAGCGCCTGCCGCTCGAGCTCGGACTGCGAGCGCTTCAGGTCGACGACGGAGGCGCGCAGGCGCAAATCGTTGTCGACGAGCTTCTGCTCGTGCGCCTTGATGCGGGTGATGTCGGTGCCGACGGAGACGTAGCCGCCGTCCTTGGTGCGGCGCTCGGAGATGTGCAGCCACTTCCCGTCGTCGAGCTGCGCCTCGAAGGTGCGCGCACCGGGCATCGGCACGCCGGTCTCGTGCAACCGCGTGCGCACCTCCGGCATGCTGCCGACCTCGATCACGGTCTCGTAGGAGGTCCCGGGGGCAACGGCCGAATCCGGCAGCTTGTGGAGGCGCTGGAAGTGCGAGTTGCAGAGCACGAGGCGGTCCTCGGCATCCCAGAGCACGAAGGCTTCCGGAATGGTCTCGATGGCGTCGCGCAGCCGCAGGTCTGCTTCCACCGTCTTCTCGGCGAGGCTCTTCTGCTCGGTGATGTCGACCGCGATCCCGATCAGGTGCAGGGCGCCGTCGGCGGTGGCCTGGCTAAGCTCGCAGCGCACGCGCAGCCAGATCCAGTGGCCCTCGGTGTGCTGCATGCGGAACGACTGGTCGATGTGGTCGATCTTGCCGGAGATGAGCTGGTCGGCGATGTCGAACAGATCGATGTCGTCGGATTTCACCAGCGCGTTGACCTCGCCGAAGGTCAGGAGGTCGTTGCGGGATTCAAGGCCGAGCAGGGTGAACATCGACTGCGACCAGAAGATGCGGCCGCGCGAGAGGTCCCAGTCCCACAGGCCGCAGCGGCCGCGGTTGAGCGCAGTGTCGATCCGGCCGCGGACGGCGTCATTGATGAGATCGCCCTCGCGGGCGCGGGTCGACTGCCAGTGGAAAGCGAAGCCGAGGATGAGCACGACGAAGCCCGTGGTCGCCGAGAGCGTGACCGAGAGCGCGGCGTCCGATCCCCAGATCGGCTCGTTCATCTCCTGGATCACGATCACCTGGCCGGGCAGCGATCTCACCTGAACCGAGATGGCCAGCGCGCCGTCGCCATTCGGCAGAAGCATGTCGGCGAGGAGGCCCTGCTGGCTCGGCGCGGCGAGCAGTTGCGCGGTGGAGACGATGTCGAGCACCCGGTCGTTCTCGCCGAGCCTGTCGATCGGGGCGCGAGCGAGCATGCGGTGGTCGGCGCTCGTGACGATGATGTGGCGGCCCCTGGCGATGCCCCAGGACGGGATGAGATCGGGCAGCAGGCTCTGCAACTGCTCGATATTGCTAAGGCGTTCGCGGCGGCTCGAGGTCAGGCGATCGAGCCGCTCGGCGAGGATATCGGAGAGGGCGGAGAGGTCGCGCTTCAGGGTAGCGCGCTTCTGCCGGTTCTGGTCGACCACCTGGACGAACGCGCCGAGGCAGATCGTGATCAGGAAGGCGATGATGAGCGTGGGCACGGCCCGGCGCAACGCAGGCTCAGCGGTCAAGAGCCTGTGGTAGTCAGGTTTCGCGATCGATTGCGCCAATCCCTTGATCGAATCGGATTGAACGCACGCGTTCGCCGCATGCGCACGCGCCATGCCCTAGACCCCCACCGCAATCTGATTTGCACACCGTCGGAAGCCAACCCCACGTCGCTCCCGAATCAATGTGATTTGAATCCAGTTTTCCCGGCGTGTCGAGAGTCAACGATTCGTTAATGCGAAATAATTCTTGCCCAAGACAGAATCGCGGCTCTCAAACAGAGTCCGAAACGAGAACGTTGACGTGTTCCTACAAATGCGGCGGCTCGGCGTGGCTGATCACGCGCTTGATGGTGGGGAAGGCGCGGCGCAGCGCGCGCTCGATCGCGTCGACTCCCTCATGCACCTTGATGACGCTCATCGACGGTGCGGCCCGGCAGTGGAAGTTGACGATCTCGCCGGCGTCGGAGTCGCGGACACGCACATTGTGGATGTCATGGATCGGGCCATCAGCGGCAAAGCGCGTCAGCGCCTCCCTGATGGTCTCGACGCGATCGGGTGCGGCGTCGCTGCCCCACGGCAATTCCGGCTCGAGCGGCTCGATATGGGTGTCGACCTCGACGTCCTCGCCGAAGTCCTCGCGGATCGCGCGTTCGAGGTCGTGGGCGATGGCATGGGCCGTGGTGAGCTCCATCTCGCCATCGACTTCGAGGTCGATGCTGACGATCAGCTTCTCACCGAGCGCGTGCACGGTGACGTGATGGATGGCAAGACCGGAATTGCGCGCGATCACCATGATGCGCTCGCGCACGCTCTCATTGTCGCGTGCGACCGGCACCGCGGTGAAGGTGAGGTCGGCATCGCCAAGCACGCCGGCGACCGCGGCCTGCGCCCTGCGCTTGATCTCTTCGACGCGGTCGATCGGAATGGTGCGCGGCACCTTGGCGATGGCGTCGATGAAATAGGTCGGGCCGACCATGCGCACGCGCAGCCGCTCGACCTCGACGACACCGGGCACGTTCCGGATCGCCGCGGTCGCCTTCTCAAGCACGCCTTCCGGAGCCCGGTCGGTCAGCGTCTCCACGGTCGAGCGCGCCATCCGCAGGCCGAGCAGGGCGATCATGACGGCGACGGCGATGGCCGCGGCGGCGTCGCCCCACCAGAAGCCGAGCCCGGCGAGAATGAGGCCGATGATAACGGCAAAGGAGCCCATCACGTCGGAGGCGAAATGCAACGCGTCAGCCGCGAGCGCCTGGCTCTTGGTTTCGCGCGCCGCACGATGCAGCGCCCGCGCCCGCCAGAGGTTGACGACGATGTCGATGATGAGGACCACGAAGGGGATCGCGGAGATCGACGGCGGCGGCGCACCTTCGCTCAGCCGGCTATAGGCCTCGACCAGGATGCCGCCCGCGAGCACGTAGAGCAGGGCGATGACGCCGAGCGCGGAGACGCTTTCGAGCTTGCCGTGGCCATAGTGGTGCTCTTCGTCCGCGGGCAGGTCGGACACGCGCACCACCGCCCAGGTGATGATGGTCGCGATCAGGTCGACCGAGGAGTGCAGGGCCTCCGAGATCAGCGCCAGCGAGCCGATCGCGATCCCGACGACGAATTTCGCCGCGGCCATGCCACCGCTGGCAAAGACCGAGATCGCCGCGACCGAGGATTTGACGTTGTGAGCGCTCATGTGCCGCGGTGTAGCAGCCCACCCGCTAACATCAAGCGCCGATCGCAGTCGCAATCGCCACTCACTCGCAGAAGCAGGTTGTTGCGAATTATTCCGAGTCCAGAAAATGTTTTGCGCAAGTTCACCATACGCATTTCAGATGCAGCTCCACATTCTCGCGGCGCGTTTCACCCGAGTTTTGCAAAATCATTCGCCCCAGAACCGAGAGGGCGCAGGGAACGCCGGGTGCGCGCTGCACCCGCGGTCTCGTGTGCATAAGTGCACAAAGAAGTGCACACGAGCATACAGGTTCAGCGGAGGCACTCCGGCATTCCCTGCGCAATGGTTTTACGGCTTATATCGTGCTCTCCCCGGTGAGGCCGGGCTTCTTGCCACCGTCGCCCGTGAGAGGCGTTGGCTTCTCACGGACTTGACGCCAGCGTCGGGGCGTCAGGACCACACGACTTCGCCGTCCGCCTCATGCGCACTCGTCCGTTGCGCAATCCGCGTCCACCGCATCCCACCGCAACACTCGTGACGATCGCGAAGCGCCCCTCAATCGGGTGAGACGCGCGAACTATTAGACTGATTTGCATTTCGGAAAAACAGAAATATTTTTTCCGCGCGGACTCGACAGGTTTTTGCTGATTTGCCCGTCGGGTTAGTTTGTCGCACCCAGCATCCACGTCGTCATTGCGAGCCACCGGGTCGGCGCGTAGCGCCGCCCGATGACAGGCTCCGCGAAGCAATCCATAGCGCCACGCGTGGAGGCATGGATTGCTTCGTCGCGGAGCCTGTCATCGGGCCCGCCAGAGGCGGGACCCGTTGGCTCCTCGCAATGACGGGTGCTGTCAGTCATTCCGGGGCGATGCGAAGCGTCGAGCCCGGAATCCATCTAGCTAGATCGACGACCGCCAACCGATGCTTGACTACATGCGATGACCGGCACCGATTAAATGCAATTGATTGCGGCCCATCCATAGTCGCGAGTTCGCAGCCACGATTCGAGGCCCCACTTGTGAGCTTGAATCACAACCGTGAGATCAAACACAGTGCTCGGGCCGGCAACATTTTGGAGCAAAGCGGACATTTGGTAGGGCCCGCGGAATCGGTCGAAAATGACCCATAACTGACTTCTAGGCCACTCATTTGGATCTCTTCGGGGAAACCGAGGGTTTTCAGACGCCGCGAGCCTTAGCGAAGGTCACGGACGGCAGTTCGCCGAATCGACGCCGATAGGCGGCGGCGAAACGTCCAAAATGCGCAAAGCCGTAGAGCACGGCGACGGACGTGACGCTCGTTTCCCTTACCGGACGGGACAAGGCGCGATGGGCTGCATTGAGCCGCAGTTCGGCGAGCAGCGTCGCCGGTGGGCGGCCGAAGGCCTCCACGCAACTCAGATGAAGTGTCCGCTCCCGCGCGCCGACGGCGATGCAGAGATCAGTAATGCTCGGCGGATCGTCGAGCCGCTCCTTCAGGACCTTCAGCACCTCGCGCGCAATGCGGGCGCGGCTGTGCAACGGCTCGATGACTTCGGCCGACGGGATCATGTCGAGGATGACATCGAATATGCGTTCCTCGACCTTTGAAAGGCCGGCTCCGGCCAGATGGTCCGGCTTGCTCGCGAGAGAATCAAGCAGGCCGCACAACGCGGACGCGCGCCGCTTCATTTCCTCTGTGGGCACCTGCCAGCGCGGCGAGGGAAGGTCGACGTTGAACTTGTCCACGCCTCGCCGCGCCTGGACCCATCGATCGATCAGCGGCGTGGGCATCACCACCACCATCGCGTCTGTTGGTCCGGTTGCCGTGAAGCCGACATCGTCGTGCGAGGTGGCTGCGATGAGTTCTCCGGGACGGACCGGCCTCCGGCGAACATGCAGGGAGCCTTCTGCCGCAAGCGGAAGGCCGAACACCCAGGTGCCGACCGGCGCTGCGCCGCGTTGCAGCACGCCGGGCGACCACAGCACGCGGGCCAGTTGGAGCCGCCCCATCAGAAGCTGGATCAGGCGTCCTTCAAAGCGGCCGCGTCCGATCTGCTCGTATTCCTGATTCCACGCCAGCGGACTAGCCGCCATCGCATCGATGTCGTCGAACCGCGCTTCGATGAGCTGAGGCCCTGTCGATTGTCCTTCAAGCGAAGCCGGCATTGATGCTGCCCTTTGTGATGCCGGCCCAGCTTACACGAGATCTTGCAGAAAGCGGATAGTCCGCATCCGGTTTTGCAGAATCCGGATAGTCCCCCGTTCTCCCCGTGTGAGATGAAAGCGTCATCGAGGTGCCTCACTCTACGGCGGAAGAAGGAAGGTACCCCCCATGATGACGTTGAACGGGAGAGCCGCGCCATGAAGAAGATGCACGAAGTGATCCGGTGGCCAATCCTGCTTGGCACGATAATGACCGCGAGCGTCACCCTCGTGTCGCAGGCCGGCGCGCAGGGCGATGCCGAAAAGCTCCTCAAGGCGATGACGGACTATGTAGTGAGCCAGAAGGCGATCTCCGTCACCTATGACTCCGACATCGAAGTCATCACTTCGCAACTGCAGAAAATCCAGTTCACCAGCTCCGGCCAGGTGCAATTGAGTCGCCCGGACAAGTTGCGCGCCACACGCACCGGCGGCTACCGGGACGTCGAGATCGTGTTCGACGGCAAGATGCTGACCATAAACGACAAGGACAACAAGGATTACGCTCAGATCGAAGCGCCCGGTACCGCGGAGGAATTGATCGACGGTCTGCGGGAAAAGCACGGTGTGGTCGCTCCCGGGGCCGACCTGCTGCTGTCCAACGTCTTCAATGTCATGATGCTCGACGTGGTCGAGGCTGCCGTGATTGGCAAGGGCGTCATCGACGGCGTCGAGTGCGACCATCTTGCCTTCCGCAACATGGAGACCGACTGGCAGATATGGATCGAATCCGGCGCTAGGCCGATCCCGCGCAAATATGTCATCACCAGCAAGGGGACCGGCCAGGCGCCGCAATATACCCTCCGGATCAAGGACTGGAAGGCGGACGTCGCGGCCGACACTTTTGCGTTCAAGCCGGACCCGGCCGCCAAGAAGATCGCGATCGGCGAACTCGGCGACATCGACGAAGTGCCTGAAGGCACCACCATGGCAGGAGGAAGGAAATGAACCGTAGTCTCACCGCTTTCGCTCGTCTCTCGCTTGGTGCCATGCTTGGCGCCGCCGTCCTATTGTGGAACGGTCAACTGCCGATAGCCCCCCAAGCCGCGTTCGTTTCTTCTGCCGAGGCGCGCGTAGGCCGCCCGCTGACGCCGATGAGTTATGCGGGCGTTGCCCGGCGGACTACACGCAGGGCCGTGGCAGTCGGTGCGGTAGCGACAGGTGCGGCCGTCGTGGCTGCGCCCGTGGTGGTCGCCCCCGCGTGCACGCAGGTCGTGGACGCCTATGGACGGATCGCCACCGTTTGCCGGTGAGACCAGTTCATAGCTGACAATAGGAGGATGACAATGGGAGGAGGCAACGATGAAGCGTTCGATTGCACTATCAGTCCTGCTGACAGCGGGCTTGATGACCGCCAGCAGTGAACAGGCCAGCGCCGTCGTCTACTGCCAGTATATCGCCTATCCCGCTGGTTGCGTCGTCAGACCCGGCGTCGTGTTGCGGCCGCGGCCGGTGGCGCGAGCCGTGGTGACTCCAGGCGTCGGTGCCTCGGGAGTGGGTGTACGACCAGGAACACCGATGAACCGTGGCGGTCCGGTCAATCGGGTTGGCAGGCGCTAAAACGGCGGAGACCGCTTTTTCGGGTCGCCGCGCTCCGTCATGTCGATCAATCCATTTTTCGAAGCGTTAGGGGATCATCATGTTCCAGAAAGTGTGCGCCGCTCCTTGTCTTCTGTTTGCTTCGAGCGTCGTGTCATTGATTGCGGTGATACCGGCCTCGGCGCAGGGTAACACCATCCGTCAAGGTGTACTCACTTGTCGAACTTCGGCGAGCGTCGGCCTGGTGGTCGGGTCACGCCAGAGGCTGGCCTGCCAGTTCAAATCCGAGTCCGGCCGACCCAGAATTATGTCGGCACCATCGGACGCCTGGGCCTTGACCTCGGCGTGACTGCAGGAGGCGTGATGGCATGGGCGGTGCTGGCGAGCACGCCCACGGTCCCGTCTGGCGCATTGGCCGGCGAATTCGTCGGTGCCAGCGGCGACATTTCGGTCGGCGTCGGTGTCGGTGCCAACCTGCTCGTCGGCGGCACGCGCAAGTCCGTCTCGTTACAGCCGCTGTCGGTGGAAGGGCAGGTCGGCGCCAACCTCGCGCTGGGCGTTGCGAGAATGAAGCTCCAACCAGTCAGTTGATTGCCACGACCACGCGCCGTGAGGTCACAACAACAGAAGGAATTGTCCAAATGATTGCGAAGAAACTCATCCTATGCTGCGCGGTTACCCTCACTGCGGGACCGGCTTTAGCCCAGGTCGAACTCAAAACCTACGCGGACCGCGACGGCTATCTTGATGTTCAAAAGCTGACGTGCGCCCAATTGGCGAACACGTTTCAGGAAGACGCCGATTATCTCGCTGCCTGGTACAGCGGTTGGTACAACGGCCTTGCCAAGAAGCACGTGATGCAGGTCGCCCGCGCCAAATCCCTGCAGCACGAAGTCATCGTCCATTGCAAGGCTAATCCGGGCAAAAAGATCATCGAAGCGATCGACGTGGTCTTCAAGGACTACCGGACAGCAGGCACCAAGATGAAGAAGTGATGGAGTGCCGACAGCCTGAGCCCTGTTGAGAATGAAAAAAGACGGGGCTGGCCGGCTGCTTTGGCCGCCAGGTTCCGCAACGGCGCAATCTGGACGCGATGCTCGGCTATCGCACTCCATGTCGACTTCGAAAAAAGGCGCAGACATTGCTACCAATATGACATGCTGACGCATGGACCTATCGCCGGTGTAACTCCGAAATGTTTAGTCATAGGGGGATTCGAATGAAGTTATCTTACATGGCGCTCGTTGCCATCTTGGCATCGACCGTCGTCCCGGCCTTCGCTCAAGAGCTGCCGAAACACAAATATTCTGCGAACGTGCCCTCATACATTCTCACGCCCGACACGGTGCAGACTCGCATCGGGACGCTGAAATTCTTCGACGGCTTGCCGGACAAGGAGACGGTCGAGAAAGTTTACGACCAGCTTGATTTTGGTCGGGGGGTTGAAGCTTTCATGTCGGGTATGCCGGCCGCATCAGTTTACGGGCTATGCGAGGGCTTGAGCAGCATCGGAGTCGAGCGCAACGGCGCCATCGGGATCACCGAAGATTTGATGGACGCGCGTTCCATATTCCTCACGCCCAATTCGACGACCGTCTATGTGTTTCTCTGTCTCGACCTGAACAAAGGTCCGATGGTCGTGCAGGTTCCGCCCAAAGTGCTTGGACCGGCGGATGACGCCTACTTCCACTGGATCACCGACGTCGGCCTCACCGGGCCCGACAGGGGCAAGGGCGGCAAATATCTGTTCGTTCCACCCGGCTACAAGGACGCTGTGCCGGATAGCGGCTATTTCGTTGCGCGGCCGAAGACCAACGGTGTTGTCATCTTCTATCGCGCCTTTGTCGAGAAGGGCGACGTTGCCGGCGCGGTAAAAGGCGTCAAGGCGAACGCTCGTGTTTACCCGCTATCGGCTGCGGCCAGGCCACCCGCGCAGAAATTCGTCAACACATCCGGCATGAAGTTCAATACGGTTCATGCCAACACCTTCCATTTTTACGAAGAACTCAACGCCGTGGTCCAGAATGAGCCGGCGGGATTTGCCGGACCGGAAACGATGGGTCTCTTTGCCGCAGTCGGCATCAAGAAGGGCGAGCCATTCGCTCCGGATGCGCGCATGAAGGCGATTCTCACGGACGCCGTCGCCGTCGCCAATGCCGCAGCGCGCGCCACCGTATTTGCGCCGCGGGATCCGCGCGTGAAGATCTATCCCGACCGTGAATGGGGGACGGCTTTTCCGGGCGGCAGCTATCAGTTCATGGACAACGGCGCCTACAATCTGGATGCGCGGTCATTGTTTCATTATTACGCGACCGGGATTACGCCGGCGATGGCGGCAGCAAGCCCCGGAAGCGGCTCTGCTTACGCGTATTCCGCCCGCGATTCCCAGGGGAGCTATCTCGAAGGCGGCAAGACCTACAAGATCACCTTACCGGCGCCGGTTCCGGTCAATCAATTCTGGTCTTTCACCGTTTACGACAATCAGACCCGCTCGATGCTGGAAACCAACCAGAAGCTCGCCGGTATCGACAGCAACCAGCCAAGCATCAAAAAGAATGCGGACGGCTCGGTGACGATCTGGTTCGGCCCGAAGGCGCCGGCCGGCCAGGAGAGCAACTGGGTCGAAACGGTACCCGGCAAGGGATGGAATTCGCTCTTGCGGCTCTACGGACCGCTCGAGCCGTGGTTCAACAAGTCCTGGAAGCCCGGTGATTTCGAGTTGGTAAATTGACGGGCGCCTTGCCGGCGCTCGGTGAGGGCGCCGGCAAGCAGCCGCTGATAGCTGATAGTCGCCTTGCACGGCATCAGACCTTCGAAACGCCGGCAACAAACCGAGCGCTCACTGTGGATAGGAAGCTGATTCTAGCCAGCGAAAATTCCTTACGGCACCACGCTGTTTCCGGCGATACTGTGCGGCCAATGTCAGCTTCTGGCCCATCACGTTGTTTTGCTGTCAAAAGGTAACCGCGTCGCTCTAGGGCAAAGCGGACGTCGCTTCGCTGCGTTGCCCCAGCGTGAGAAGGCGGCCCAATCCGCCCTGGTCCGAAAAGCCGCTCACCGCTTGATGGCTAATACGTGCTGGCCGCAGTCAGAGGGCCGGAAATCGAAAAGTGAGGGCCAATCACCACGCGGCAAATGTTGCGGTTGAGTAGCCGACGTTCGATATCGCATAATCTTCAATCAGCCGGAGGCACAGCGATGCAATTGCGGGTCTTTGGACGCACGGGAATGCAGCTCTCGGTGTTGGGCTTCGGCTGCGGCGCGGTCGGCGGTTTATGGTGCGCGGCGATCCCGTCGACCAGGTGCGGACCATCGCGCGGACTGGATCGACGACCGCCAACTGATGCTTGAATACATTCATGACCCGGCACCGATTAAGTACACCGTCACCGTAATTGGAATCGCCTAGAAGGCGGTGCCGACAGGTTTACACGTCAAGCTTGATTGCGGCCCATTCATAGTCGCGAGCTCGTAGCGCATCATTCGGACCCCACGGCTTATGAGCTTGCATCACAACCGTCAGGTCAAACACAATGCTCGGCCCGACAACCGTTTTGGAGCAGAGCGGACATCAAGTGGTAGGCAGAGCCCGCGGCATCGGTCGAAAATGACCCGAACCGGACAAAAAGCACTAAACGGTCCACACATAGTCCACAACTGAGCACGGACTGGGTCATACCGTACTGCGCGCGACATCTTTCGCCGTGTCGACGAGTTGATACACCTCGAGGCCCTCGTGCTTGCCTTTGACGAGATGCGTTCCCCGGCTGATGCAGTGAAAGCCGTCCGGGAGCATCTCAAAAATCTCGCGGCTGATCAGGGTGATCGACTCGGCCGGTGATCCAATTCAAAGCTAGAATTGAACTGACTGAAATCAACACAAGCAATCGCATACTTAGCAAGAGCGTCGGCATCAGTCCCAGCCGAGCATTATCTCGGCTCGACGCGATGCGTTTGGGTGCGAGATCGCTCATGTTGACGGTAGTGGCATTGGTCCACGTTAGCTTGTGAATGCCTGCCTTCCGAGGCCAGCACTATATCACGCGCGACTGGCCGCCGCTGCACTCAAGCCCGCTGCGCCCGCTCATCACGAGACGAACGAGCATGTCTTCGATCCCGGGCGGCATTCAGCCTTTTGGGACAATGAGTACGGTGACACGCAACGGAGTTGCTCACCCCGAGCCTCCTCCAAAGGAGTGTCGCCATGTCCCGCATCTCGATTCTGAAGCGCGCAATCAGCACGGCAAGGGCAGGCCTCGTCTTTGTCGGAATGCTTTCGCCGGCGCATGCGGCCTATCAGTACGATGTCGTCCGCGTTTTCCCCGATCTGCCAATTAGCCAGACTGCAGACCAAGCGCCGGCCGTGCTGACCGCGCAGCGGCCTTGGCTTGCTCCGGTCGGCCATCGGCAACCGCACCAAGCCGATGTCCCCCGGCACGAGGCCGTCGCGGCATGGGAGCGTCAGCAACAGCAGTTCGACCAGGAACTGGACCGGAAGCTGATCATCTGCCGCGGATGTTGACCGTTCCACAACGGTCATTCCCGGCGGGAATAATCACTAGTCCAACGGACCCGCTACCCGGCACGGCTGCCTTCTTTAGCTTTCTGGGTGTGAGTTCAACGAAACGAATGGCGGCCGCCGTCCTCCACGTAAACACTCAAACGAGAACCGTGATGCAAGGCAAGGTCGAGCCTCGTCGCGCCCGGGACGCCGACCTCGTTGCATTCGGCCGTCACTGCATCTCCAATCCGGATCTGCCCGGGTGGCTGCGGCGCGGCCTTGCGCTCAACCACCACGATCGGTCGACCTTCTACGGTGGCGGTGCGCGCGGCTACACGGATTACCCGACTGCCGAGGCGGCAGCGGCGGCCTGACCGGCATCGCGCCTTCATCTTCTAGGTCAGCGAGGACGCATCGCCGCCTCTCGTTGGCTAGACTCGTCAATCGTAGTCGCTTCGGCTGCTTCCGCAGGCTTCCCTTCGATGGGTGTTACGGGCCTTGCGAAGAGGTCCCGGCCAGATGGCGCCTGCATCTTGCGCCACTGCGCCGGAGTGACGCCCATGTGGCTCTTGAAGGCGCGCTGGAAGGCCGCTTCCGATTGATAGCCTACTGCCTCTGCCACAGCGCCGGTCGAAAGCGAAGACTTCTTGAGTTCGTTGGCTGCGAGCGTCATGCGGATGTCGGTGAGGAGATCACTGGCCGATCTTCCCAGCTTCTCCTGGAATTGCCGCGCGAGCGTCGCGCGCGACAGGTTGCTGAGGCGCGCAAGGTCAGGCAGCGACCATGCCCGCGCGGCTCGTTGAACAGAGCAGCCACCGCCGGTGCGAGGCGGGGATGACCGGCCAGGGCAAGAAGACCCCGCGGGG
>NZ_PSRR01000092.1 GCF_004296405.1 Bradyrhizobium sp. Leo170
CGCCGGGCTCCTGTCCCTGATTATCGTGTCTCACGATAAGGGTGCACTTCACACCGTCGTACCGAGATCGGCGCGGCGGTCGGTCATCGGCAGCACGATCACCCTGGTTCCGACGTTGACCCGGGAATAGAGGTCGATCACGTCTTCGTTGATGAGCCGCAGGCAGCCGGAGGAAACGTGGGTGCCGATCGTCTCCGGGGCATTGGTGCCGTGGATGCGATAGACGGTGCCACCGAGATACATGGCGCGGGCGCCGAGCGGGTTGCCGGGACCGCCGGCCATGTGGCGCGGCAGATAGGGCTGGCGGGCAATCATTTCCGGCGGCGGGGTCCAATCCGGCCATTCCGCCTTCTTGGTGATGGTCTGGACGCCGGACCAGGTGAAGCCGTCGCGGCCGACGCCGATGCCATAGCGCAGCGCCTGGCCGTTCCCGAGCACATAATAGAGATAGGTGTGCGGGGTATCGATGATGATCGTGCCGGGCGCTTCACGCGTCGCGTAATTGACGACCTGGCGGCGCAGGCGCGCGGGCAGTTCGAACCGGCCCTCGCCCTGGGGCGGCGCAGCCTCGACGGAGGGCGGCGGGGCAGCTTCGGTCGGCGGCGTCATGAGGAACGGGAAGAACGGCAGCGGAGCGGCCGAGCTCGATGTGGAAAAACCAATGGTGCCGATCGCCAGCGCGCCCAATGCGGCGGCGGCAAGACGCGAGTTTCGCTTAATGGAATTAAACATTGTCGACCCCTGTCTGACTACACCCTGTGGCGCCGTTTGCGGTGTGGCGCCTCGTTGACGCCATCCAGTACAGGTCAAGCGTTTCGGGACGTTTGCACGAAATCGCCAAAATGGTTTCGTGGGGGTAAGGATTTGTTTCGTTAAGATTTCGTCGCCGCCTTTCGTCGCTGCCCGCGGGTTGCCCAACCTACGTTCTTGACTCGCCGTTTGCGTCGCGGGCAAACTGTTGGTCCAATTAAAAGAAAAACAAACGCATCAGGCAGAAAAGGCCTGTTGTGGCAGGGAGTTTAGAAATGAAGCCATTCTTGAAATGGCTCGCAGCCGCGAGCACTCTCGGTCTCGGTATTTCCGCCCAAACCGCTTTAGCCCAGCAGCCCATCCGTATAGGTGTGCCGACCTCCATCCAGCTCCAGGTCGGGCGCGACACCCAGAATGCAGCGAAGCTGGCGGCCGACGAGATCAACGCCAAGGGCGGCGTGCTCGGCCGCAAGCTTGAGATCGTCGTCGCCGACGAGACCGAGAACCCCGAGCAGGGGATCGCCGCGATCAAGAAGCTCACCGCCGACGACAAGGTGGACGTGCTGATCGGCGGCTACACCTCCGGCGTCACGCTGGCGCAATTGCCGCACATCTCCCGCGCCAAGACCATCTATATCGGCGTCGGCGCTGCATCGCCCGCGATCACCGCGAAGGTGAAGGCCGACTACGACAATTACAGATATATTTTCCGGGCCTTCCCGATCAACGCGGCGCACCAGGCCCGCGCGCTTGTCGACTTCATCAACGGCAAGCTCAAGGACGACATGAAGTTCACCAAGATCGCGATCGTCGGCGAAAACGCGAAATGGGTGCAGGATCTGGTGCCGATCCTCAAGAAGGGCGCGATCGAGGGCGGCTCCGACGTGAAGCTCGCCGAATTCTTCGACACCTCGACCTCGGACTTCTCGCCGCTGTTTGCCAAGGTCAAGGACAGCGGCGCGCAATACCTGATCGTGATCCTGTCGCACGCCTCGTCGGACGTGTTCGTCAAGCAGTGGCATGACGCGCAGGTTCCGATTCCGATCGGCGGCATCGACGTCAAGAGTCAGGACGCCGACTTCTTCACCCGCGTCGGCGGCAAGGCCAACAGCGAAACGGTGGGCATGTTCGCGATCCGTGCGCCGCTGACGCCGAAGACCATTCCGTTCTGGGATGAGTTCGTCAAACGCTACGGCACCGCGCCTGTCTACACCGGCATCGGCGCCTATGACGCGGTCTACGTCTATGCCGACGCGGTTGCCCGCGCCAAGTCGACTGAAGCCGACGCCGTCATCAAGGAGCTCGAGAAGACCGACCATGTCGGCATCGCCGGCAAGCTGGTGTTCGATGAGCTGCATGACGTCAAGACCGGCCCCGGCCTGCAGAATCTGCTGTTCGTGCAGTGGCAGCCGAATGGCGAGCGCGTCGTGGTCTGGCCAAAGGAATCGGCCACCGGCAAGATGATCGCTCCGCCCTGGATGAGCAACTGATCGCGTCTGTTCTCGCTGGTCGATCGGCCCACCTGGTGTGGCCGGTCGACCAGAGCTTCGGTTCTGATTGGATCAGAACCGAAGCCCTGGACCCTTATTTTGACGCGTTTTCTTCACGCGAACCGGTACCCACTTCGCTCGAAAACGCTCTAACGCGGCGACGCGCGCTCTCGCGACCTTCGACAGGGATAGCATGCTTGAAATTCTGATCTATGGCGCGGTGTCGAGCGCGATCTATGCCATGCTCGCGGTCGGCTTTACGCTGATCTTCGGTGTGGCGCGGATTCTCAACCTCGCGCATGGCGCGTTCTACGCGCTCGGCGCCTATGCGGCCTACGTCTTCACCGGCCTGTTGCATTGGCCGTTGTTCATCGCAGCACCGCTCGCGGTGCTTTTCGTCGCGCTGTTCGGCGTGTTGATGGAGCGGTTCCTGGTCCGTCCGCTGCGCTATTCGCAGCTTGCGGTGCTGATGATCACGCTCTCGGTGTCGCTCGCGGTCGAGCAGGGGCTGTTCATCACCTTCGGTTCCGAATACCGCAATGTGCCGTCCTTCGTGGCGGAGAAGATTTCCATCGGCGGCGTGGACATCGGCGGACAGCGTCTGCTCGCACTGATCGCCGGCGTGCTGGTGCTCCTTCTATTGTGGCTGTTCATCCAGCGCACGCGGCTTGGGGCTGCCATCCTCGCGGTGTCGCAGGATCCGGAGGCCGCGCAATATATGGGCATTCCCACCAACCGCATCTTCTCGGTCGTGATGGCGATCTCGGCCGGCACCGCGGCGCTCGCGGGCGTCCTGGTCTCGCCGTTCCTCACGGTGCAGCCGACCATGGGACTGCTGCCGATGGTGAAGGCGTTCGCCATCGTCATCGTCGGCGGGCTCGGATCGATCCCGGGCAGCATCCTGGCCGCGCTCCTGCTCGGCTATTCCGAGACCATCGTCGCCTACCTCATTTCGTCCTCGTGGACCGAATTGGTGTCGCTGGTCGCCGTGGTCACGACATTGATGATCAAGCCGTCCGGATTGCTCGGCCGGCGGGCGGCGTTCTGATGAAGCAGCTTTCCATCATCGATCTGTCCGGCGCCGTCGTCGTTGTGGCGTTGCTGGCGCTTGCGCCGGTGCTGCTCAACAGCAACTATTTCACCGGCGTCCTCACCGTCTGTGTGATCTACGCGATCTGGGCGGCGAGCTGGGACTTCATGTCCGGGCTCACCGGCCGCGAGAATTTCGGGCACTCGCTGTTCATCGGCGCCGGCGCCTATACCGCGGGCTTCCTCGCCACCGCCTGGTACGCCAATCCCTGGTACAGCCTGCCGACGGCGGTGGTGGTCGCGGTCGCCTTCAGCCTGATCGTCGGCTTCCCGACGCTGCGGCTGCGCGGGCCATATTTCGCGCTCGCCATGCTGTCGGCCTCCGCCATCATGCAGCGGCTCTGCCTGATCTTCTGGGAGTATAGCGGCGGCGAGGAAGGGCTCTACGGCCTCGATCCGTTGATCCAGTCGCCGCTGCACTACTACTGGTTCGTGCTGGCGATCCTGGTCGCGGCAGTCGCAATCCTCACCGCGCTGGCGCAATCGCATTGGGGGCTGTTGCTCCGCGCGATCCGCGGCGATGAGGCGACCTGCCAGGCCGCCGGCATCAACGTCACCTTCTACAAGATCGCCTCGCTGACGATCAGCGCGGCCTTCGCCGGCCTCGGCGGCGCGCTCTACGCGCATTACCAGTTGCAGGTCAGCCCGCCGTTGTTCTCCGTCGTGGTGTCGATCACGGTGATCATCATGGTCTATGTCGGCGGCATCGGCTCGATCTATGGGCCGGCGCTTGGCGCAATCATGCTGACGCTGTTGACCGAGCTCCTGCGCTCGTTCGGCGAATACCGGCTATGGGTCTATACGCTGACCTTGATGCTGATCCTGTTCTTCCTGCCCAACGGGCTGATCGCACCGCTATGGCGGCGGCTGACGGAGCGCTTCCGATGAGCGCCATCCTTGAGGTGAAGGACCTCTCCAAGCGCTTCGGCGGCCTCACGGCAACGAAGAACGTCAGCTTCTCGCTCGAGCCAGGCGAGCTCACCGGTATTCTCGGACCGAACGGCGCCGGCAAGACCACGCTGTTCAACCTGCTGACCGGGTTCATCGCCGCTGACACGGGCAGCGTCCTGTTCGAGGGACAGGAGTTGCGGGGATTGGCACCGCACAAGATCGTCAACCGCGGCGTCGCTCGGACCTTCCAGCTTACGCGTCCCTTCCTCGGTATGACGGTGCTGGAGAACGTCGTGGTCGCCTGCTTGTCGCCGCGGGCACGCGAAGCGCACGACAAGGAGGCTCGTGCGCAGGAGCTGCTCGACCAGGTTGGGCTCGGCGTCAAGGCGCGCGAGCCGGTCGAGACGCTGCCCTATGGCGACCTGCGGCGACTGGAGATCGCGCGTGCGCTCGCCACCAAGCCGGACCTCTTGCTGCTCGACGAACCCTTCGCGGGGCTCGGCAGCAGCGAGATCGAGCCGCTGGCGCAACTGATCAAGCGGCTGCATCGCGAGCAGAAGCTGACGATCCTCTTGATCGAGCACAAGCTGCGCGAGTTCATGGCGCTGGTCTCTCGCGTGATCGCGATCGATTTCGGCGAGATCATCGCGATTGCGCCGCCGGCCGAGATCGTGCGCAACCCGCGCGTGATCGAGGCCTATATCGGGAAGACGGAGGCCGCGCATGCCTCTGCTTGAAGTCGCAGATCTCAGCGTCCGCTACGGCAAGGCGCTGGCCGTCGAGCAGGTCAGCGTCACCGTCGACAAGGGCGAGCTGGTCGGCGTGCTCGGCCCGAATGGCGCCGGCAAGACCACGCTGTTGAAAGCAATCTCGCGCGCGATTCAGTCGACCGGCACGCTGAAGTTCAAGGGCGAGACGCTGGAGCGCCTGCCGCCCTACGACGTCGTCGCGCGCGGCATCTGCCACTGCCCCGAGGGTCGGCGATTGTTCCCCGAATTGTCTGTGCTGAAGAATCTGCAGCTCGGCGCCTATCTCAGGAGCAACAAGGCCGAGATCGCCGAAGACCTCGAACGCGTCTTCACGCTGTTCCCGGTCCTGAAGGAACGCCAGCAGCAGCAATCGAGCACGCTGTCGGGTGGCGAGCAGCAGATGGTGGCGATCGGCCGCGCCATGATGGGCCGCCCCGAATTGCTGCTGCTCGACGAGCCCTCGGTCGGCATCGCGCCGCGGCTGAAGGGTCTGATCTTCGACGCCATCGAGAAGATCAGGAAGGACGGCACCGCGATCCTGATCGTCGAGCAGGACGCCACCGCGACCTTGCGCATCGCCGACCGCGTCTACGTGCTCGAGCACGGCCGCACCGTCCGTGAAGGCCGCGCGAAGGATTTGGCGGGCGACGAATATATCAGGCAGGTGTATCTCGGCGTTTGAGTCCGTAGCCCGGGTGAAGCGCAGCGTAACCGGGACCGCTCGTAAATGCGGATGCAGGCGTCCCGGGTTGCGCTGCGCTCCACCCGGGCTACGGCATCGCTCGCATTCGCGGCGCGTCCGGCGGCGCGATGCCGAGCATGGCGCGGCGGTCGGCGACGGCGTGATGGAGCTGGTCGAGCGCGAGCCCGATCGCGGAGAGGTCGCCTTCCTCGATCGCGCCGTCGTCGTAGCAGTCGAGCGCCTCGCGCAGTACGCCATCGGCCTCGCCCTGCATCTTCTCGAGCGCTTCCGGCGTCTCCCCCTGCCGCACCTTGGTGATCAATTCGAGCAGGCTGTCGCGATGATTCAGATAGCGATCGCGCTCGTCGCGGCGCCAGGCATGCCGCAGCCAGGCGCCGACCGATCCCAGGCCTGACAGGCCCAGGATCGCGAACCAGATGTAGTCGCTGTATTTGTCCATGAAGGTGCGCTCGGTGCCGTCGATATAGGCGGCTGCACCCGGATGCGCCGGCAGTGCTGCGTCCTTGTCGGTGTCGGGCTTCTCGATGTTCGCGGCCGCCGGCACGTCGCGCGCGAGCTGCTGGCGCACGTTGAAGAGCTGGCGGACGAAAGCGCCGATCGCGGTGTCCGAGAATGAATGCAGCGCGATGATGAGATGGTCGACGCTGACGGTCTCGACCTTGTCGTCGGGCCAGGCCGGCGAGGATGAAAAGATGCTTCCCGCGATCTCGGCCGATTCATAGAGCGGGTGCTTCGCGGCGATTGCCTCGGAAACGTCGATCGGCAGGAACTTCGGCTGGCCGCGTGCGGCCGCCGTCGCGGCGATTGCGCCCGCGGTGATCTTGCTGTCGAGCGGGCCGACCGCCATGTAGGCGTCGAGCGTCATATCGCGCGCCATTTCGGCGGTCTGGTTGATGGCGAATTGCGTCACCGCGACCTTGTCCGGATTGACGCCGGACTCGCGCAGGATCACGCGCAGCAGCGTGACATTGGCATCCGTCCGTCCGATCACGCCGACGCGATGGCCGTCGAGATCGTCGAGGCTCTTGATCTTTGGCGTCGGCGGTCGCCTCGATCCCTTCGCGCGCAGGCCGGAAGGCGCCCACAGCACCACGACATTCTTGCGCAGGATCGCGACCGCATCGGCGTTGGCGGGCAGATTGAGGTCGGCGCGCGCCACCGCCATGTCCGCTTTCGAGCTGGTCAATGCCGCGATGCTTTCCGCGGCGTTCTCCGTCACTACCGTCGACAGGCGCACCGGGCTCTGATCGCGGGCGAAGGTCTGCGCCAGCGCCTGGATCAGCTTCTGGTCGTCGCTGCCGGGAGGGGCGACCGCGATCGTCAGGGTAACGGGCCGCACGAAATAATAGAGCGTGCTGGCGGCAACGCCGAACAGGAGGAGGCCGGCCGCGAGGATCAGCAGCGAATAGTTTTTTCGCTTCCGCCGCGGGCGCTTTGGAGCCGAATCTTCGCGCGTCTCTGACATCGTTCTGTCATGTTAGCCGAAAAAGCGTGTGAGCTGCCCGAAAAACCTTCCTTACAGATCGATGACGTCATACGCCTGAAATATCAATGTCAGAACTTCTGACCCGAAGAATCATTAACGCTTCGGGTTTTCGAGATGCGGATATTAGTTGCAACCGACGCCTGGCATCCGCAGGTCAATGGCGTGGTGCGCACGCTGACGTCACTGCAGCGTAGCGCGGCAGGGCTCGGCGCCGAGATCACTTTCCTGACACCGGAAGGGTTTCCGTCCGTGGGCGTGCCGACCTATCCGGGGCTGCGCATGGCGCTGCCGAACCGGCGCGAGATCGCACGGCGGATCGAGTCGGCCGAGCCGGAGGCGATCCATATCGCGACCGAAGGCCCGATCGGCTGGGCGGTGCGCGGTTATTGCCTGCGCCACAAGCTCGCTTTCACGACCTCCTACACGACGCGCTTTCCGGAATATGTGTCGGTCCGCACGGGGCTCCCGGCCAGCGTCGGCTACTGGCTCCTGCGCCGCTTCCATGCGGCTGGCGCCATGACGATGGTGGCCACCGTCTCGCTCCGCCAGGAGCTGGCCGAGCGCGGTTTTCGCAAGCTCGGCTTCTGGACGCGCGGCGTCGATACCGAATTGTTCAATCCCGATCATCCGGCCAAGCTCGATCTGCCACGGCCGATCTTCATGGCCATGGGCCGCGTGGCGGTGGAGAAGAATCTCGAAGCGTTCCTGTCGCTGGATCTGCCGGGTACCAAGGTCGTGGTCGGCGACGGCCCGCAGCGAGCGGAACTCGAGCGCAAATATCCGAACGTCGTCTTCCTCGGCGAGAAGACCGGGCAGGACCTCACCTCGCATCTCGCTGCAGCCGACGTGTTCGTGTTCCCGAGTCTCACCGACACCTTCGGCGTGGTTCAGCTTGAAGCGCTGGCTTGCGGCACGCCGGTCGCGGCGTTTCCGGTCACCGGCCCGAAGGACGTGATATCGGATCATCCGATCGGCGCCATCGATGACGATCTGCGCAGCGCGTGCCTGCGTGCGCTCACGATGTCGCGAGAGGCGTGCCGGAACTTCGCGCTGCAGCGTTCCTGGGAGAACAGTGCGCGGCAATTCATCGGCAATCTCTCGGCGTTGCAGCCGAGCAGGGTGTTGCGTCCGGCCCGGCGCGTCGCCGGCCGGAGCGCGGTGCAAGGTTAATCGAAGCATGATCCGGAAAAGTGGGAACCGGTTTTCCGAAGAGATCATGCTTAAACAAGAGGAGAGAGCGGGATGAAGAGTCACCCCGCTCTAGAACTAGAAGGCGTATCTTCGATGGCAGACAACATCATCAAACTCGACGGAAGCAGCCAGTTGGATTTTGATCGCGAGACGGTCGAGCAGGCTTATGACCGCTGGGCTCCGGTCTACGATCTCGTGTTCGGCGGCGTGTTCAAGAAGGGCCGGGCCGCGGCGATCCAGGCCACCAACAAGATTGGCGGCCGTGTGCTCGAGGTCGGTGTCGGCACCGGCATTTCGCTGCCGCTTTACGCGCCGCATGTCCGCATTTTCGGTACCGATATTTCGGAAGCGATGCTCGACAAGGCGAAGAAGCGCGTTGCCGAGCTCGGCCTGAAGAATATCGAGGGGCTCGCGGTGATGGACGCCGAGAAGCTCGAATTCCCCGACAACTCGTTCGACGTGGTGATGGCGCAATATGTCGTCACCGCCGTGCCGAATCCGGAAGCGGCGCTCGATGAATTCGCACGCGTGCTGCGCCCGGGCGGTGAGCTCATCATCCTGACCCGCGTCAGCGCCGATGCCGGCGTGCGCCGCTTCATCGAGCAGAAGCTGCAGCCGGTCGTGCGTCCGCTCGGCTTCCGCACCGCCGAGTTCGCCTGGTCGCGCTACACCAAGTGGCTTGCCGGCGCCAAGGGCGTGGAGCTGGCGGAGCGCCGCCTGATCCCGCCGCTCGGCCATTTCTCGCTGGTCCGCTTCCGCAAGGCTGAGGTGGCTAAAGCCGCGTAGGCTTGCCCGACCCTCATGGTGAGGAGGCACGCAGCGCCGTCTCGAACCATGAGGCCCCCGCTGGTGGCCTCATCCTTCGAGACGCGCGTTCCGCGCTCCTCAGGATGAGGGGATAGGGTCTCACACCCGTTGCTCCGTTGGCTCCGTTGCGTCACCGCGTCGCTGCACACTGTCATATGTCATTATGATGATGTCACACGCCGTACATCGAATCTCTGTAAGCACGTCCCGAAATCCTCTTGGGGGAAAGAATGTTCAAGAATTTTCTGCAGGAACTGCGTACCCAGCGCTGGGATGACCACCGCTACTATCATCACAGCCGAATCAATCAGAGCCTGCACTTCGTCAGCGCCCTGAGCTTCCTGTTCGCCTATGTGATGCTGTTCTTCGATCCGGCGATCTCGGCGCTGGTCGGCTGGCTGGTCTCGATGACCTCGCGCCAGGCCGGTCACTTCTTCTTCGAGCCGCGGGGTTACGACCACATCAATCAGGCCACCCATGAGCACAAGGAAGAGATCAAGGTCGGCTACAACCTGCAGCGCAAGGTCGTGCTGATGGCGATCTGGGCCCTGTCGCCGCTGGTGCTCTTCGCCGATCCAACCCTGTTCGGCCTGTTCACGCCCTGGGAGACGGTGTTCGACTTCACCCGTCAGGTCGCCAAGATCTGGCTCGCGGTCGGCATCGGCGGACTGCTCTTCCGCACCGTGCACCTGTTCTTCATCCGCGATATCGAGACCGGTCTCGTCTGGATGACCAAGATCATCACCGACCCCTTCCACGACCTGATGCTCTATCACAAGGCGCCGCTCGCGCTCCTGAAGGGCGAGCTGATCGATCCCGGCCTCCACCTGGCCGGCGAGTTGGAAGAGAAGCACGCCTGAGCGCCTGCTGCCGACAACAAATTGACTTTGCTGTGTTCACTTACGTCATGCCCGGGCTCGTCCCGGGCATCCTTGTCTCAGGCCCTGTCACTGGCACCGTCATTCCGGGGCGCGCGCAGCGCGAACCCGGAATCCATCTGGCGGCAGGCGCAGGCGGCGCAATGGATTCCGGGCTCGATGCTTTCGCATCGCCCCGGAATGACAAGAGATGGGGGAGAGAAAGGCGCCTAGCGCCCGAACTTCCTGGCGAGCATCTCCTTGAGAATCTGCCGCTTGATGTCCTTGTTGGTGACGCCGGGCTTCTGCCACCACCAGCCGTCGCGCTTCATCTTCTCGCCGGCGGCGACGAAGCGGTCGGCGACTTCGGTGAAGTCGGCGTCGCTGGTGTTCAGGCCGAAGATCAGACGCCCGGTGCCGACCCAGCTCAGCGCCAGCCCTTCGGCCCGCAGGTAGTATTGCAGCATCCAATTGTAGCGGGACGGCTCGGTATAATGGACCATCCAGATCGACGAGAGATTGGAGACGCGGACCGGGAGCTCTGCTGCGGTCAGCCGGTCGTTGAGCTGCTTGGCGCGGGCGTTCCAGGTCTCGTCCAGCCCATTGTAGACCGAACGAAAATTCGGGCTGGCGAGCCGGCTCAGGAACTCGTCCATCGCCGTCATCACGTAGGGGTGCGAATTGAAGGTGCCGCGGGCGAAGCAGATGTCGGCGGGCTTGTCGTCGCGGAAGCGCCGCATCAAATCCTTGCGGCCGCAGACCACGCCGATCGGCAGGCCGCCGGCAAGGCTCTTGCCGTAGGTCACCATGTCGGCGCGCACGCCGAAATATTCCTGGGCGCCCCCGGCGGCGATACGGAAGCCGACGAACACCTCGTCGAAGATCAGCACGATGCCGCGCTCGGTGCAGACCTCGCGCAGCTTCTTCAGCCATTCGGCATAGGCGGCGCGGTCGTACCTGCCACTGCGGGAGCTGTCGACGAGGGCGGAATCGCCGGGCGCGTTGGAATTCGGATGCAGCGCCTGCAATGGATTGACGAGCACGCAGGCGATGTCGCGCCGCGTGCGCAACACGTGCAGGGTCTTTTCCGACATGTCGGCCAGCGTATAGGTCTCGTGCGGCGAGACCGGATTGCCGACGCCGGGCTGCACGTCACCCCACCAGCCGTGATAGGAGCCGGCGAAGCGGACGAGATGCGTGCGGCGGGTGTGGTAGCGCGCCAGCCGCACCGCCTGCATCACCGCTTCCGTGCCGGACATATGGAACGAGACCTCGTCGAGGCCCGAGATCGCGCAGAGCCGTTTGACGTTGTCGATGATCACAGGATGGTAGGGGCCGAGCACCGGGCCGAGCGCATGCGCGCGCTTCTCACCCTCGGCGATGCATTCCTTGTAGAAGTCATTGCCGAAGATGTTGACGCCGTAGGAGCCGGTGAGGTCGTAGGACACGTTGCCGTCGACATCGGTGACGGTGACGCCCGAGGACGACTGCACGAAGGAGCTGGTGTTGAGATGCTCGCGCACCAGCCGGCTGAACTGGAACGGCACCCGGTAGCTCTCGGTGAACTGCAGGTCGGAGATGTGCTGGGCGGCCTCCGCCGTCATCTGCCGTCCCTTGGCATAGCGCTGGGCGTAGAGGCCGGCGAGGCGGAAGAAGCCGTCCTGCCGCTGCATCGCAATCTCGCGCGGCGCGCCGTCGACCGCGAAGAATTTGTCGATATCGAATTCGTAGTGGGGCACCAGCCGCGCGACCATCTTGGACATTTTGGAATGTCCGGTCAGCGAGCGATGCTTGGCGCGCGACAGCGCCAGGCGGGCCTGAATTTTGGGGAAAGCTGCGGCGGCGCCGGCAATCGCGGCGGCGGACAGCGAGAGAATCGGAAGGGATGTTTCCATGCCAGAAGCGCTAACGTCGCCAGCTAACAGATTCATGACAGTCCGAGGCCTGATTTCGTCGATAACCCAGCAGGAAGACCTGAATTTCCTGCTGACCAACCGCATCCCCCGGGCGGCCGTGACCCGCTTCATGGGCTGGTTCTCCAAGATCGAGAACCCGGTGGTGCGCGACCTCTCGATCGCCTGCTGGCGGCTGTTCTCCGACCTCGATTTGTCGGAGGCCAAGAAGACCGAATTCAAGAGCCTGCACGACTGTTTCACGCGGGAGCTGCGGCCCGGGCTGCGTCCGTTCGATTCCGACCCCGCCGTCATCGCCAGCCCGTCGGACGCCATCATCGGCGCGCATGGACGGATCGAGGACACCAAGCTGTTCCAGATCAAGGGCGCGCCCTATGCGCTCCTCGACCTGCTCGGCGACCCCGCTTTGGTCGAGCAGCACCGCAACGGCCGCTTCGTCACCTTGCGGCTGACCTCGAGCATGTATCACCGGTTCCATGCGCCCGCAGATTGCCGGATCGAGAAGGTCACCTTCATCCATGGCGACGTCTGGAACGTCAACCCGATCGCGCTGAAGCGGGTCGAGCGCCTGTTCTGCAAGAACGAGCGCGCGGTGCTTGAGGCCCGCCTCTCTACCGGCGAGCCGCTGACGCTGGTGCCGGTCGCCGCGATCCTGGTCGCGAGCATCCGCCTGCATTTCCTCGATCGCACGCTGAATGCGCAGACCAAGGGCCCCGTCACGTTCCCCTGCGATGCCAGCGCGCACAAGGGCGACGAGCTCGGCTGGTTCGAGCACGGCTCCACTATCATCGTGCTCGCCCCCGATCATTTCGAATTTTGCGATAACGTTACCGACGGCGCCCGCATCCGCGCCGGCGAACCGCTGCTCAGAAAACCTTCGGCGTAGATGAGCGCAGGCTGCTCCCCTCGTCATTGCGAGCGGAGCGAAGCAATCCATGCCGCCGCTCGCGGAAACGTGGATTGCTTCGTCGCTGTCGCTCCTCGCAATGACGGAGAATCCAATCTCGATTTTGCCGCCGGAAGCTCCTATATGCTGCCGACACGATTCGGCATTCGGGCAATTCGGGAGCAGAGATGGCACGGGCGCCTGTTCTGGCGGCGGGAGGCATTGTGCTGCGGCGGCAAGCGACGCCGCTGATCGCGGTCGTGCGCCTGCGCAAGCGGAACGAATGGGTGCTGCCCAAAGGCAAGCTCGACGACGGCGAGACGCCGCGCGCGGCCGCCGAGCGCGAGGTGCTGGAAGAGACCGGGCACGAGGTATCCGTGCATGAATTCCTAGGCACGCTGGTCTACGATTCCGGCGGCCGTTACAAGGTCGTGCACTACTGGCGCATGGAAGCGGGCGACGAGCAGGCCTACGAATTGATGTATGACATCAAGGCGGTCGACTGGCTGCCGCTCGACGAAGCTCTCGAGCGGCTGTCGCGCGATCATGAGCGCGCGTTCCTCGAGAATGTCGGTCCGATCGCGCTGAAGGCTGCAGCCCTCAGCGGAGCCTCGCGGCAAAAGGCGGTCAAGCCGGCAACGCGGCGGCCGCGTCGTACGGTCACGCCGCCGCCTTCGGTCAGCGAACCGACAACTGCGCCCGAGCCCGCGCAGCTCGATGCGCCCATCGCGCAGGAGGAGCCGCTGTCTACCACCGAGGCGGCGGAGCCTGCGCTCTCACCTTCCGCGCCGGAGGCCGAGCTCCCGCCGTCATTTGCGCCTGATATCGAGCCCGTCGTCATCGAAGCCCACCGTCCGCGCAGGAATTTCATCGATCGCGTCAGGGACTGGCTCCGCCGCGCCGCCTGAGCGCGCAAAAACTCTCTCTACACGAACTGTGCCGTAGCCCGGGTGGAGCGACAGCGTAACCCGGGGCCGCTCGTACGTTGACGCAGATGGCCCGGGTTACGCGTTCGCTTCACCCGGGCTACGAGTTCCGAGCGGAATTTCAATCGCCGCGCCGTTCTCTCCTGCCGTCCCTCAACGGAAATTGTCGTCGCGGTTGCACCGCTGGGCGGTTCAGCAATCCAGGGCGTTGCACGCCGGGTGCTCCCTGCCTGAATCCACCGCGCTGCGGTTGTCCCTCGCGGATCGACGGCGGTTGCCCAACTCGCTGCGGCGCGCGTGACGGCTGTCCCCCCTGCTGCGGAGCTCCTTGCTGTCCGCTACGCGGCAAAATGGCGCCGCCGGGCTGACCGGGCAGTACGTGCTGGTCGCCGCGCGACGGCCGCGCCTGCTGCGGCGAGCCCGGTCGCTGCTGCAAGCCCTGCCGGCCAGGCCCTGCGGGTTGCTGCTGGCCCGGCAACATGTTCTGCCGCTGCGGACCCGGCCGGAACGGCTGGCCGCGGTTCGGATAGGGTACGCCGGGATTGGCGCGGCGGAACGCGCGCTGCTCGTTGACGAGTTGCCGCCCGAAATTCTGCGTGGTCTGGAGCTGGCGAACGAAGCCGCGGTCGCGCTGGATCTGCAGCGCCGACATCGTCAGCGGCACCGCGGCGAAGCGCGCTCCGCCGAGCCCGTCCGGCCGGATCGTGAAACCGCTGGCGCCGCGCGTCAGCGTGCCGAGTTGCGCACCGCCGCGGTCATTGATCTCGATCCGGCCAACGCGGCCGTCGGCGTCCGGATAGAGTTTGATGGCGACGTTGTTGGACGTCGCGGTCGCGCCCTCGGGCACCTCGACCAGGCCGGTGGTGCCGCGAATGCCGAGCGTCGCGGTCGGCGTCGATATCCGCATGTCGCCGGTCTTGGCGACGCCAGCGGCAACGAAGGCGAGCGTGCCCTTGGCGACGTCGAACATCCCGGCATTCTGCTTGCCGCCTTCGTCATAGACATAGCGGTCGATCGTGATCCTGGCGCTCGCCGACAGCTTGAACGTCGTGGCATCGTTGAAGGTGATGCCGAGCGTCGACTTGGCCTGTGTCTCCACGACGTCGCCGGCAAAGATGTCGTCCCTGATCTGCAGTGCCGTTGTCGCGTTATTGCGCGTGACGCTGGCGCTGCCGGTGAGATCGGCGACATTGCCGATCGGCTCGGCGGCGGGGTGCTGCGCATCTGCCGCCGGCGCGGCAGGAGCCTGTGTTGCCGGCGCCAGCGCAGGAGCAGGGACGGGCTGCGTCTGCGCGAGCTGCGTCGAATCGGCTGGCGTGTGCACCGTGCCGCCCAACAACAAGCCGATCGCAAACAGGAGTGCGAGAGAAAACCGGTGCGGCGTCACAAGAGATTCCCGGAGAGACCACAGGCGAGGGCAGCGATATCAGCCGCGCGGGGCTGAACGCCGGATGAATGGGAGCGCCATCTCTCAGCCGTCATTGCGAGCGCAGCAAAGCAATCCATGCTTCCACATGCGCGGAGGGATGGATTGCGTCGCTGCGCTCGCAATGACGATGGAGACAGTCTCTCAGCTCACGCGCTTCCAGGTCTGGCCGCCGCAGAACATGCCGCCGAAGGCGCAGCCCTGGACGCGCAGACTCGTTCTCGTTTTCGGGCGGCGGCCATTCGATCCACCCTGCGTTACCTCTCTCCGGACTCTCGCATTCACTGCCGCGGATTTCATTACCGACAATTCATGTTCGGCATGCCCTGCGCATGGCAGGCCTCACGCCTCGCCATCTTCCGTCCGGTTCCGGCTGTGGCAGTATGCCGCGGATTTCCGGATCCGCGCAGCCTCGTCGCACGCCGAACCAGCGACAGCGCACATAACGATAATCAAGAAAAGTGCCCGATACTGATCTCTCCCAGACACTGACCTTCCG
Organism: Bradyrhizobium sp. Leo170; assembly: GCF_004296405.1. Lineage (GTDB taxonomy): Bacteria > Pseudomonadota > Alphaproteobacteria > Rhizobiales > Xanthobacteraceae > Bradyrhizobium. The sequence goes on from NZ_PSRR01000092.1 coordinate 15,664, forward strand.
CTGCCCCGCGGAATTGGAGGGCGTGTTGCCGCCGCCGATCCGGGCCGCACTTGGGCTGCCGGACTGGCTGAAGACGATGCCGGCACAGGCATTCAACGCGCTCAACCTGCGCGAAGAGAACACCGTCAAGCGCTGTCCGCCCTTTGTCGATGCCATGACGTCCGGGTTCCTGATCCCGCTGATGTGCGATCTCAGATTCGAGAACGGCGAGATCACCTGGGACAACGAGCTCCCACCGGGCGGCTCGGTCAGCTTCGTGCGTTCGCCGATCGGATTTCATGATGCAAGCCAGGTGACCGGTACGCCCTTGTTCGAGGCCGATCGCTTCCTGATCAAATTCCACAATCTCTGGACGATCGAAGCGCCTGAGGGCTATGCGGTGCTGTTCACGCATCCGTTCAATCGCCCCGACCTGCCGTTCACCACGCTGACGGGCGTCGTCGATTGCGACCGCTATCACGACAACTGGATTCACTTTCCCGCTTACTGGCACGACGTGAATTTTCGCGGCGTGCTGCCAAAGGGCACGCCGATCGCGCAATGCATTCCGGTGAAGCGCGAGAACTGGACGGTGCGCACCCTGCCGTTCACCGCAGAAGAGACGCAGCGGGCGCACGACCTTACCACCCGCATCGATCGCGAACCCGGCCTCTACCGACGTCAGTTTCGCGCGTGAGTTAGACTGGGGGCACGCGCCTGGACCGCTGCCGCTGACGTAAATCAGATCACGGTGGCGCGGCGCTCGCATCTAGCGATTGCGAGGTCAGGGCACGCGAACTACCGATAGAGCTACGCCATTTAGATCCCTCGTGAGCCATTCTGCCCGCGGTACCGGAATCTGGCCGGCGCCGGACTTGTCAACGTGGGATCAATCTGCTCAGTATGGCCGAAATTGTGCTGCGCAGCAGACGCCGGCACCAGAGTAGACACGCAAGCGAGGAAACGAAAAATGCTCAAAATAACGAGGGTCATCGCCCTGGCCCTGCCGATGCTCAGTGGTGCTGCCTACGCGCAGGAGACCGTCAAGATCGGCTACATCGATCCTCTCTCCGGAGGCGGCGCCAGCGTCGGCGAAGGCGGGCTGAAGACGTTCCAGTATCTGGCCGATGAGCTGAACGCCAAGGGCGGTATTCTCGGCCACAAGGTCGAGATCATACCGCTCGACAACAAGACCAATCCGCAGGAAAGCCTGATCCAGGCCCAGAAGGCGATTGATGCAGGCGCCCATTACATCACCCAGGGCAACGGCTCCTCGGTCGGCGCGGCGTTGGCGGACTTCGTTACCAAGCACAACACGCGCAACCCCGGCAAGGAAGTGCTCTACTTCAACTATGCCGCGGTCGATCCGAGCCTGACCAACGAGAAGTGCAGCTTCTGGCACTTCCGCTGGGATGCCAACTCCGACATCAAGATGGAAGCGCTGACCAACTACATGAAGGGCAATGCAGCCATCAAGAAAGTCTACCTGATCAACCAGGACTATTCGTTCGGCCAGTCGGTACGGACCCAGGCGCGCAAGATGCTGGGAGAGAAGCGGCCCGATGTCCAGGTCGTCGGCGACGAGCTGCACCCGCTGCTCAAGGTCACCGACTTCTCGCCCTATATCGCCAAGATCAAGGCGTCGGGCGCCGATAGCGTGGTGACCGGCAATTGGGGACAGGATTTCGCGCTGCTGCTCAAGGCGGCCGCCGATGCCGGGCTCAAGGTCAACTGGTACACCTACTATGCTGGTGGCGCCGGCGGCCCGACCGCGATCAAGCAGACCAATCTCGATCATCAGGTGTTCCAGATCAGCGAAGGCATCCCGAACTCGGACAACAAGGAAGCGATGGAGTTCGAGAAGGCGTTCCGTGCCAAGGTCGGCCTGTCGCTCTGGTATCCGCGCGCGGTGAACGAGATGCGCATGTTCAAGGCCGCCGCCGAAAAAGCCAACTCGATCGATCCGGTGAAGGTCGCCGCCGCGCTCGAGGACCTGAAGTTCGACGTGCTCGATGGCGGCAGCGGCGTGATGCGCAAGGACGACCATCAGTTCTTCCAGCCGATCTACATCTCCTCATTCGGCACCCGCAGCGAGAGGGAGCCGTTCGACGAGGAGAACACCGGCTGGGGCTGGCGGCTGGTGGCAAAGATCGACACGCCACAGACCGTGCTGCCGACCACTTGCAAGATGACGCGGCCATGATGCGCGCGGCGTCCGTCCCGCCCCGGATCATCCGGAACGGGGGGACGTTTGCGTCGCCGGCTTGCTGCGAAATGCATCTGCGGGACCGCTGCGCTCCCTCTCCCGCTTGCGGGGGAGGGCTGGGGTGGGGGTATCTCCGCGATTCACACTGTCCGACCGTGGGGAGAGAGCCTCCACCCGGCGCTGGCGCCATAGCAGAAGCTTTGCTTCGACGTCCTTCTAAGAACGGCCGCCTGAAGGCGGCCTACGCCTCCCCCGCAAGCGGGAGAGGTAAGAATCTAAGAGCATCACGCTCTAATGGATGAACCGTGCTTGAGCTGATCGTGATTTCCACGCTCAATGGCGTCCTGTTCGGGATGCTGTTGTTCCTGTTGTCCAGCGGACTGACGGTGATCTTCAGCATGATGGGCGTGCTGAATTTCGCCCACGCCAGCTTTTACATGCTGGGCGCGTTCTTCGGCTACCAGCTCACGAAGTGGATCGGGTTCTGGCCTGCGCTGGTGCTGGCGCCACTGCTTGTGGGCGCGGTCGGCATGGCGGTCGAGCGTTACGGCCTGCGCAACACCCACAAGCACGGACATGTCGCCGAATTGCTTTTGACGTTCGGGCTCGCCTTCGCCATCGAAGAAATCGTCTCGATGATCTGGGGCAAGAGCCCGGTGGACTATCGGGTGCCGGCGGCGCTCGACTTTCCGGCCTTCACGATTTTCTCGACCAACTATCCCGCCTACAAGATTTTCATGCTGGCGATCTCGGTGTTGATCTTCGTCGCGCTCTTGGTTGCGCTCAAGCGCACCAGGGTCGGACTCATCGTGCAGGCGGCGCTGACGCATCCCCACATGGTTGGGCATCTCGGCCATAATGTCGGGCGCATTTTCATGCTGGTGTTCGGCGTCGGCAGCGCGCTTGCCGGTCTTGCCGGCGTCATCGCCGGTCCGGCGCTGGTGACGCAATCGGACATGGCCGCCTTGCTCGGCCCCATCCTCTTCGTCGTCATCGTATTCGGCGGGCTCGGCTCGTTGCCGGGCGCATTCATCGCCTCGCTCTTCACCGGGCTGGTGCAGACCTTTGCGGTTGCGCTGAATGGTTCGCTCGCCAGCGCGTTCGGGCCGCTGGATCCAAGCATCGGGCCTTCGGTCCTCACCGATATCTGGAATGTCACGATCGCCCAGATCGCGCCGGTTCTGCCCTATGTGCTGCTGGTGGTCATCCTGATCGTCCGTCCCATGGGCCTTCTCGGGACGCGCGAAACATGACCAGCACCGTCACCTCTGCGTCTGATGTCGCCGCGAAGCCATCCGGCCAAAACCTGCGCTTCTACGGGCTGTGGGTGGTCGCTGCGATCGCGCTCGTCGTATTGCCCTTGATCTTCTCCTCGGGCGGCTCGCTCACCTCCTTCAGCCTGATCGGCATCGCGATCATCTTCGCGCTGTCCTACAACATTCTGCTTGGCGAGACCGGGCTATTGTCGTTCGGCCATGCGGTTCATTACGGCCTCGGCGGCTTTGCCGCCGTCCATATGATGAATGCAGTCACGTCGCATGGATGGCCGATCCCGCTCCCTGTGATTCCGCTGGTCGGCGGCATCGGCGGCCTTGGCTTGGCGCTCCTGATCGGCTGGGTGATGACGCGGCGCGCCGGCACGGTGTTCGCGATGATCTCGCTCGGGATCGGCGAACTGGTCGCATCCTCGTCGCTGATCCTGCGCAGCGTCTTCGGCGGCGAATCCGGGATCAGCACCGATCGCACGGCACTGCCGCATATCTTCGGCTGGACCTTCGGCCCGCAAATCCAGGTCTATTATCTGATCGCATTCTGGGTGCTGGTCTCGGCGATGGCGATGTACGCGCTCACCCGCACGCCGCTGGGGCGCATCTGCAACGCGGTCCGCGACAATCCCGGGCGGGTCGAGTTCATCGGCTACGATCCTCACGTCGTCCGCTATCTCGCCTACTGCTTTGCCGGCTTCTTTGCCGGCATCGCAGGCGGTCTCGCCGCCATCAATTTCGAGATCGCGAACTCCGCCTATCTCGGCGCGGTGCAGTCCGGCATGGTGCTGTTCGCGACCTTCATCGGCGGCGCCTCCTACTTCTTCGGTCCGATCCTGGGCGCGATCCTCGTGACCTATCTGCAACTCGGGCTGACCAGCGTGACCAGCGTGTGGCAGCTCTATTTCGGCATCATCTTCATCGGTATCGTGATGTTCGCCCCGGGCGGCATCGCCGGCCTTCTGATGATGCACCGGCCACTGATCCGCGCCAGGACGCTCGGCTTGGTGATCCCGTCCTATCTGGTCGCCACACTCCCGACGCTGGCGCTGGCCTGCGGTGTCATCCTGTCGATCGAGACGGTGGCGCGCTACACGGTCACCGGCGGCGAAGGCAACATCGTCAAGCTTCTCGGCATCCCCTTTAACACCACTGCGCCCACGACCTGGGGCATAGCGGCCGTCCTTGTGGTCGGCGGCTTCATCGTCGCCCGTATCACCTGGCGGCGCATCGCCGAGGCCTGGGACCGTGCCGCCAGCATCGCCCGTGACCGGGGGTATCTCGCGTGACGCCAGCCATCGAAGTTCGTGCCGTCGAAAAGCACTTCGGCAATGTGAGCATCATCCAGGACCTCAACCTGAGTATCGCGCAGGGTGAGCGCCACGCCATCATCGGTCCCAACGGCGCCGGCAAGTCCACGACATTCAACCTGATCAGCGGCTATCTCAGCCCGAGTTCGGGTGAGATCCGGCTGAATGGCGATGTGATCTCGGGACTGCGGCCGTTCGAGATCAATCGGCGCGGCCTGTCGCGTTCGTTCCAGGTGACCAACGTGTTCGCCCGCATGACGGTGTGGGAGAATGTTCGCTGCGCCGTGCTTTGGGCCACCGGCCATCGCTATGCGTTCTGGAAGAACGTGGACGACCTGCCGGAGGTGCGGCGACGCACCGCCGAGATCCTCGAGGACATCCACCTGAGCCACCGTCGCGATGTGCCGGCAGGGCTTCTCACCTATGCCGAGCAGCGCGAACTCGAGATCGGCATCACCATCGCAGGCGGCGCCAACGTCATCATGCTGGACGAGCCGACCGCGGGCATGAGCCACGCGGAGACCGAACGCGCCGTCGCCCTGATCCGTCGCCTCACCGAAGGGCGTACGCTCGTGATCGTCGAACACGATATGAGTGTGGTGTTCGGTCTTGCCGACCGCATCTCGGTGCTGGTCTACGGCCATATCATCGCCTCCGGCACGCCCGAGGAGATCCGGGCCAACCCGAAGGTCAAGGAAGCCTATCTCGGCGAAGAGGCGCATTGATGCTCGAGGTCAGGGATCTGCACGCCTATTACGGCAAGAGCCATATCCTCCAGGGGGTCGACCTTTCCATCTCGGCTGGCGAAGTAGTGAGCCTGCTTGGCCGCAACGGTGTCGGCCGCTCCACTACGGTCAAGGCGATCATGGGCGAGGTGCCGCCTCAGGGGACGATTCGCTTCAAGGGGCAGGAGATCGCCGGGCTGCCGAGCCACAAGATCGCGCGCTTAGGCCTCGGCTATGTGCCGGAGCACCGCGACATCTTCCCCGGCCTCACAGTCCGTCAGAATCTCCTCCTCGGCATCAAGAACACGCGTCGGCCCGGCAAATGGCGGCTGCAGGACATGCTCGACATGTTCCCCAACCTCGCGGCGCGCGCCGATACGCCCGCCGGCGTGCTCTCTGGCGGCGAGAAGCAGATGCTGACCACCTGCCGGACGCTGATGGGCGACCCCGAGCTCATCATGATCGATGAGCCCACGGAAGGACTGGCCCCGCTGATCGTACAGCAGGTCGGTGACCTGATCGCTCATATCGCGAAGGCGGGCGTTGCTATCCTGCTGGTCGAGCAAAAGCTGTCCATCGCGCTCAGGATTTCGCACCGGGTCTACATCATGGGCCATGGCCGCATCGTGTTCGAAGGCACGCCCGACGAGCTCAGGGCCAACGAAGCCGTTCGCAAGGAATGGCTCGAAGTGTAGAGGTTCTACGCTCCTAGAGCGTTTTCGAGCGAAGTGGGTACCGGTTCGCGTGAAGAAAACGCGTCAAAAAAAGAATGGAGAGCTTCGGTTCTGATTCAATCAGAACCGAATATGCTCTAGCCGGTCAGTGGACGGATGTCTTGGACAGAAGGTTCAGAACCAGGACGCCCGCCACGATCAGGCCCATCCCGACGAAGCCCGCAAAGTCGGGGCGCTGTCCGTAGATCGCCCACGCAATGAGCGCGACCAGTACGATACCGCCGCCTGCCCAAAAGCGTAGGCGATGCCGAGCGGTATGCGATCAAGGGTTTTGGCGAGCAACACGAAGGCGACAGCGTAGCCTGCTACCACCAACAGAGAAGGGCCGAGCCTGGTAAATCCCGCGGATGCCTTCATCGCGCTCGTTGCGACAACTTCGACAACAATAGCGAGCGCGAGGACCGCATAGGGGGGCATTCCGAACCTCCATTCATCTGGAGGCACCCAATGATCAGAAATCCCTCCAATCGTCACGTTCACCGTTACGTGAATGTCGCAACCGCGCCTTGCCCACGTGAGAATGGCATCAGGGGTGTGTCATATGTGCCGCACTGTGGACCAATTGCTCCAACGGGTTCGATCTGCCGCACTGAGGTCGCATTCCGCCGTGCATGGTCGGGAGGAGCGCAGGTTACCGCCTGGTTCTTTCTAAGTTGGGGAGAAGTACCGTGAAGAAAATCGTGATTGCAGTAGGCGCAACCTTTGCTCTGGTGACCGCCGCCAGCGCGGCCGACCTTCCGCGCCGAGAGCCCGTGCCCGCCTATCCGGCGGCTCCCATCGGCAAGATGCCGATTGGCAAGACCCCGGTCGGGAAGACTCCCGTCGGCAAGACGCCTATTGTCGCGCCGCGCTACTGACGCGATACTGACTCGGCTCGTTCAATCTGAGCTTTATCGTCGACGGTTAAGGGGGCAAAGCGTGGTAAACAGCCTGACGAGATCAGGACGATGCTTACTTGCGGGATTAACTCTCGCTGTTTTGCTCCCGGCCACAGTCCAATCGGCTTCCGCTCAGGAAGCTGACGCTCGCGCCAGCTCGGAACGCGCCACTTCCCAGAAACGGGAGGCCTACAAGCGCACCGCCAATGCGAATGCGCTTGTTTCCAGTGACGCGGCCGTTGAATCGCAACCGGCGCCACGGTCGACACGAAAGTCGGCGTCTAGCGCCGCAATGGGCCCGTATTACGTCGACTTCAGAGCCAGAACGGCGGCGAGTTGGGGACATGCTTTCGTCTGGTATGGAAAGACAAGCGAGCGGGCAGTTGACGTCGCGGGCCTGACCCCAGCGGGAGAAACCTTTGCCTATATACTCGGTCATTTGACGGTGGTGCCGTCCGAGACCGGGGCAAGCTATGGCGATCTTGATCCGGACTACCTGACCGCGAGCTATCGGGTTTACCTGAATGAGGCGGACGCAAAACGGGTTTTCGCATACATCAAGAAGTTGCAGGCGGATTCACCGGTCTGGAACGCGGAAACATTCAATTGCACTGGCTTCATCGGCGAAATCGCAAGCTTCATGGGATTGAAAGTACCTCACCGCTGGCAGCGTCCTGAGGAGTACGTCAACAATCTCAAGGTGATGAATGGCGGGCGCCAGATTGTCCGTCTGTCGCCAGAAGAATAGCGCGCCTTCGTCGTCGGCCTGAGATCTCTTTATTTGAGCATGATCTTTTCGGAAAACCGGTTTCCACTTTTCCGGATCATGCTCTAGGACCGGTTCTTGATCGCTCCGACGATGGCCGTGAGGATCGCACCACCTGCGCCGCCACCGACCACCTGGGCAATGATTGACCCAATGTCGAAATTCCCGCTCTGGATCGATGTGGCGATCGCCGGCCATACGAGCGTGATGATCTGACCGAGAACGCCGCCGCCGACGAGGCCGGCGATCGTGTTGCCCAGCGTGCCCAAATCAAAGTTCTGGGACGCCTTTCCGGCCGCGTTTCCGCCGATCGCACCCGCCACCAGATTGATAAGAATCTGCTCCACGAAATCCTCCCTTAAGTGCCGCGTAGAACGATTTTTAGTTGTTCAGATGCAGAGCTGGAGCGCTTTCGAGCGAAGTGGATGCCCGTTCGCGTGAAGGAAACGCGTCAAAAGACGAATCCAGAACTCGGTTCTGATTCAACCAGAACCGAAGCCCAGGCGTCTAAACAGTGCGGCCCCGGATCGCCCGCCACAGGAAGATGATGATGCAGGCGCCGATGAATCCGGCGATCAAGTAGCCGATCCATCCGCCGAGAGCGACGCCAAACAGGCCGAGCAGCCAGTTTGCCAACGCGGCGCCAACGATACCAAGGATGATGTTCATCAGAATGCCGGTGCCGGACTTCATGAACATCTCGGCGAACCAACCAGCCAAGCCACCAATTATGATTGCTGCAATCCAGCCAATCTCCGCTTCGGGCATCTGGATACTCCTCGTGATTGTGGGCCAATATTATCACAACGCCCCGCCGATTCGCTGGTACAAACGTGTGTGCGTTGCACAGGAGCCGTGCACACCCCGGCCGACCGCTATGCGGCGCGGCCGGGATTCCGGCTGTGAACACGATGCGACCGGCAGCGAACCTAAAACCTCGCCCGCGCCAGCACGCGGATCGTGCGACCCTGGCCCGGCGAGATATTGTTGTTGCCGTCGGCGGTCGCCCAGTAGCCCGTGTTGAAGATGTTCTCGACATTGAGCTGAGCGCTCCATGTCTCGTCGATCTTTGCAAACAGGCCGGCATCAAAACGCCAGAAGCCCGGCAGCCGCACAGTATCGTCGGACGAGGCAAAGGAATCCGAGAAGTAAATGATACCGAGAGAAGCAGCCCATCGCTGATCGATCTGATACTTGTTCCACCAGGCGAACTGATTGAAGGGCACGAGCTGCACGCGATTGCCGGGCACGATCGTTGACGAAGTCGCGCTGGTGACGCGCGCGTCGGTATAAGCGTAGCCGAAAACTGTTTGCCAATCGGGCGTTACGTAACCCGTGACCGCAGTCTCGAAACCGCGGATCTGGTTGGCGCCGTTGGCGAAGAAGAAGCCAGGGTTGTTGGGATCGGCAATCGGCACATTCGTACGATTGAGTTCATACAGGGCCGCCGTGAACAGCAGCTTGGGCTGGATGTTCCATTTGACCCCGACCTCGGTGTTCTCGAATTTCTGCGGCTGCAAGATCAGTGTCCCCGGGCTCAGCGCGCTGAACTGGTCTCCGGACGCGGGCAAAAAGGAGGTGCTGTAGGCGGTGTAGACGGAAAGGTTGTCGATTGGCTTCACGATAATCGCAACGCGCGGAGAGACCTTCTCGTCGACCCTGCTGCGGTTGATGTTGGTATTGAAATCGACCGCCGACAGGTCAAAGCTGTCGTAGCGGGCGCCGAGGAAGAATTGCAGCCAGCGGGTCGCCTCGATCTGGTCTTGCACATAGCCTGAGGCGATATTCAGCCGGTATTTGCTGTTGGCGTCGCTCGGAAGGTGGGTGAACAGCACCGGTCCGAAATAAGTCGGGTTGAATGGATTGACGACGTCGAAAGCCCTGTTCCCGTTGTTGGGGAAGATGCCGGAGTCGCGCCTGGACAGGCCGGTCTCTCGACCAAATTCGGTGCCGAACGCGACGGTATGAAAGACTGGTCCCGTCGCCGTCTTGTACACGAAATCGGTTTGGTTGAAGACGTTCTCGCGGGGGGTGTCGTTCTGGTACGCGTTGAGCGACACCTGTGTAAGATCCGGCGTCACCGCGCCGCCGCCTGGACCGCCGCCCGTGCCACCGGGATAGACGTTGCGATAGCCACGGTTGTAGTCGGCGTAGAGCGTGGAGTTCTTTGCCGTCAGTCCGTTGCCGAAATCATGCTCGATCACGGCAATGCCGGTCTGCACGTCAACCCTTGCTTGGTTGTAGATTGGGCTGCCGTAGAACGTCGTCAGATCGCCATTGGGCGCGAACGGTACCGTCGGGTTGAAGCGCGTGGCGCCGCCTGGAATGCCGAGCGACGGGTTACCGCGATCCGCAAGACGCTCATCGTGGTAGTATTCGTAGCTCAGCTTGATCTTTGTGTCGTCGGTCGGCTTCAGCGTCACGGTCGGATTGAAGCCGTATCGCTCGAAGTGACCATAGTCGCGGAACGTATTGCTGTTCTCGTAGAAGGTGTTCAGCCGTACGGCGACGTTCTCGTTCACGGCTTGTCCCGCATCGAGCGACACGCGCCTGTCGTTGTAGGAGCCGGTCTGCGCCGTCGCTTGGTAAATTCTCGTGCCGTCTGCCTCCTTCAGCGTCCGGTTCACGAGACCGCCGCCGGCACCACGTCCGAAGGTCAGTGCGCTCGGCCCTTTCAGCACCTCGACGCTCTGGGCGTTGTAGAGGTCGCGGAAATACTGCACGTCGTCGCGGAAGCCATTGACATAAAAGTTCGCGCTGGAGTCCACGCCGCGAATGACAAGCTCGTCGCGATTGCCTTCGCCCTGGTGGATCGCGACCCCCGGCACATATCGCGTCACATCCGTCAGGGTCTGAAAGCCTTGGTCCTGGATGAACTCCTTGGTCAGGACGCTGACGGACTGCGGGATGTCGATCAAAGGTGTGTTCGTCTTCGTGGCGACCGACGTGCTGTTGGCATAGACGCCGACCGTGCCGGTGCGGGCATCCTGGCTCGGGCCGAAACTGGGCGCTGGGGGCGGGTTTGTGGCCGGTGCCGTTTCGTTCCGGCGTGCGGCTTGTGTCCGCCGCGTCCGTCCTGCGTTCGTGGACGTGCGCGCGGCCGGCGACCCAGGACGTCGTCGCGTCTCTGGCGGGTCGACTGTAACTGCAGGCAGAGAGGATGCTCCCCCTTGGCTCGGTGCTGTCTGCGCCTGTGCGTCCGCTGCGCCGATGGACAGACAGAACGCGACATAGCTAGCCGAGGCAAATAGCCGAAGCCTCGCCTGCGATACTCTCATCATGTTTCTCTACGCCCCAATAATCTTGTTGGCCGCGAGCTTCATGGCGCGCGGCGACCAACACTTAAACACGAGGCGAACGGTGCAATTCCACCTCCGAAATTTTGAATTGTTCGAATTTGCGCGCGCGAGGACGGCGAAGGCCACCGTTGATTGGAATGATTCTAACATGACGATAAGCACGCGTGCGCGTGAAGCCGCTTTCATAAGGGAAATCACCTAGTGGTCTATCACA